>PMBR01000119.1 GCA_003152995.1 Chloroflexota bacterium | reverse complement strand
GCCCGAATCCCCGCCTTGACGTGCTCTGCCAGCCGGCGCTGGTTGTAGTTGCACGGCATCGTCTCGATCCACGTCGTGGCCACGCCGATCAGTGGCCGGGCGAGATCGTTGTCGTCGAAGCCGATGGCCTTGAGCATGCCGCGGGCCGCGGCCCGATCCGGGCCGTCGGTCAGCGCGGCGCTGTGGCGCTTGTCCGGATTGCTGGGCAGGTCGTAGGGCAGCGGGCGAGGGGCGTCGTTCGACATCGTGGGGCATCTCCGCGGGGCTGGAAGCGGGCGTTTCGGTCGGGCCAAGTTTAGCCCGAGGCCAGCCGGCCCGCGCCGCCTTCTAGAGCTTCGAGATCAGCCAGCCCAGGACGGTGCCGGGGCTCGGAGAGGCGCCCGTCTGGATGGCCACGGCAATCGCCGTCCGCTGCCCGGAAGGGCCCGTTGTCACGGCCACGACCCACCACTGCCGATATGGCGGCAGCTTCGAGATGTCGACAGACTGCGCTCCTGCCGGCGCCACCGTCGAGTCCGAGCTCGGAGTGCCCGCTCTGACGACGATCGCGGGTCCGCTCGCGGATGGATCGACAATGACGAACGGACCCTGGAGCGATGCCGGCCACAACTCGACTGTTACCGCTCCGCTCCCGGCCGGCTGGCGAATCTCGTAGTCGACGGTGCCGTCGGGGAGCTGGAACACCGTCAACTGGGCGGCGTTGTTGCCGGCGGCCAGGGGCGTGCCCGGCGTTGCATTCGGGTCGTAGGCGAACAACCGCCCGAATGGCAGGAGGGTGACCGTTGCCACCACGAGGACGGCGATGGCAATGCCGCGCCAGTTGTAAGAACTTTCTTGCACGTGCTTCGGCCGGAAAGTGCCCAGCACGAAGGCGACCGGCGCCGCGAGCATGGTCGCGACGACGAGTGTGTCCTGGAAGCCCGGCAACACCAGAGCGATGGCGAGCACGGCAACCGCTCCACGGATTGCCCACCGTCTCCGAAGCGTGGCGTCTCCGTGGCGGCTGACCTGGGCCAGGTGGCCGAGGCTCAGGCGCCCGGCCATGAAGGCCCCCGCGCACACCATGATCGCCAGCTGATTGGTGGTCCATTCGGCGGAGCGAAGCACCGTCAGGTGGAGCCCCAGCAGGCCGCCCAGCGCAACGAGCAGGTCGGCGAAGCCCGACGAGACGGCGAAAACCGCCACGGACAGGGTCAGCCACAGCACCATCTCACCGACAAACTCGATGATGGCGCGGCTGGTGGCGCGGCTTCGTCGGCTCTTGGTTTGCTGGGCCCGGTTGATTCGCGTCGCCTGATCACGGGCATCCCCGAGGCGCTCGATGGCCTCAGCGGTTGCCGACTTCGAGTCGAGACCGCTCAGTTCGAGGGCGACGGCGGAGTCGGCCAGGTGGTCGGCGATCTCCTGACGGACACGGCTCAATTCGATCCGGGGCAGGTCGAGGGCGGCGGCAAGGTCGGCGGCGTATAGCTCGATTGCCGCACCGTCCGGCTCGGCGGCGTCGCTCCATTCCGGCGACGGCCGGCTCTCGCTATGTCGGTCCCGGTCGGCGGGACTGCCCGCACTTCGGGCCGGCGAAACCACGGGCAGCGGATCGGTGGCGACCGGCTGCCTTTTGAGCGGTACGAACCAAGACCCCGAGTCCGGACCGGGGCTGACGGCGCGGTTGGGGCGATCGGGCTCGCCCTGCGTGGCCGCGCCGCTTCGGAAGACAAGCGGTGGCCAGCCGTTCTCTTCGGCCAGCCTGAGCGCGGTAGAGGTCAGTCGGTAGGTTCGCCTGGTCCGTTCACCTTCGTGCCAGTCGCTCTTGAGGAGACGCGTCGCTTCGAGCCGATACAAAGTTGGGTACAGATCGGCCTCGGTCAGCAGACCGGCTGCACCGTCCCCCGATCCGAGCCAGTGCCAGATCTCGAAACCCGAGAGATCCTGGCCGCGCAGGGCGCCGACTATGGCCCGATCGATCCTCGACTCGCTGGTGTCCAGGATGTTCCGACCCGGTTTGTCCATAGACTCGCCCTTCCGATGCGGCCCAAGCAGCGCAGTAGTCGCGCCTCTAGAGTCTAGGCCTCGGACCGCGTCCCGCGCCGCTCCCGGCCCCATGAGGTACCCGAACCTCGGGCGCCGACTCCAGCCCGTTGCTTGATCAGGCGGCCACGGCGCGTCATGGCATGGGTCGAGAGTGCCGCCACGCCCATGGCCACTACCGCCCGCTCCGCCGCTGGCAGAGGCCGCACGATCGATAGAAACTCCTGGGCGCGGGCTCGATCCACGAGTCCCAGGAGAGCCTGGCCGCGGCCTGTGAGCCTCAGCGTCCGCTGCCGCCGATCCTCCGAGTCCTGACGCCGCTCGATCAGTTGCCGCTGGACCAGGGCGTCGACCATCCGGCTCACCGCCGACGGCGAGCGGCCCAGCGAATCCGCCAGGTCTGCCACCGTCATCGTCCCGCTGTCGGCCAGGGCGTACATCGCCGCCAGCTGCGTAAACCCCAGGTTCAGCTCGCCGAGCTGCGCCGCAAACCCGATCACCAGGTCCCGCCAGATCGCGCGGCCCATCGCAATGCGATCTGAAAGCTCGCGCGGGTTCTGCATGCGGTTTCGGGCCGCTTCGACCGGCGCTGATAGCAGCTCCCGAGCGGCCGACTCGACCGCCGCCCGGCTCGGGACGGTCAGCGACGGCAGGCGCAGGAACGGTCGGGGCGATCCCCGGAGCAGGCGGATGGTCGACCGAGCGGGACCTTCGTGCGCGCCCGGCAGCGGCTCAGCGCGCCCCTCGGCGAGCGCCGGGCCGGCGGCGCGCGAGTCTTGGGCGAGTTGCGGAGCGACATCCGGTGACCCATTCGGGGGCTGAACGGCACCTCCGGACGGCACGTCTGCCGTGCGCTGCCCGAGGTTGGGGAGCTTGGGATGAAACTGCGGCATAGGCGCCAGGTTAAGCCCTGCCGGTCGGTACTTGCAAACCTGCACACGATTTCCGCACGACCCAACCACGCCGACTTACTCTAGCAACACAGTTCCCGTCCCTCAGCGGCGGCTCATCGAGTTCCAGCTCGACCGGGAGTGGCGCCGGGCCCGTCACCTCGCGCTCTCCGGTCGGAGGAGATCAGTCACAGGCTCATGGATCGAATCGCGTTTGTCTTTCCGGGGCAGGGGTCCCAGTCGGTTGGAATGGGCAAGGCCGTCGCGGAATCGTCGCCGGCCGCGGCGGCCGTCATGGCCGAAGCCGACGAGGCTCTCGGCGAGCCGCTCAGCCGCCTGGCGTTCGAAGGACCGGCCGAGCAGCTCGATCTGACGGTCAACGCCCAGCCCGCACTCGTGGCCACCTCGATCGCATTTCTGGCCGCCCTGCGCGAGAGATGGGCCGCGGCCGGGATCGCCGCCCCTACGCCGGCTTACTGCGCCGGCCATTCGATGGGCCAGTACTCCGCCTTCGTGGCGGCAGGCGTCATCTCGCTCGGCGACGCCGTTCGGCTGGTCCGCGAACGCGGCCGCCAGATGCAATCCTCGGGTCAGGGACGAACCGGTGCCATGGCCGCGCTGATCGGGCTCGACGACGCCCGCCTCCCGGAGCTGATCGCTCTCGGCGAGCCGCTCGGCAGTCTGACCGTGGCTAACCGCAACGCGCCCGGCCAGGTTGTCATCTCCGGCGACAAGGCCGCGGTCGAGGCCGCAGTTGCGGGCGCGCGGGACCTGGGCGCCCGGCGCGCGATCATGCTGCCGGTCTCCGTTGCGGCGCACTCGTCGCTGATGAAGGAGGCGGCCGAGGGAATGGCCCGCGTCCTGGTGCCGATCGCTTTCGCCGAGCCCGCCACTCCCCTGCTCGCCAATGCCGACGCACGCCCGATCGCGACGGCCCCGGCCGCTCGGGGCGAGCTCATCGAACACCTGACCCGTGGCGTCGACTGGGTTTCCGCGGTGCGGCGGATGACCGCCGACGGCGTCACGACATTCGTCGAGATCGGGCCCGGCAAGGTCCTGACCGGCCTCATCAAGCGCATCGCGCCCGAGGCCACGGCCGTCGCCACCGACGATGCCTCTTCGCCCGGAGGCATAGCGGTCCCGTTCCTCGACGCATGAACTACCCACGCCCCGCCGCCGGGAGAGCGGCGCATCCGAGCCCCAGGAGGATCTGACCCCCGTGCGCAAACCTGACTACAACCGGCGAGTCGTCGTCACCGGAATGGGGGTAGTGAGCCCAATCGGCAACGATCTGGACACCGTCTGGCAGAACCTGGTCAACGGCCATTCGGGCATCGGCAAGATCACCCACTTCGATACGACGCCGTATGAGCACAAGGCCGGTGGCGAGGTCCACGATTTCGACGTCACCAAGTTCTTCAACTTCAAGGACGCGCGGCGGACGGAGACGACGGTCCACTTCGCGGTGGCCTCGGCGCGGATGGCCGTGGCCGACTCCGGTCTGGAGATCACCGACGAAAACCGGTACGACGTCGGCGTCATCTACGGATCCGGAGGGGGTGGTCAGGGTCTGTTCATCTCCAACCAGGAGGTCTGGCACTCGAGGGGCGCTCGATCGGTCAGCCCATTCTTCATCGCCAACGGCCTGGTGGACGCGAGCTCGGGCACGATCGCCATCGAGACCGGCGCCAAGGGCCACAACTTCTGCCCGGTTTCGGCGTGCTCCACCGGGACGACCGCGATCGGCGAAGCGGCCGAAGCGATACGCCGCGGCGACTGCACGGCCGTCATCGCGGGCTCGGCCGAATCCCCACTCCTGGAGTTGGTCCACATCGGCTTCACCAACATGCGCGGGCTGGGCACTCCGCTGCCGGGCCAGCCGATCGGAACAGTCTCCCGGCCATTCGATCGCACCCGCGATGGGTTCGTCCTGGGTGAAGGCGCCGGCGCCCTGATCCTCGAGGATCTGGAGCTGGCCAAGGCCCGCGGCGCCAGGATCTATGCAGAGATCGTGGGCTACGGCTCGGCTGCCGACGGTTTCGACATGATCGCCCCGGCGGACGGCGGCGAGGGCTCGGCTCGGGCCATGAAGATGGCGCTCGAGCGGTGGGGCGTCCCGGCCGACGAGATCGGCATGATCAACCCCCACGGCACCTCCACTCCAGTCGGCGACAAGCGCGAGAGCGAGGCCATCTGGGCCGCGTTCGGCAGCCACACACCCGAAATCCTGATTTCGGCCACGAAGTCGATGACGGGCCACATGATGGGTGCCGCCGGAGCGTTCGAGGGCATCGCGACCGTTCTTTCGATCCACCACCAAATGGTTCCCGGCACGCTCAACTACCGCGAGCCCGATCCGGAATGCAACGTCACGATCGCCACCGAGACGGTCGAGAAGCCGCTTCGCTACGCGCTTTCGAACAACATCGGGCTGGGCGGCCACAACGCGGCGATCATCTTCAAGCACTACATCGGCGACTGACTGGCGCACCATGGCCGAAGCACGCCGGACAACACCGCTTGTGGCCACCCGAGCCGCGGCTGTACGCTTCTGACGCCTGCATTACCGCGGGAGCTGGCCGGGCTTCTGAGCGGACGAACGCCGCCCACTGCCCGACCCAGGGAGCAGCGATGTCGCGAGACTTGACCGCCGCCTGGGAGTTGTTGAATACCGTCACGAAGGCTCGACAGCAGCTGTCCTCGGCGCGGCACCTGATCTGGGATCGAGAGCGTCTGCCCACGGCCGAGCGCACCGTGATCGTCAAGGCCTCGGCCGACGGTGACCGCTGGCGGGAGGTCGGCGGCGAAGACCAGGTCATCCTGCGGATCATCATTGAGACGCATCTCAAGGATGGCCGCCGCCTGACGAGCTGCCTGGATATCGTGGCGACGCCCAAGCGCTGGTTCGCGCAGCCGTACATCACTCTGGCCGGCGACGAGGAGAAGATCCTCTGGGAAGGCATCCGGGCCGAACGCGACGATCCGGCGGGCTTCGCCGAGCAGCTCCACTCGGCGGCCAGAGACCTGCTCGAGGCCACTCTGGGCATGAACTTCAGCAACCCGCACAAAGGCTAGCCGCGCCGCGCTCCCCCGCTGGTCGCCACCGCAGATCCCGGCGCCACAGGTTCCCCGGCCCGTTTCAACCCGCGACTGCCTCTTCTCCGACCGCCACGTCCTTCGCGACCGCCTCTTGTGGCTTCGTCCTGGGCAGTAGCAGGGAGAACATCAGCCCTACCAGAACAAACCCGGTCGCCGCCAATCCGGCCAGGTGAGCGGCATCGACAAACGCATCCTCGATCGGCGGCGCGACCTGCCGACCGAACTGGGCGAGCTGCTTCGGGTCGATCTGGCCGCCGAGTTGCGCGGCGACCGCCGGATCCACCTGCCCCGTTCGGAAGCCGATGAGCGCCTGACCGGCCGATTGCTCGATGGCCTGGCGAACGGCATTTTGAGCGACCGGCGGAAGACCCGGAATCTGAGCCAGCCGGTTCCCCGTGCCGACGCCGAGGGAGACGAACAGAACGGAGCCCAGGATGGCGATGCCGAGCGCGGAGCCTATCTGGCGCATCATCGAGTTGGTGCCTGATGCCAGACCGGAAACCTCCGCCGGGATGTCGGCCAGAACCACGCTCGTAAGCTGCGCCGTGGCGAAGCCAACCCCGAGCCCATAGACGACGAGCGGCGGAACGAGCACAAGGACGTTGAGGTCGTGCGAGATCAGGATCGCCGTCGAGAAGATGCCGATCGCCTCCAGGCCCATTCCCATCGTCACAACGCGGCGCGGGCCGTAGCGACGGGCGAACCCCGCGGCAACGGGCGCTGCCACGAACGCACCCGCGGCGAGCGCCACGAGCACAAGTCCCACCTCAAAGGCGGACATCCCCAGGACCGCCTGCAAGAAGAGCGGCAGCACGAACAGCAGGCCGAACTCGCCGAGGGACACGATCGTCCCCGCCAGGTTGCCGTATCGGAAGGCCGGATAGCGCCACAGCGCGAAGTCGAAAAGGAAGAACTTGCCGGCCCGCTCGCGCAGAATCTCGACGACAGTGAACCCGACCAGGCACAGGAGCCCAAGCGCGATGGCAAACGGGACGATCGAGATCGACTCCAGCGGCCAGCGCCAGCCGAGGATCCCGAACGGCTGCGAGGGTGAAGTCCAGCCGTAGGTGTAGCCCTCGATCATGGCGAATACGAAGGACGACAGACCGACGGTGATGAAGAGGAAGCCGGGCAGGTCGAATCCAGCCCGGGCGTTCTCGTCGCGGGACTCGTCGATCCAGGCCAGCGTGCCGAAGATCGCGAGCAGACCCCACGGAATGTTGACGTAGAAGGCCCAGCGCCACGACAGGTTCGTCGTCAACCACCCGCCGAGGAGCGGCCCGAGCGCCGCCATGCCGCCGATGACGGAACCCCATATGCCGAACGCGATGGCCCGATCACGGCCGCGGAAGTTGCTGTTCAGGATGGACTGGGTGGCAGGCAGGATCGCCGCCCCGCCGAGGCCCTGCAGGAAGCGGGCCCCGATGAGTTCCTCGCCCGACTGGGCGAAGCCTGCCAGGGCCGACGCGAACAGAAACAGGATCAGGCCAGCCACGTAGGTCCGGCGCCGCCCGGCCTGGTCGCCGATGCGCCCCAGCGTCACCAGGAAAGCCGCAAAGACGAGGGCGTAGATCGTGTTGACCCACTGGGTTCCGGTGCCGGATAGTCCCAGATCGCGGGCGATAGACGGTACCGCGACGTTGACGATGGTCGCATCGACGATGATCATCGCCACGCCCACGCTCAGCATTGCCAGCCCAAGCCAGCGCCGGCGCGGATCGGTGGCGGAGATTGGGTTCGGTGTCACGTTTGGAATATTCCTTGTCTTACGCAACTAATAGGAAGTCCATTATCATATAGAGAGCCCCAGCTGGCAAGAGTCGATGACGAAAGACAAGCAGCCGAAGACGCGAATACCGGACGATGCCCTCGAAACCAGCAAGCTCCTGGTTGAGTTTCTGCACGCCACGTACGCCACGCGGCGGCAGCGGTTCGACGCCGCCGGGGGCGAGGGCGCTCGGCCCGACGCGTCCGTTCTGCCTTCTGTCGAAGCCGTCGCGAGCGGGCCGCCCATGTCGGCCCACGCCGTTAGAGCGGCCATTCACGTGTATCAGCACGGCGAGCGGACGGTCGGCCAACTTGCCTCCGGCCTGGGCATCTCCTACGGCTGGGCAAGCCGGGTCGTCGAGGAGCTGGAGGCGGCGCACTACGTCGTCCGAGAACGGGACGCCTCAGATCGACGCGTCGTCCGCGTGCGGCTCGATGAAGCAGCCTTCGAGCAGGTCGAGCGTGCCTACGCCTGGCGAGGCGAGGCCGTCTGGCACGCCCTGGAGCCACTTTCGGACGGCGAGCGGGCGGCCATTCGCCTATTCCTGCGCAGGGTCATCGACCTGATGCGCGAAGCCGAGCCCAGCCACCGTTGACGCGGCCCTTCGAAGGCGCGCCGGCGGTTGTCGGTCGGACGGGGCGAACAAACCGACGATCTTCGCCCGCCGACCCGTCCGGAGCCGGTACAATTCCCCCATTAGTTAGTAGCCGCGGTCCTCGCGTGCGGCCAGCCGGAATGCCGTCCCGCCAACGGGCACCGTGCTCTCCGTCCGGGCAGACAAGTCAGAACGCATCCGGCTGCCCCCGCAGCCGCCCGCCGAACACGTCGTAGGAGATTGGTAGTGGCCAACAAGGATCTTGCCCGTCGCGCCGTAATCACCGGTCTTGGGGCCGTCACCCCGATCGGTATCACCGCCCGCGCTTACTGGGATAGCCTCATCGCCGGTAATTCGGGCGTCGACACGATCAGGTGCTGGGATCCTTCCGGGCTCGACGTGCGCATCGCCGCCGAGGTCAAGAACTTCGACCCATCCTTGACCATGGATCGCAAGATGGCCCGTCGAATGAGCCGCTTCGTCCATTTCGCCATGGCAGCCGCGACCGAAGCGGTGGAGGATGCCGGGATCGATTTCTCAACCTATACGCAGGAAGAGCGCGATCGCGTCGCCGTCATCGTGAATACCGGCGGCGGCGGCGTCGAGCAGGTGATCGAGGGCACGAGGGTCCTCGCCGAGAAGGGCAACGGCCAGGTATCGCCGTTCGCAATTCCTGCCCTGTCGGGCTCGATGGCGGCCTGCCAGGTATCGATCAAGTACGGCATAACGGGCCCCGTCATGTGCCAGGTCGCGGCCTGCGCGAGCAGTGTCATCGCCTTCATCGACGGGCAGCGCCTGATCGAGGCCGGTGAGTGCGACGTCGTGATCCTTGGTGGTTCGGAGGGGAACCTCGTGCCGATCGCCTTCGCCGCGCTCGGCAACATGGGCGCGCTCTCGCGCCGAAACGACGACCCGACCCGCGCATCCCGGCCCTTCGATCGCGAGCGCGACGGCTTCGTCTTCGGTGAGGGCGCTGCGATCGTCGTCCTCGAGTCCGCCGAGCACGCCCTGGCTCGCGGCGCCAAGATCCAGTGCGAGGTCCTCGGCGGCGCCCTGACCGCGGACGCCTTCCACATCAGCGCTCCGGAGCCGACCGGCCGTGGCGCCAGTGCCGCTATGACCAAGGCCATGGCCCGGTCCGGCGTCGCGCCGGACGAAATCGACTACATCGTCGCCCACGGAACCTCGACGCCGCTCAACGACGCCACCGAGACGCGGGCCATCAAGTCGGCTTTCGGCGACCATGCCCGCACAGTCGCGATCAGCTCACCGAAATCGATGGTGGGCCATCTCCTCGGCGCGGCCGGCGCAGTGAGCGGGCTGGCGGCCATCGGAGCAATCCGCGAGGGCGTCATTCCCCCGACGATCAACCTGGAGAATCCGGATCCGGAGTGCGACCTGGACTACGTTCCGAACGTGAAGCGGGTCAAGAGAGTCGACACGGCGATCATCAACGGCTTTGGGTTCGGCGGCCAGAACGCGGTCGCGGTCTTCCGCCGCTTCCACCTCTAGGCCAACTGGACCGGGAGCCTGAGAACGAATCGCAGTAACGGAGGCATCGGTCTTGCGCCCGTGACCGCGGTCGAGCAGATGGGCGCAGGTGGCGAACGTCGCCCGCACGTCCGGCACGGTCTGGTTAGGTGCGGTCAGCTGCCATGCGAGGAGGGATCCGAGCCGACATCGGAGGCGCCGACCACGACTGCGGCCGCGAGGCCAACCCTCATCCGCCCCGTCTCGGTGGCGCCCCGCCGCTTGACACCATAGGCAAGTGAGCGCTGCTCCAGATCAGTTGACCACGATACTGCTTTGGGTGCCCTCGAGCGAGGCGGTCGCCGTGTCGGTTGCGGTCACAGACCACGTGCCGGCAGTCTTGAGGGTCACGTTCGCGACGAAGACGTGGGTTCCAGCGTCAGCAGCCGTGAAGGTGTAGTTCGAAGGCAGGCTCGCCTGCAGGTCCGTGCTCCTGAAATGCACCGTGCCCCGATAGCCTGGGGCGCGGTTGCCGTACGCGTCGACTGCGGTGACCCGGATGCTGCCTTTCGAACCCGAGGTTCGCGGCGTGGTCATGCCCGAGACGACCAGGGTCTTTGCCGCGGCCGCCTGGCACCCTGCGGGGGTGTAGAAGATGCGGATGCGATCCGCGCTGATGCTCTGGAACTGGAAACCCTGCCGCTTGAGAGCGTCACTGATGGTGCCGATCGTCCCGCGGCCCGGCACCCAGACCCCGGGCGCCGGCGTGTAGACGACGATGACGTCACTCGAACCTATCGGGTATCGCTTGAAGACATCCACGAGGAACTCGTTCTGACCGTGCTGCGCGAGAAAAACCGCGCGCGGCTCTAGTTCCGGGGCGTAAAAGACGACGCCGTAGTAGTAGCTCGCCGCGACGTTGCTATAGACGCGGCCACCCGAGCAAAGCAGCTTTTCCGTTATGGAGGACGCCAGTTGCCAGTTCTCACGCGGCCGGAAATCGCCGGCGTATACGCGACGGAGAGGAAGGATGCTCATACCCACCAGCGCGACGGCCAGGCCCACCGGGGCCAGTATGTGGACGACCTGCGATGCGCGCGGGCGCGCAAACTCAGCCAGGCGCTCGAGCCCGGAGATTGCCGTGTCGAGACCGGCTGCAGCCAGGATGTAGAGCAACGGGACTAAGAAGATGAACTGTCTCTCTGAGATGAAGTAGTGCGATCGGATGTCCATCACCCAGACAAGCGGGATGAGGACGATTGCCATGGAGACCATCGCTGTTGCGGTTTCCGGACGGGCGCGCATCAGGCGAGCCGCCCCAGGAACGGCAAGTGCCACGACCGCGGCGGTCAGTAGCCAGTCGCTCCACGAAACTCCACCGGGCCCGCCGGCCCAGGTGGCAGCCAGAAGAGTCTCCAGCACCTGGGCGAGACGTTCGGGGCTCAGGGCGGCAATGGGCGGGTAGGCGTACACAATCGACAGCTGAGGGCGGGCCGCATACAGGTACCAGGGCAGAAATGCCAGCCCCGTGACCACGCCGACGAGAACCAACGGGAGGAGACGTCGGCCTATCTCGACGACGGCTGGGCCGACCGATCGCCGCCGGGCGATTCGAATGCCTTCCACGACCATCAAGCTTGCGCCCTCGAGTACCAGAAGCAGCGCAATGAAATAGTGGGTGTAGACGCCGGCGACCGCCGCACAGCCGAAAGCGGCCCAGTCTCGACGCCGTCGCAGCCGGATCGCTCGGGCGAAGGTCCACACGATCATCACGGTCATCAGGGCGGACATGGAGTAGAACCGGGCTTCCTGGGAGTAGAAGACGAGGAAGCCCGAGAAGGCCGTCAGCGCTGCGGCCGTCAACGCTGTCCGACGCGACCCGGTCAGTTCCAGGGTGGCGCGCTCTATGGCAAACACGGTCGCCACGCCGCAGAACCAAGGCCACAAACGAGCGCTGAGGCTGCCAACGCCAACGATGGCGCCAACGGTATCCAGAATGATCCTGGTGCCAACGTAGTCGAGGGGGGCAGCCGACGTATGCGCACGAACGCCGGCCAGGAATTCACCGAGCGGTGATTGGGCGACATGGACCTGCGTGAGCTCGTCCAGCCCGAGGCTGCTGTCGCCGATGTGGCGCCAGCGGATGGCCGCCGCAATCAGCAGGATCGCCAGGAAAGGCAACCAGGAGGCGATCCGCGACACCAGGGCACGATCCACACTCGGCCGGAGGCCGCTCAACCGCGTGGCTACGCCAACGCGAATCGCTGTGGCCTTCACCCTCAACCCTGGGTCGCTCCCGCTCGCGCCAGCGCTATCGGTTGGGCTGGATTGTTCCGGCAGCGGATCGTCGCTGCTGTCGCGCTTCCTGATGATCCCCTCGCGCTTCTCCATGACTCGGGGGATTATAGCCACTGGCGTGGGCGCCAGGAGGCCGGGCCGGTAATCGCCGGACGGCCCGGCTCCTCGCCTGAGCTCGCGTCGCGAGTGTGTAGGATGGCTTCATGGCGCTTCGTCGACTGTTTCCCTCCTGGCTGCGCCGCGGATTCCAGGCCGGCGCCATCGGGGCGCTTCTGTCCGGCGGTACGCTGCTCGCCTTCGAGCTGAGCCGTCCCGCGCCGCGAGTGGCGCTGCCCCAGGGGATCGACGGATCGCTGATCCTCGTTCCGGCGCTGCTCGCGCTGGGGGTTCTGGCGGTCGGTCTGCCCATCTTCCTGGCCGCCACGCGGAGTGAGGCGATCTTCGGCGCACTCGCCGGGTTCATGGTGGCCGCGGATCTGCTCATGGCCGTCTCGTTCGTTACGCGCCAGTTGATCGCGGTTCACGCGCTGTCGCGCAGTTACCCGCTGGGGGTCGTTGCGGCTGTGCTGGCGGTTCTGCCCGCGCTGGCGGGGATCGCAGTCGGACCTCTCGCGTCGCGCCACGGCTTCGGCCACTCGGCGGGGCTGCGGACCGTTCTCGCAGGGAGCATCGTGGCGCTGGCCATGGCCCTGATCGGCCCGTACGTCGGCTGATCCCCGTCAACCGGCTCGGGGCCGGGAAAGTCGCGAGGAGCAATTCGCGGCGGGCCGCCCGGCTAAGTCGCAGTCGCCACTTCTTGCTTCGCCGGTCGGGCCGAGCCCTTCGTCGACCGCCGCAACCGCAACGAGTTGGTCACGACGCTCACCGACGAGAGCGCCATCGCCCCTGCCGCCATGGCCGGGTTCAGCGTGATTCCGGCTATCGGGTAGAGCGCGCCCATAGCCACGGGAATGAGAACGATGTTGTAGCCGAAGGCCCAGGCGAGGTTCTGGCGGATGACCCGCAGCGTCTGGCGGGAGAGCCGGATCGCGGCAGCCACACTGCGCGGATCGCCGCCGACGAGTGTCACGTCGGACGCCTCGAGCGCCACGTCGGCCCCGGTGCCGATCGCGATTCCCACGTCCGCCTGGGCGAGAGCGGGCGCGTCGTTGATGCCGTCGCCGACCATCGCCACCCGCAGACCGCGGGCCTGCAACGAGGTAACCGCCGCGGCTTTGCCGGCCGGAAGCACCTCCGCCATGACGTGCTCCGGTGCGATGCCGACCGCCACAGCGACGGATCTGGCGGTTACGGCCTGGTCGCCCGTGACAAGCCAGACCTCGATGCCGGAGGCCGAGAGCTCGCGCACCGCAGGTTCGGATTCGGGCTTGATCTCGTCGATCGCAGGCAGCACGCCGGCCGCTCGACCATCGACGCCAACGTAGATGAGCGCCGCACGAGGATCGTCATCGGGAGTGAGTGCGCCGGCCTCGACGCCTTCCGAGGCCAGAAACGCCGCGGTTCCCACGACGACCATGCGTCCGTCGACGACGCCTCGGACGCCGCGACCGGCGACTGCCTCGAACTCGGCCACGGGATGGGCACCGAGGTTGCGCGCGGCCGCGCCGGCGAGGATGGCCGCCGCGAGCGGGTGCTCGCTCCCCCGCTCGACCGATGCCGCCAGATCCAGCACCTCGTCCGTCGTGAAGCCCGGGGCGGCGACGACCCGGCCCAGCGACGGCCGCCCGCGAGTGAGCGTGCCCGTCTTGTCGAAGACCACGGCATCGACTCCAGCCGCCAGTTCGAGTGCCTCGCCACCGCGGATGAGAATGCCGGACTCGGCACCGTTGCCGGTCCCGACCATGATCGCCGTAGGCGTGGCCAGACCCATCGCGCACGGGCAGGCGATGACGACGACCGTGATGAACGCGACGAGAGCATGCGTCAGCCGCGGCTCTGGGCCGAGCACGAACCACAGGACGAACGTGGTCCCGCCGAGCACGAGCACGATTGGCACGAAGACCGCCGCAATCCGATCCGCCAGCCTCTGTATCGGCGCCTTGGACCCTTGCGCCCGCCGAACCAGATCCACGATCTGTGCCAGTGCGGTGTCCCGTCCGACTCGCGTGGCCCGGAACAGGAATGTCCCGTGACCGTTCATCGTCCCGCCGATCACCTCGGATCCGGGCCCCTTCTCGGCCGGGATCGGCTCACCGGTGAGCATCGACTCGTCGACCGCGGATGCTCCTTCGGAGACACGGCCATCGACCGGCACCCGCTCGCCGGGCCGTACGCGCACGAGATCGCCGACGCGGACTTCCTCCAGCGGCACGTCCGTTTCGGCACCGGCCCGCACGATTCGAGCGGAGCGAGCCTGTAGCCCGATCAACGCCTTGACCGCGCCGACCGTCTGGCCTTTGGCCCGAGCTTCGAGCCAGCGGCCCGTCAGGATGAGCCCGATGATCGCCGTCGAGCTGTCGAAGTAGGTCTGCGGCTCGATGCCCGCGGACCGGAGCACGTCGGGTGCGAAGGTCATCAGCACGCTGAACGCCCAGGCCGCGCTCGTCCCGACGACCACGAGCGTGTCCATGCTGGTGGTTCCGTGACGAGCAGCCCGCAGAGCCGCGCGGTAGAAGCGACGGCCGGCAAGGAACTGGACCGCCGTTGCGGGTCCGATGAGCAGCCACGCGACCTGCTCCATGGTCCACGGCGCGTTGGGCAGGTACATCACCAGCATCGACAGAGCCGCGACGACCAGCGAGGCAGCTGCCGTCAGCCCGAGCGTGCGCTGCTCGCGCGCTCGGACGGCCGCCTCGGCGTCGGCTTCGTCGAGCAGGGTGGCGCGGGCACTGCCGGCCCTGGGTTCGGGGAGATGGCGGATCTCGTATCCGGCCGCCTCGATGGCCCGCGCGATCTCGTCGAGCCCGGCCATCTCCGGGAGATAGCGCACCGTGGCGACTTCGGTCGCGAGATTGACGTTGGCTTCGGCGACCCCAGGAGTCTTACGCAGGAAGCGCTCGATGCGATTGACGCACGAGGCACAACTCATTCCCTCGATGGGCAGCTGCATCTCGGCGGTGAGCGCGGCGGGATTTTGGGTTGGAACGGCGAGGCTCGGTGCGCTGGCCGGTGATTCTTGCGTTTGCATACTCCCGGGGAGTATAGGCCGGCTCACCGGCGACGGCAACGTCGGGGTCGGCCGCGCCGGCTCCCTCGACTCGCGAGGGTTGCGCCGTTGCGTCAGACTGCCCGCATGACCGGGCTCGTCGCCGCCTTCACCATCTGCCCCGCGCCGTGGGGTCCGCTCCACGTCGCCGCGACAGCCACCGGGATCGTCGCGGTGAACCTGGGCTCCGAGACTCCAGATTTCGTCGACGGGCTCGCGCGGCGGCTCCACGGAACGGTGCTGCCGCTGGAAGACGGCGAGGTGCCGGCGGATTGGCGGGCTACCCTCGACGCGGCCACTCAGCAGCTCGGCGACTACCTGGCGGGCGGTCGCAGTGCGTTCGGCCTGCCGATCGACCTTCGCGTCTCCGATTGGGACCGCCTCGTGCTCGGAGGCGCCGCGCGGCTCCAATACGGCGAGATGGTCGGGTACGGCGAACTGGCACGGCGGATCGGCCGCCCGGGCGCCGCGCAGGCGGTTGGCGGCGCGATGGGCCGCAACCCCGTCCCGATCCTGGTCCCCTGCCACCGCGTCATCGCCGGCGACGGCACACTCGGCGGCTACGGCGGCTCCAACTATGCCGATCGGCAGGCCGCCCTGGCCATCAAGCGCGAGCTGCTCGCGATCGAAGGAGCCTGGCCCAGAAGCTGAGGCGGCGGTAGGGGCGGGCGGGGGGCCGCATACGTCGCCGGCGGTCGGCGGCGGGCGGGCGCATCGGGTGCGGACTACGTCGCCGTATCGCTGTCGGCGCCCGAGACATCGCCTGGCGTATCGTCCGGAGTGTGGGCCGGCGATCGAGGGATCGCCCCGGAATCGAGCCACGAGTTGGTGGGCGTCGCCCAGTAGTAGGCCATAGCCTCCAGGCGGCTGGCGTACTCCCCTCGCGCCGCATCAAACGCCTGCCAGGCCCCATCGGCGGGCGCGAGCGCGTAGCCGGCCGCCGCCAGCCGAGCGCGGGCCTGGTCGAAAGCGGCTCTGTCAACGCCGATCCGGTTCGCGGCCGGATCTGGCCTAGCGGTCGACCGGCTCCGAAAGCCGAGGTTGGTGATGTCCTCCACGAGGTGAGATCCCACTCGCCGGAACAGATCGGCTTCGCCGCGGGGCACGCCTTCGGTCGTCGTCATGACCAGGCTGGCCGCGTCCAGCACCGTCCCGAGGGCGCTGATCCAGGACAGGTTGTCGTGGCTCGATCGAAAGAACCCCAGCAGCGGATAGGCCACATGCGTGTCCAGAACCTCTGCGGCCCAACGCTCCCACTCGGCGAAGAAGTCGGGCAGACGGCCGACAAGGTCGAGCCGGGCATAGGTCTCGAGCAGCGTTATCGCAGACGGCGGTGCGCCGGCGGCGGCCTGGAGGGTTACGACGGGAACCTCGCGCCGCTGGTAGGAACCGTAGAGTGAGAAGAGGAACGTCACCACGAGAGCGACAACGCCCAGGCCGCTGGCGGCTGCGGCCACGACCACGACGCGGGCCGCCGGTCCGACGGCGACGAAGTCACCGCCGAGCGTCAGCACGGAGGAGGCCGCGAAGTAGGTGGCCGTGCCCAGATCCCCGGGGTCGGGGCGCAATTGGCCGCGCAACCCAAACAGGATCAGGCCGTAGCCGACGATCATCACCAGGAGCCATACGCCGAGCAAGACCAGCGTGACGGCCGGCGCATAGAGGCCCAGCAGCGTGTCCCGGGGCCGACCGTCCCGGCCGCGCCCGGCCGCTCGAACGACCCGCCAGGAACTGCGGAGAACGTATCGCCCGATGCGGAACCAACCGGGAGTGGGGCGCGGCACGACGATCGATTCGAAGAGATCCCAGAAGACCAGGACAACAAGAACGGTACCCAGGGCAAGTGCGATCGGCTCCACATAGGCGATCATGCCCTACGAACGAGTTGGTCGTACGCTTGACTCTCGGTGCGCGACCGCCGAGAACAGATCCACGTCAGCCGGATGAGCGCCGAGAGGGTAGCAACCCATGTCAGTTCCCAATCCCCCGAGCGAAGCATTCCTGTTCCACGCCCTGATGGACAGCACGGCCGACAGCATCTACTTCAAAGATCGTCAATGCCGTCTGCTGCGCGTCAGCCGCAAGATGGCCCAGGACCTTGGCTTCCCGGATCCAGCCGACCTCGTGGGCAAGACGGACGTCGATCTGTTCGGCGAGACGTTCGGGATGGGAACCCGGCTCGACGACGAGAGAATCATGGACACGGACCGACCCATCATCGGCGTGATCGAGAGCCGCCCGCTGGGCAACGGCCGAACGAACTGGACGCTGACCACCAAACTGCCGCTCCATGACGAGTCCGGCGAAGTCATTGGCCTGGTGGGCATCACACGCGAGATCAACGAAATGAGGCAGACCGAGGCGGCCCTGCAGCACCTCGCCACTCACGATTCCCTCACCAACCTGCCCAATCGCTTCTTGTTGGTGGACCGGCTGGGCCAACTCCTGGCTCGTGCGAGACGGTCGGGGACCGACTTTGCCGTCCTGTTCATGGACATCGACCGTTTCAAGGAGGTCAACGACGCCCACGGACACGAGTTCGGCGACCTCTTGCTGCGCGCCGTCGCAAACAGGCTGACCAAGAGCGTGCGCCAGGTCGATACTGTCGCCCGCATCGGCGGCGACGAATTCGTGATCATTCTGGAAACCGTTCACCAGGTCGAGGAGGCCGACGCGATCGCCCTGAAAGTCCTCCACGCTCTGTCTCGGCCTTTCGCCCTTCAGACACACAGGGTGAATGCCGCGGTCAGCATCGGCATCAGCTTCTATCCGCAGAACGGCGGGGACGCAGACACGCTGCTCAGGGCCGCAGACTACGCCATGTATCTGGCGAAGAGGGCCGGCGGCAATCGCCACATGACATGCCTTCCGGGCCTGCCTCGCCCTGGAGAGGTTCTCCACGAAGGGTAGCGAGGCTCCCCCGACGGCACTCGCCGTCCATGCCGCGGGTCAATTCGCGAGGGCGGCCTCGAGAGTGAGCTCAGTAGCGCACTCGGAGAGTTCCCACAGCTGGACCAGCTGCTCCGGCCGGTCGATCCCAGATCCGATCTTTCGGACGACCGGCGCACCGAAGGAGAACCAGCGCGGCGCATACAGCGTTCCACCAACCGCCCCAGGATCGGTGCCGGCACGAAGCTGGCTCAAGGCTCCGCTGGCGGCGGACTGGGCGATCAACGGAGAGGCAATCAGCCAGAACCGCTGCTGCAAGCCGTTCTTGGCCCTGGCGCTGGTGGCCTGGAGATCGGTCCGGGCAAACCCGGGATCCGCGGCGTAGGCCGTGACGCTGCGGCCTGCAAGCCGCCGGTTCAGTTCCAGGATGAATTGGAGATCGGCGCGTTTCGACATTCCGTAGGCGGCCCAGGCGTCGTAGCAGCCGCGCATGTGCGGGTTCGTGAGATCGTATTTGCCGGCGGTGAAGCGGGCGATGGAAGTGGTGCTCACGACGCGCGCGGCCGGCGCCGCCAGGAGCGCAGGCAGCAGCCGCAGCGTCAGGGCGAAGTGACCGAGGTGGTTCGTCCCGAACTGGATCTCGAATCCGTCCGCCGTCTTGCCCTCGGGCACGGCCATCAGCCCGGCGTTGTTGAACAGCAGGTCGATCTGCGGGTGGGCCGCCTTCGCCGCCGCGGCGAACTCGGCGATCGAGGCGAGCGACCCGAGATCGAGCTTGCGGATCTCGAGCGACGCCCCCGGCACCAACGCCTCGATCTTCTTGCGGGCGGATTCGGCCTTGTCCAGGTTGCGCGCCGCGATGACGACATGGGCGCCGTGAGCCACAAGCTGCCGCACCGTCGCCAACCCCAGGCCGCCGTTGCCTCCAGTCACGACCGCTACCTTGCCCGATTGATTCGGGATGTCGCTCGCCTTCCAGCCCATTGATGTCTCCCATGCGACGCTGGTCGAGCGAATCACCCATCTCGAACCACTCGCTCGCCCGAATGGAGATGCGCGTTCTCCTACGAGTCGTCTTTCGGACGTCGTTCGGAGTATCAGGTAGATATCTTATGACACCGTCGTGGCGTCCGGTCGAGAGGGCGCTTCGGATAGTTCCCGCGAGTCTGACGGTTTCGACGCGTGGCAACCGATCATTTCGGCGAGCGGCGTTGCGCGGGTTGCGGCCGCGTTGCGCCGCGCGACCCCTACCTCTCCGCATAGATCGGACCCATTGTGGGCACCCTCAGAATGGGTGGTCTCGACCGCCGCTTAGCTCATCCATCCATTCGTCCCCGCGACGATGCTAAGGAGATTCAGGTGAACGTCGTCCTGTGGATCGCTCAAGTGCTTCTGGCGCTGGCTTTCCTCGGCGCCGGATACGACCAGGCTGTGAACTACGACGATGCCCGGCGACGCCTGGCCTGGGTAGCCGCCGTCCCGAGGGGGCTGGCCGCGGTCCTGGGCGCGCTCGAGATCCTGGGCGCAATCGGGCTGATCGTGCCGGCGTGGAGCGGAGTCATGCCCTGGCTCACGGCGGTTGCCGCCCTCGCTCTGGCAATTCTGATGGGGCTTGCGGTCATCTTCCACGCGCGACGCCACGAGATTCCTCAGCTGGCTTTCAGCGGCATCTTCGGAGTCGCCGCGGCTCTGGTGGCCCTGGGTCGCTTCCTCTGGTCGCCGTTCTGATCGGCGGCGGCTCGAACGCCCCGGCGCACCGCGTCGGGCGGGCGGGGCGCGGGCGGGGCGGCGCTGGCTTCGCGACGCGGGCGAGGCGGCGCGGGCTTGGCGGCTATTCGAACACCCGGCGGCGCGACTGGGGCTTCGCTACCCAGCGTCGTCGCGAGGAATCGAGGTCTCGGCCGGAGGCGCAGACGGGCTCGTCCACGAAGGCGAGACCTCGGTCCGAAACGTTGCGATCGTTCGACTGACGGCCGAACCGGCGAACAGGAGCGTGTATGCGGCCCACGCAGCCGGGGCCGCCAGTGTGAGCGCCGCCGCGCAGACGACCGCTCCCGCTCCCGCGGCAGCCGCCGTCGTCCCGACGAACCGACTCTGGCAATGGACGCGAGCGTTCGGCGGAGCGAGACGGTACAGACGCTCGTTGGTCGCGAGCGCCCCTGCGTTGCCTGCACCGTTGAACAGCGCCGAGCCGACAAGCAAGAAGGCCGGCGCCAGCGGGTTCATCGGGATCGCAGCGGCGCAACAAACTCCGGCCAGAGCCCGAAGAAGGAAACTCGCTCGCAGCACGCGGCTCGAGGAGCCGCCGAGCAGGAACGAACCCACCACCAGAGAACCGCCGAGCGCGCCGGCAGCCGCAACGCCGGAAAGCACGACGGCGAAGCCGGCCGACATGCCGAGGACGCGCAGGGCGTAGAGCGACAGGGCCGGCACGAGGCCCTGCCCAACGGAGGCAATCGCGCTCGCGTTCGTGAAGTTGCGGAACGCTAGCGGCATCTCAGTGCCTTCGGCCGTCTCGCGGGCAACGAGCACTCGCCCTGGACGAGGGAGCCGGGACACAGCCAGCGGAGTCACGGTGGAGGCCACGCCGCTGACAATGAAGAAGGCGACGTAGGCCCACAGACCGATCGCCTGGGTTCCGGCGTCGAGGACGAAACCGGCGGGCAGCAGCAGGGCGGTCGAAAGAGCCATAGTGAGAGCGCCCATCCGAGGCCCGACCAGACGGCGCTCGGCATCGGGCAGCACGACGGCCGTCCAGAGGGTGATGTTCGAGCTCGACAGGACGCCGGCGGTCTGACCGATAGCCACTGTCAGCGAGATGAGCGCCATTCCCAATAGCTGGTCCACTGCGCCGGCCGCAACGCCGGCGACGATGGCGGCAAGCACGAAGCCGCGAATTTCGGCGAGGGCCAGGCCGAGAGTCAGGCTACGCAGGTCGCCCTTCAAGCGCCGCAGGATCTGCGGCGCGAATGCCTGCAGCGCTGCGCCCGCGACCGGGGCGGCCCCGACCACGATCACCAGGGCCGGGAGCGCGCCCAGCCGCAGCAGGAGTGGGACGAACAGCGCGTCCGAGGCATAGGAGGCGGTGAAGGCCTGGCCGACGGCGATCGTCTGGAAGGGTCGGTAGTCCGCAGACGCGAACGCACGCCAACGTTTGGGCCGGGGCAGATGCATCGTCGTCTAGAGTACCCCGACTCCCGAGGTCGCCCGAAAGCGCTACATCCGCGCGATGGGCCTCATCGGGAAGACGCCGATGACTCCGGGGCTGTCCGGGTCGAGAAGCATCTCGGCGCCGACGTCGCCGGACTTGATCAGGTCGCCGAGGAACTGGGCCTGTTCGGGCGGGAGGCCGACGTAGATCGTGCCGTGGGCGGTGACAACCGGGCTGACCTCGTCCTCGATCCCCTCTATCTCGAAACGGCGCCGCAGCTCGTGGACCGGCACGTAGGGGCGACTCTTGATGAACCGGCGCATCTGCGCGAGGGTGCAGTTGGGGCGCCTGGCCGGAACCGGCATGCCATCCTGGTCGGCCTCGGCCGCCGCGGGCGCCGGGCGCGCCGGCGCTGGAGAGGGACGGATCGAGCGAACCATCGGCGGGCGCCGCGGACCAGCGGGCGGGCCGCCTGCAGGCCTGCCGCCACCGGCATCGGGTCGATTGCCGTTCAGATGCGCGACCCCATCGTGCGAAGCCTCGACGCCTTGTTCTGCCGGCCTCTCGGCCAACGCGGCGCCGGCGTCGACCGCGTCGGTCCCCTGCCCTTCAGGCGGGACTGCGACGGTCTGGCTGATCGCCTGGCTGCCACCCACGGCACCATTGCCGCCCGCGGCTCCGTTGACGCCCGCGGCTCCGTTGACGACCGCGGATCCGTTGACGCTGCCGGCGTCGCCGGCGCCATGCCGACCGCGCCCCCTGCGTCGCGGGCTCATCAGGTTCGGGCCGAGGCCTGCTCGACGGCGTCGGCGGGCGCGACGCCGGCCAGAACGCGTTCGGCGTAGCGTTCGGCGAAGCTGCTGGCCGCCTGCTCGGGGACGATCGCCCGGATGGCGTCCTGATCGAGGCCGTATCCATACTTGATGGCCGCGATATTGTCGTCGACGTACTTCTTGGGCAGCGCGTCGCGCAGATGCTGGTCGGTGAAATCGACGTCGCAAATACACAGCAGCCGGCCCAGGGCGATCATGTTGCCGAATAGGTCGCGCCCGAACTTCTCGACGCCCAGCTGCAGGAACGGGATTTCCTCGCCGCGCTCGCCGGGCTTGATCAGATCGCAATCGGCTATGACGTAATCCGCGACAAGATGAACGGGGCCGCGGTCCGCGAGGCGAAGCACGACGTCCGCACATTCGACCACGAAGTTGGAGATCGGCTCGCGGTCGTATTCGAGGAATGCCTCGCTCATGCCTCCGCGGACCGAAGAGTCGTAGTCGAACAGGAGCGTCACCTCATAGCCCATGACCGTCAGCAGACTGGCCATGGTATTGCCGATGACCCGAACTCCCTGACCGCCGACCCCATCGATCACGATTGATTTCGCCGCCATCAGCTTCTTCCTCGCTCTTCCAGGCCCACCCACCATTCCTCGTTGAGTTCGGGGCCGGGGGCGCCGAACTCACAAGGCCGGCCTTGAACCAGTACTTCCTTTGTCATTCTCCGGAGCCGGCCGGCCCGTTGTCCGGCACGGCACCGGTCGGCACCTGGCCCTTGACGATACCGGTCTGATGCGGTTCCAGGTGCGTCGATCCGGGAGGCGCTGCCTTGTACTCGGTGCGGTAGTTCTGGAGCATGTCGTTCGCGCTCGAGAACCCGATTCGGCGGCCGTTGTTCTCGATGCACTGGCTGGCGACATCCACGAACGAAAAGCCCGGCCACTCGATCGCTTCCTTGATCGCCTTGCGCATGGGCCCCTGGTGGTAGACGGTCGTCTTGGCGTAGAACGAGTTCGGGTTCGTGTTGACCAGGCCCTGCAGGTTGATCGGTGAGTACGCGGCACCCGCGGGTGACGAGATCGTGTTCGTGCCCTGGGGCGTGGTCGGCCCGGTTTGTCCGCCGGTCAGGCCGTAGATCTCGTTGTTGTTGCAGATAACGGTGATGTTCGGATTGCGCCGAATCGAGTGAAGCAGATGATTCCCGCCGATCGAGGCCATATCGCCGTCACCCGAGACGACGATGACGTTGAGTTCCGGTCGAACCATCTTGACGGCTTCGGCCACCGGCAGCGTTCGACCGTGGAGCGTGTACACGGACTCGAAGTTCATGTAGGCGCCCANNATGCCGCAGCCGGGGCACCAGATCGTCGGGAAGAGATCGGTCTTGAGCTTGTCCTTGACTGCCATGGTGATGAACCTCTGCGGGGACGCGGGTCAGCCGACCCGGCTGCTTGCCGGGGCCGCGGGGCTGCCGGCCGGCGACTCGGACCCGGACGGCGCGGACTCTGCTGGAAGCATGCCGATGGCATCGAGGCCTTCACGAATTGCCTCGAGGCTCATTCGGCCGCCCAGCAACGGGACGCGTTCGACACGTCGAAGGAGCATCCGCTCCACGACGTTGGCGTACTGCCCGTCGCTGCCTTCGATGACGATGATCTTCTTGTAGCGCCCGGCGATCTCGGTCAACTCCTTGTCAAGGGTTGGCCAGATCCGGATCGGTCGGAAGAGCGCGAAATGCGGAGCCAGCGGTTGCGCGACCCGGCGGGTGATGCCAAAAGCGATCACCAGAGTCTCGGCGTCCTTGTTCCAACCGTATTCGTGGAACGCATACCGCTCCGCCACCTCGAGGCTACGCTCCCGCCCCTCGTGATATTGGCGGATGTACTCGTCGCTGTCCGCTGTGGCCGGCTCACCGTCGGGGTATGTGGCCACGCCCGAGAAGAGCCTGGTGCTGCCCGAAGCGAGAGGCTCGAGCGTTCGCGGAACCACCGGCACTTCGATCGAGTCCAGGTCCGCGACTTCGTTGAGATGGCCGAGGAACGCGTCGGACAGGATGATGACCGGGCTCCGGCTCTCCTCCGCCGCGTTGAATGCGTGAATCGTGTACTCGTAGCACTCGGCTACGGTGGACGGGTAGAAGACGATGCTGGTGTAGTCGCCGGTCGAGCCGTAGCGGGTCTGGTTGAGGTCGCCCTGACCCGGCATCGTCGGCATGCCGGTCCCGGGCCCGACGCGCATGACGTTGACGATCACGCACGGAATGCCGACCTTGTGCCCGTATCCGATCGCCTCCTGCATCAGGCTGAAGCCCGGCCCCGAGGTTGCCGTGAACGACTTGGCGCCGGCCAGGCTCGCCCCCAGGATCGCGTTGGCGCTGGCGATCTCGTCCTCTTCCTGCAGGAAGCGGAACTCGGGATGCTTCGACGCGTAGACCGAAGCCTGCGCCAGGATCTCGGACGACGGACTGATCGGATAGCCGGCGAAGTGCGTGGCTCCGGCCTTCACGGCGCCGAGGAAGACGGCCTCGTTGCCCTGGACGAGTCGCTTGGTCATGGTGTGTCCTGTCCGATCAGGTCTGGTTGTCGCGGTCGACAGCCGGAGCGCTCTCCGTGTCGGTCATGCCGCGATGTGGGTCCGTGCCGGCCACGGCCGGCCCTCGGGCGACGTCCGGAACGTGCTGCGGAGTGAGGTTGAGCGCGGACGCGGCCTCCTCAGCCTCTACCACAGCCGGCAGCCGGCCGTTCTCGTCGCGCTTGGGCAGGACCTCGATCGCGAGATCGGGGCAGTAGCGCTCGCACAGACCGCAGCGGATGCAGTCGGTTGCCTCGATGATCGCGTCGTGGGTCAGGATGAGGCTGTTCTTGGGGCAGATCTCGACGCAGATATTGCAGCGCTTGCACCACTCGTCGACCCAACGAATGTTGACAAAGTCGACGATCGTGGGCGCGAGGTGTGGTCGTCTTTCGGCGGCGTAGACGGTAGTGATGGCGGGATCTCCCGAGACTCTGCGGCTCCGGCAGGTGACGCCGGCTCGTGAAGTTTACGGAATCGGGCGGCCGACCGCAGAAACTCCATCAGTCGGGTTCATCGCGTGGGCCCCCGGCGAAGGACGCAGCGCCCCTCGATTCGGGCGACGCCTGGCTTAGAGCCCCGTTATTGGACCCGCAGGATGGTCTTCGCCTTCGCCCAGTGGCGCTCGAGCTGGTAGTAGTCACGCTCCGGCGGGGCGAAGATGTGGACGATCACGGCGCCGAAGTCCAGCAGCGTCCAGTGCGAATTCGACCCGCCTTCGCGACCGATCGGCCGGACTCCCTCGGCGCGCAGCTTCTCGGCAATGCCGTCGCCGATCGCTCCGAGCTGGCGCTCCGAACCGCCCGAACAGATGACGAAGTAGTCCGCCATCGAGGTCAGCTCGATCACCTCCAGCAGGACGATGTCGGCGGCCTTCTTGTCCTCGGCCGCATCGACGATCTTGCGGGCGATCTCGAGCGAAGTCAGCCGCAGACCGCGCTGGCGCAGCGTTTCCTCGATCTCCGGCTCGGTCAAGGCGGCATCGGCTTCGGCGGCGGCCACTTCGGCCTCGTAGGCGGCAGCCTCCAGATCGGCCAGGGCGTCCTCGGACGTGGGCGCGGAGGCGCGGGCGAGCGGCTTGCGCCGCCGCGGCAGGCCGTCCGGGCTGGGCGTCTCTTTCGTCGAGGGCGTGGTGTCGGTCACTTGGGGCAGTCCTCCGAAGATTTGTCCGAACGATACAGCCGATGGTCGCAGATGTACGCCTCCACGGCCGGCGGCACGAGATAGCGAATTGAGTGTCCGGCGGCGGCCCTCGCCCGCACCGCGGAGGCCGAATGGGCCAGCGGAACGGTCTCGACCTCGACGACCCGGCCGGCGCGGTCGCCGAACTCGGTCTCGAGCCGGCGGCGGTCCGGCAGCGGCGTGCCGGGGCGCGGGACGACCGCCAGCCGGCACAGCGAGAGGATCCGGTCCGGGTCGTGCCAGCTCGGCAGCGCGGCCAGAGCTTCGGTCGAGAGGATGAAGAAGAGGTCCCGCGCCACTCCCTGTCGAGCCGCCTCGCCGACGAGGATCGCAAGCGTGTCGACGGTGTACGAAGGGCCGTCGCGCTCGAGCTCGATGCGGCTGACGGCAAAGCTCGGGTTGCCTGCGACGGCCAGCTCCACCATGGCGACGCGATGTTCAACCGGCGTGATCGTCAAACCGATCCTGTGCGGCGGGACGGCAGCAGGCACGAAGACCACTCGATCCAGCGAGAGCGCCTCGCGGACCTGTTCGGCGATGACGAGGTGGCCGTAATGGACCGGGTCGAACGTTCCGCCAAGGATCCCGACTCGCAGATCGGTTGGGGCGAGGACAGAAGAATCGGAGCCGCCGGAGCCCTGGCCGACCGGGCCGCCGCTGGCTCGGTCGGAGCCGCCACCGACCCGTCCGATCACCGGTCGTCCCAAGCGTCGGACTCCCATTCGAGCTCGTATGCGCCGATGCGCACCGTCTCGCCCGCGCCTACTCCCTGGCGTCGCAGTTCGTGGTCGATGCCGAGGCGGATCAGATCACCCTGGAACCGCTCGGCAGATTCCTCAACATCGAAATTGGTCTGGGCCGCCAGACGTTCGATCTTGTGGCCGCGCACGACCAGCACCCCGTCCTCGCGAGCCACCGTGAAAGCGTTGCCGGCCGACTCGAGCCTGTGGATGACGATGCCGGCCGGCTCCGGCGGCTCGGCCAGCTCCTCGGCCGACGGCAGCAGCTTCGACAGGCTGTCGCGCAGTTCCGCCAGGTTGGCGCCGGTTTCCGCGGAGATGGCGACGGCGGCGACACCCTGTGCCGCGCGGGCCTTGTGGAACGCAGGCCAGGCCTCGGCCGCGGCCGTGCGGTCCATCTTGTTGAAGGCCACGAGTGTCGGTTTGGCCAGGAGTGCCGGATCGTGCGCACCGAGCTCGTCGCGGATCACGTTGTAGCTCCACTCCGGGTCGCGATCGGCACCGTCCACGACGTGGACCAGGACGCGCGTCCGCTCGACGTGACGAAGGAAGGCGTGGCCCAGCCCGGCCCCGGAGCTGGCGCCTTCGATCAGGCCCGGCACGTCCGCGATCGTCGGCCGCCGATTGTCCTCGTCGCCCATGTCCAGGACGCCAAGGTTCGGCTCGAGAGTGGTGAATGCGTAGTCGGCGATCTTCGGACGTGCCGCCGTCAGCGCCGCGAGCAGGGTGGACTTGCCCGCATTGGGCAGCCCGACGAGACCTACGTCGGCGAGCAGCCGCAGCTCCAGCCGGATCTGGCGCTCCTCGCCCGGCTCGCCGTTCTGGGCATGCTTGGGGGCCTGGTGCGTGGAAGTCGCGAAGTGGACGTTGCCTAGACCACCCCGGCCGCCCCGGCCGATCATCAGTGTCTGCCCCGAAGCGACGAGATCGCCCAGCAGATCGCCCGACAGGTCGTCGAAGACGCCCGTCCCCGGCGGAACCTTGAGAATCAGGTCGTCGCCTGCCTTGCCGTGTTTCTTCTGGCCGCTTCCGCGTCCGCCGGGCGTGGCCTTGAAGTGATGCCTGTGGCGATAGTCCCGCAGACTGGTCTCACCCGCATCGACCGTCAGATAGATGGAGCCGCCGCGTCCGCCGTCGCCGCCGTCGGGACCGCCGCGCGGCACGTGAGCCTCGTGCCGGAAGGTCGCGGCGCCATCGCCGCCGTCACCGCCGCGGATCCAGACTCGGACAACGTCGAAGAACATGGGTCAATTCTCGCATGCTGCTAGACCGCATCCGCGGAAGGCTCCGCGTGGATCGGTGGGTTGGGGCTCAGAAGTACCGCATCGGGTTGCGGGCGCAGGCCGTGGTGCCTCCCGTCCAGGGGTAGCAGGCCCAAACCTCGAAGTGGAGATGCGGCCCGGTGGCGTTACCAGTCGCTCCCACGTTGCCGATGCGCTGGCCGGCCGACACAACCTGTCCCACGTGCACAAACTCGGCTGAAAGGTGGTTGTAGGTCGTGTAAAGCTTCCCGCCGCTCGAGATCCAGACGACGAGGCCCCCGCCGTAGCCGGCCGATCCGGACACCTTCCATCCGGCGAAGATGACCGTGCCACGCACTGCGGCTACTACCGGCGAACCCTTGGGCGCGCCGATGTCGATGGCCGCGTGGCGACTCGAGAAGTACTGCGTGATCGTGCGGCTGGAAGGCACCGGCCACAGAAGCCGCTGGCCGGTCCACCCCGTGCCGCCACCGCCGCCACCGCCGCCACCGCCGCCGGCCGGCTTTGGCGTTGGGATTGCCGGCACCTGGGCGACCGGAATGACCAGCAGCTGGCCGGCCGTAAGTGTGGCGTCGGACATGCCGTTGGCCGACATGATCGACTGGACCGAGACTTTGTACTTGGACGCAAACCCGCTCAGGGTGCTACTCGCCGCCACGGTCACCGTGATGCCATCCGTCGGCGGGATCACGAGCTTCAACCCGATGCTGACCGACGCGGGGTTGGGAAGCCGTTTCACGTTCGCCCAATAGATGGTCGCGCCCTTGAGACCGTACCTGCCTGCGACCTTGTTCAGGCCGTCGCCGCCCCTGACAACGTATATCTGGAAGTCGCTGGAGCCGGGAGCGATCTCGACGGTCTGCATCACGTTGTAGACGGTTCCATCACCGGGGTCCGCCGCGACGGACGCCACTGCCGGCGCCTGGTCCGAGGTCGTAGTCCCACTGTCTGAGGCGCCGACAACGGGGCTGTCGCTGGCGGGGCTGTCGCCGACAGGACTACCGCTCGGAGTCGGGGCTGGTCCGCCGGCGGCCGAGACGGGCGGCATTGCGGTCACAGCAGCGACTGCCACGAGCAGCAGGCAGGCGCCCAGCGGAACGAATCGGCGATGACGCTTCACGCGGGCAAGAGGGCCGACGAGGTCGATGACAGCGCCGGCAGGCCCGGATGCGGGACGCGCGATGGACGTGACCGGGACGGCGGTCTCTGCCACGCCACCGTCTCCAGCCGTCTGAGCGGCAACGGCTCGAGCCGTCCGATCCCGACACAGGAGCTCGCCGACCGCGCTCTCGAACGGTCGAAACGCCGAGTGAAACGTCGGGGTCAGCGAGGCAAACTTGTCCCGGAGTTCCAGGCGCACCGGCGTCTCAGGGTCGCGTCCGACCAATCTGCGCAGGGCTCGAAGCGCTGGGCTCGCGGGTGAAGGCAATACAAGTCTCCTGCGGCGCGGGACGGGCACCGATCGCGGGCAACCCTAGCAGACAAGGTTTGACGCTGCAATCGAGCGGGCCGCGCTGGGCCACCCGCCTGAGCGCCCCTTCAGGTCAGGAGTCGAGACTCTTGTTGAGCGTCGCCAGGAACTGGACGTTGCTCTCCGTCTTGGAGAGCCGGTTGAGAAGCAACTCGATACCTTCGTTGGTGCCGACGGCCGAGAGCATCCGGCGCATCGTCCAGACCATCTTGAGGACCGGCTCCTCGAGGAGCAGTTCCTCGCGGCGAGTGCCGGAACGCTGGACGTCGATCGCAGGGAAGATGCGCTTCTCGGCGAGCTTNNAGGATGAGCTCGCTGTTGCCGGTGCCTTTGAACTCCTCGTAGATGACGTCGTCCATGCGCGATCCAGTATCGACCAGGCAGGTTCCGATGATAGTCAGCGAGCCGCCCTCCTCGATATTCCGGGCGGCGCCGAAGAAGCGCTTGGGCGGGTAGAGGGCGATCGGGTCGAGGCCGCCGGAAAGGGTTCGACCGGATGGCGGCAGGGCCAGGTTGTAGGCGCGAGCGAGCCGAGTAATGGAGTCCAACAGGATGACCACGTCGCGGCCGGTCTNNCGCTCGCCGATGAGGGCGACCATGAGGAGGATTTCCGGGTAGTTGGTGCTGATCCCGTTGGCAATGTGCTTGAGTAGCATCGTCTTGCCAGCCTTGGGCGGGCTGACGATAAGTGCGCGCTGGCCCTTGCCGATGGGGTTGACCAGGTTGATCAGTCGCTGAGACAGATTCTTCGAGTCCGTCTCGAGGTTGATCAGCACGTCGGGATGGACCGGGGTCAGGTCGCCGAACACCGGCCGCCGGCGCGCCGTTTCGGGATCGATGCCGTTGACGCGATCGACCCGGATCATGCCCCAGTACTTCTCGCCCTCGCGCGGAGCGCGAACGGAGCCGCTTATCCGGTCGCCGACCCTCAGCCCGAAACGCCGGATCTGGCTGGACGAGACGTACACGTCCTCCTGGCTCGGCATCAGGCCGTGGCGGCGCATGAAGCCGAAGCCCTCGTCGACGACATCGAGAATTCCGGTGGCGTAGGCGTGGCCGGCGAGCTCGCTCTGTCGAACGAGGATGCGGTCGACGAGCTCTTCCTTGCCGGTAGTTCCGGCCTCCATCTCGAGGTCGCGTCCGATCGTCTGGAGCTCGTTGACGTTCATCTCGCTGAGCTCGGTGATGTCCAGTTCGCGAGTATCGGTCTCCTGGAATTCGTCGAACTCGCCCATGGGCGTGCGGCCGGCGGGACGGCGGCGAGGGCGACGGTTGCGGGAACGCTGGTCTGGACCGTTGACGGGCATGAGGGCAGGGCTCATCTGGGGGAGGTGCCGTGCAGGCGGTTCGCGCGGAATCAGTCCGCAGCGGGTTGCACGGTCGGGGTGGTGCGGAGAATACCCGGCCCGGCCGGTGGCGTCAATCGGCTTCATGCGTGCAGCGCTCGCGCGGGCGCCGGCGGGCGTGCGCGCCGGGCATCGGCGTGCCGCGGCCGAGGCGAGGCGTACCGCGGCGACGCGGGATCCGCCGCGGCTATAGCTCGCCGGGGGCAGTGACCAGGCGGCGGGCCGAGATGCTCGCTCCTGCGCTGGCGAGCGCCACGAACCCGATCGCAAGCAGGTCCGTCGCGGCCAGAACCTGACCAAGCAGGAAGAAGCCCACCGCGGCGGCGATGGCCGGCTCGAGGCTCATCAGGACCCCGAACGTTGCCGCGGGCAGCCTTCGTAGCGCCGCGATCTCGAATGTGTACGGGATCACGCTGCTGAAGAGAGCCACCACGAGGCCGCCGGCCAGCGCTAGTGGCGCGACCAGGAGCGGCCGCACGTCGGAGAGAGTCAAGGTCACCGGCACGACCAGCGCGGACGCGACAACCATCGCCAGCGTAAGCCCGCGGCCGTCCGGCCATTCGCGGGCCACGCGGCCTCCGATACCGATGTAGAGGGCCCAGCAGAAGCCGGCCCCGAAGACCGCCATGACGCCGACGAGATCGTCCGCCTCGAGACGGCCGCCGGCGAGGATGTAGATCCCCGCGCCGGCCATCGCAACCCAGACCAGATCGAGCCATCTGCGCGAGCCCAGGACCGCGACGGTCAGCGGCCCCCAGAACTCGATCGTGACCGCGACGCCGAGCGGGATCCTCGACAACCCCACGTAGAACAGGGAGTTCATGGCCGCGAGGATGATCCCCAGGGTCAGGCAACTGAGCAGCGCCGACCGCGCCGCGCCGCGCACTCGGGCCCGCTGAAACACGATCAGCATCGCGGCCCCGAAGACGATCCGCATGGCGACGATCGGCAGCGGTCCATATTCGCGGATCAAATTGGAGGCCAGACCGCCGCCGAACTGGACTGACAGGGTGCCGGCCAGGATCAGGAGTTCAGGCGGTACGGTGTCCAGGCGCGTCTGAGACGAGCCGGGTCGCGGATTGGCGGTGGCCTCGTCGCTGGCGGGCGTGGCAGGCACGTGGGACTCCCCTACGAGCGGCGCGTGGAACCTGAGCCTCCCGGAAGCCTATTTCGCCGCCGCTTTGCGAGCTTCCTCCCAGTCCTTCCGGAACTGGGCGATGCCCGCGTCCGTGAGCGGGTGATGAACCTCTGCGGTGTCGAGGAAGATCTTCATGCGGCAGCTCCGATACCGAAACGGCGGACCTGCGGGATCCAAGCCTGTTGGAGCCCTGGCACAAGGTCGACCCGGCGAGAATCGTATCATCGCGGCCCCGATAGTCCGGCCGTCTCGAGAGGCCCTGGCAGGACGGACCGCCCATCGGTACGGCGCCTGGCGCACAGCGGCTGCCTCGATGCCGGCCTGCGGGCGAGGTCCCCGCCTCAACCGGCGCGCCCGTCGTTGCGCCGGTGGACCTCACCCGTTATCCGTCCCGTTTCGCTTCCATACAACTAGACGCGCAGGATACCCGGAAGGTTCGATCCAGGGTCAAATTGGATGCGAACTGGCAGGAAAGGCCGGCTTGCCGCGGCTCGATAGTTGGGAAGCGGGCGCACGCCGGAGGACGCGGCCGGTTCCGATCAGGGTTCGGTCGTCGCCTTGCCGAGAAGGGCGCCGCTGAGCGGAGCCTCGCGCGCGGGGGCATGGAATTCTGGCTCGCGGCCCTCGGACAAAGCGACTGCGGCGCCGACGAAACCGTCGAAGAGCGGATGCGGTCGATCGGGCCGGCTACGGAACTCCGGATGGAACTGGCTGGCGACGAACCACGGGTGGTCCGCCAATTCGACGATCTCGACCAGACGGCCGTCGGGCGACTGGCCCGACATCACCATCCCGGCAGCCTCCAGAAGCGGCCGGTACCGGTTGTTGACTTCGAAGCGATGGCGGTGGCGTTCGTAGATGAGCTCGGTGCCGTACACGGCGTGCGCCTTCGAGCCGGGCGTCAGACGTGCCGGATACAGGCCCAAGCGCATCGTCCCACCCTTCTCCTCCATCGTCCGCTGATCGGGCATGAAGTCTATGACCGGGTGCTCGGTGAACATGTCGAATTCGGTCGAGTTGGCGTCTTCGGTGCCGAGCACGTCGCGGGCAAACTCGATAACGGCGCATTGCAGCCCCAGGCACAATCCGAGGAACGGCAACCGGCGCTCGCGGGCGTACCTCGCGGCGAGGATCTTGCCCTCGATACCGCGGTGGCCGAAGCCACCCGGCACGACGATGCCCCGGGTGCCCGCCAGCATGTCGTCGACCGTTTCCTTGGTCATCAATTCCGAGTCGATCCAGCGGACCTTGACGTCCACCTCGTGGGCCCAGGCCGCGTGCTTGAGCGACTCGACGACCGACAGGTACGCGTCCGGAAGCTCGATGTACTTGCCGACCAGGGCGATCTCAAGCACCGGCTTGGGACGCTTGATCAGCTCGACCAGGGCGCGCCAGGCATCGAGATCCGGCTCCTGCGTCGAAAGTTCGAGCCCCAGTTCGCGGACCAGCAGCGTACCGAGACCCGACTCTTCGAACAAAAGCGGGACTTCGTAGATCGTCGAGGCCGTCTCGGCGGGAATGACCGCCTCGCTGGCGACGTCCGTGAAGAGGGCGATCTTGTCGCGGATCTCCTGGCTNNTGAGTGGGCTTGGTCTTGAGCTCGCCGGTGGCCATGAGCGCCGGCAGCAGAGTCACGTGAATGTAGATGACGTTCCGCCGGCCGACGTCCTTGCGCATCTGGCGAATGGCCTCGAGGAAAGGCAGCGACTCGATGTCGCCGACAGTGCCGCCGACCTCGACGATGACCACGTCCGCGCGGCCGTCGCGGGCCAGGCGCTGGATCCGCTCCTTGATCTCGT
>PMBR01000037.1 GCA_003152995.1 Chloroflexota bacterium | reverse complement strand
ACCTGGTCGTTGCCCTTGCCCGTGCATCCGTGAGCGACCGCGTCGGCGCCTTCCTTGTGGGCGACCTCGACCAGCAGCTGGGCGATCATCGGGCGCGCCATCGCGGTTGCGAGCGGGTAGACGCCCTGGTACAGAGCCCCGGCCTGCACGTGCGGCCAGCAGAAGTCGCGCACGAAGCGTTCGCGGCCGTCGACGACGTAGGCCCGGCTGGCGCCGGCGCTGATGGCCCGGCGGTCGATGTCTTCCTTCAACACTCCGCCACCGAGGTTCACCGTGAGGGTGACGACCTCAACGTTGTACTGCTCGCGTAGCCAGGCGACGGCGACCGATGTGTCGAGTCCACCGGAATACGCGAGCACCACCTTCTTCATCGAGTAGCCTCCGAATGCGCGAATGGTCGTGCGTTCGGCGCGGCCGAAGCGTCCGACGGTTGGAATGTCTGGAAGCGGACCAGCCACCGCTCGAGGGCGGCTTCGGTCTCGAACAGAACCAGCAGGGTGTTGTCCCCGGCGAGTGTTCCGATCTGGTCGGCCAGGCTCGACTGATCGATCGCCTGAGCGATCGCTCCGGCGCTGCCGGGCGTCGCCACGAGCACAAGGCTGAGGCCGCTGCGACCGACCCGGACGGGGATGTCTTCGAGAAGCCGCCCCAGCCGGGCGTCGTAGGCGTTGCCGGTTGCGGCAGTCTCGGGCGTGGCATAAACGTGGCGGTCGCCGCGCGGCACCTTCACCAGGTTCAATTCAGCGGCGTCGCGGCTGACGGTCGCCTGGGTTACCTCGAAGCCGCGCCCACGGAGCAGCTCGACGAGCTCCTCCTGGCTGCCGATCGGCGAATTCGAGATCAGGTCCAGCATCGCACGCTGCCGCCGCTGTTTGATGTTGGGTTGATTGCCGTTGATGGCCATGATCACGATTCGACCTCAGGTAGCCGTGTGCGCTTCGGTCGTGGTGCGCGCGGCCGTTATCCGGGTGCCGAAGGTCGGGTCGTTGAGAGCCCGGCCCAAAGCGTGTGGATCCCTGGAATCGCAGATGACGGCCTCGGCTCCGGACCAGCTCACGGCAGCGAGCGCAGCTCGGATCTTGGGCACCATGCCGCCCTTGATGACGTCGGTGGCGATCATCTCCTCGGCCTGGTCCGCGGTCATCGTGGCGATCTTCTGACCGGCGGCGTCGCGAATGCCGTCGACGTCGGTCATCAGCACCAGCTGTCGGGCGCCCAGGCCCGCCGCTATGCCGGCCGCGGCGTCGTCGGCGTTTACGTTGCAGACGATGCCCTGCTCGTCGCGCGCCAGCGGCGCGACCACGGCCACCTGGCCGGCGACCAGCAGCGTGTCCAGGAAGTCGCGTCGAAGGCCGACGATGTGGGCCACGAGCCCCAACCCGGGCACGCGCTCGGCGATCATCATGCCGCCGTCCACGCCGGAGAGGCCCACCGCGTCCACGCCGCGATCGCGCAGGTCCGAGACCAGCTCCGAATTCACCACTCCCCGAAGAACGGCCGCGGCGACATCCAGCGCCGCCTGGTCCGTGAAGCGCAGCCCGCCCTCGAAGCGGCTGGGCACGCCGAGGCGTTCGAGCCACTCGGTTATCCGTTTGCCGCCGCCGTGGACGAGCACCACGGGACGCTCCCGGGCGACCAGGGCGATCTCGTCGAGGACGTGTGCCTGGTCGGCGAGCGTAGTTCCGCCGAGCTTGAGGACGAGGACTTCGCTCACGTGGTGTACTCCGCGTTCTCGATGACGTACTGCTCGGTGAGGTCGCAGCCGAACGCCTCGCCTGAGCCCTTGCCCAGACCGAGGTCCAGGCGGATCAGCACTTCCGGGGCATCCATCGCCTTTCGGACTGCGACGCGGTCGAAGGGGAGGGGAGCGCCGGCGGCGAAGACGAGGGTGCCGGCGATGGCGATGCGCAGCCGCTCCAGGTCGAACTCGGGGCCTCGGCCGGCGCGCGGCATGGCCTCGGTGCGATGCAGGCCGGCCGCCTCGAGCAGCTCCATGTCGGGAAGTCGGGCGTTGCCGGCGGCGCTGGCCACCCGGCCCCAGTTGGGGTCACGGCCGTGGACGGCGGCCTTGAGCAGGCTGCTGCTCACGACGGAGCGGGCGATGGCTCGGGCGTCATGGTCGTCGACCGCGCCGGTGACCTGGCACGTGATGAGCGTCGAAGCGCCCTCTCCGTCCGCAGCCTGCTGACGGGCCAGCGAACGCGCCACGGCCTCGATGGCGCCGCCGAGGATCGCGGCCTCGGGGCTTGCGGTGGCGACATGTGGAGCCCCGGATGCGCCCGAAGCCAGCAGGAAGACGGTGTCGTTCGTGCTCGTGTCGCCGTCGACGCTCAGCTGGTTCCAGGTTCTCTGGACGATCGGCGCCAGCAGCCCGTATAAGGTGTCGGGAGCGGCGCTCGCGTCGGTCAGGATCACGCTCAGCATCGTGGCCATGCGGGGGTGGATCATGCCGACGCCCTTGGCGATGCCGGAAACTGTCACTCGCACCGCGGCGCCGTCCCGGCCGGCCAAATCAACGGTCGCGGTGGCGAGCTTGATCTTCGTGTCGGTGGTCATGATCGCCCTGGCCACGGCCGCGAGGCCGTCGTCGGTTTGGGCGAGTTGCGGGACCAGTCGGGCAATCCCAGCGCGCACCTTCTCGACCGGGAGGCGCACGCCTATGACGCCCGTCGAGAGGGCGAGCGTCCGCTCCGCTCGGGTGTCGAGCGCGGCTGCGACCGCCTTGCAGACCTCGGCCTGGTCGGCGTCCCCGTCGCGGCCGGTAGCCGCGTTCGCCGATCCGGCGGTTGCGACGATCGCGTCGGCCCAGCCGAAGTGGCCCCCGCCGCCGATCTCGGTGGCGTCGAGATGGGCCCGCGACAGACGGATCGGCGCGGCCACGACCTGGTTGCGGGTGAAGACGGCGGCCGCGGCGGCGGGCCGGCCCAGGGTGGCGACTATCGCCAGGTCCGGGCGTCCCGATTGCTTGATCCCGGCCGTCGTGCCGCCCGCACGGAACCCGCCGGGCAGCGACGCCCGCTCCTCGACCGGCGGCAGGGAGATGGGAAGTGGCCCGAGCTCGTCGGTGTCTCGTGCTCCGGCAACGTCGGCCGCCGGGGCGGAGTGGTCGAATGCGCCTGGCTGCATCTGCTGGGAATTCCTTCGCGAGCCGGGGTGGCTGCTACGGTGCGATCGGGTACTGCTCGAGCCCCGTTGTCTCGGGCAGACCGAAGATGACGTTCAGGGCCTGGACGGCCTGTCCGGCCGCGCCTTTGACCAGGTTGTCGATCACGCCCAGAGCCAGGATGCGGCCGCTGCGCGGATCCACGCGGCACCACACGCGACACAGGTTGCTGCCGTAGACGTGCTTGGTGGCCGGCGGGTCGGCGACGACCTGTACGAATGGCTCGTCGCGATACGCCTCCGCATACAGCGCGTCCAGCTCCGCCTGGGTCACCGGCCGGGTCGGCCGGACGTGGCAGCTGGCCAGGATGCCGCGCGTCATCGGGATGAGGTGCGGCAGGAAGTCGACCATCGCCACCCCGGGATTGGCATCGCGGCTGCCGAGCGCCCCGCGCTCGCCCTGCTGCTGGAGTTCCTGCTCCATCTCGGCGGTATGGCGATGACTGAACACGCTGTAAGCCTTGACGCTCTCGTTGACCTCGGAGAAGAGCAGATCCGGCTTGGGCTCACGGCCCGCGCCAGAGACGCCGCTCTTGGCGTCTACGGCGAGGTCGCCGATGAGCCCGGCCCGGGCCAGCGGGGCGAGGGTCAGGATCGTCGCGGTGGGATAGCAGCCCGGCAGACCGATGATGGTGGCCTCGCGCTCGGCTGCGTCGCGCATCTCTTGCCGATGCAGCTCCGGCAGCCCGTACACCGCCTGGGCCAGCAGCTCGGGTGCCGGGTGGTCGAACTTGTACCAGCGCGGGTAGTCGGTCGGATCGTGCAGGCGGAAATCCGGCCCGACGTCCAGCAGCGCCGAGCCGCGGACCACGATGTCGGCGGTCATGCTCGCGGCCACGCCGTGCGGAAGTGCGGTGAAGACTGCGTCGGCCCTGGGAATCGCCTGGTCGATGACGAGGCCGGTCGCCGCGAGGTGGGGGTGCGATTCGGCAATCGGCACGTTGTCGCGGTTGCGGCCGTGGAGGCCGACCAGCCGGACGCGGGGATGGTTCAGCAGCAGTCGGACGAGTTCGCCGCCTGCATAACCGGTGGCGCCCACGATCCCTACCGTGATAGTTCTTCCGCCCTGTCGAGTGCGGGCGGCCCGAGGCCCGAGTCCGCGCTCCGCTGCCGACTCCGCGACCGCCTCCGTCGTCGCCTGACCCGCGCGCGCGGGCGCGCTGCCGTCATTTGCCGGCGCGAGCTTCGCGGCGGGCGTGGCTGTGAGGGCGCCGTCGGGCGTTCGGGTGATCTCGCTCATAGTCGACTGAGTATACGGTCCGGTGAATAGTCATGCAAGGCCGCCAAGGCGCCCGGCGTCGCTCGCCCGGCGCCGCTCCGCGGCCTCGCTCGGCGGCCCCGCCCGGCGCTGCTCGCTCGGCGCTGCTCGCCCGGCCTCGCTCCGCGACCTTGCTCAGATGTAGCTGCCGGCGACCAGGAGAATCCACGCGACCATGAACCAGTGGAGCAGCCAGCCCCACAAGAACGATCGCGTGCGCCAGGACAGGATGCCGAAGAAGACGCCGCCCGCAATCGTCGACAGCACCTCGAGCTCCGGCTTCCAAACGTGCATCAGGGCGAATGGGATCATCTGCAGCCAGATCGCATCGGTGCCGTACTTGCGGCCGAGTGCTCCCTGGAGCCAGCCGCGGAAGAAGAACTCCCACGCGAACATGTCCACGCCGGCGTCTACGACGATCCGCCAGGCCGGCCTCTGGCCCGAGAGCACCGAGTAGTAGACGCGATACTCGGGCAGGTGCCCCAGGTACCAGACGACGACCGACATGATGGCGATGCCCCCGATCGCCACCGGCAGCCCGAGCCTCCAGTCACCCAGGATCATGCCGTAGCGACCCGGGCTCTCGTGCCACACGAAAAGGATGACGGCCAGCGGGATCAGGGCTTCGTACACAAAGTGGCCGTACTCGGGCTCGCCGAAGTTGTTCTGGTATGTGCCCAGAAGAACGAGCATGCAGGCCGTGACGGTCACCACGATCCGGGCGTCGAAGTCCACGCCCCAGATCCGCCAGATCCTGGCGGCGTTGACGACCGCCGGGCCCGCGACCGCTGGGCCCACGACTGCCAGCTCGGCCGCCGGCTCGGCCGCCGTCTGGAGAGCGGCCGCATGTTCCGGGCCCGTCGCGAGCCGTCGTCCCCTCATGGGACGTGGAATAGGCATTCGGTGACGCCGCCGTAACTCGCGCAGCGGACGGTCTGGCGGGCGGCCCAGATGGCCGGCGTTACGCCATGCGGCGCCGGTGCGTCGGTCGGCAACAGGTAATAGCGCGTGCCTCGCGCGTACAGGTCTTGCTCATTGGCGACCTGCGTTATGAGCGTCACGGCCTTCGACTTCATCAGGTAGAGGGCCGAGTCGCGCCCCGCGACCGACTGACCCACCGGTACGAGCGCCGCAAAGTCATCCTGGATGTGCGCGAGATCGTAGGTCGGCGCGGCAGCCCAGGTTGCGTACCACCACAGGCCGGGCCCGGAAGCCAGCGCAATGGCGACCGCCATAAGCGTCGTCACGGCCATTCGAGCGAGTCGCCCGCGTTTGGCCAACGGTCCGGCGGCAGTCCCATCGGCAGCCGCGCCAGCTGCGGCCCCTCCGGGCGCGATCGCCGCCGCAGCCGTCCCGGCGGTTTCGGGCTGGGTCTCGCTCTGCTTCATGGCTCGCGTGTCGCTCGCCGCCTCCGCACGCCTCCCGAGCACGTCGACCAGCCACTGCCCGACGAGATGGAGACCGATAGCCGCGAGGATTGCGAGGGCCGGCACAAGCGGAACCACGTATCGGTTGGGTCGGTACTGAACTGCCACCAGGATCCCGAAGCCGAAGACGGCCCAGGCGAAGGCGGCGAGGGCCATTCTGGCCTCGGCCCGGCCGAGGCGCCGGCGTAGCGCCGCGATGGCGACGATGCCGGCGGCGGCAAGCCCGAGCAGCGGGGCGAGCATGGGACCGATCACCTGGTCGCTGCCGCTGAGGTAGTGGACGAGCGACCGCCACAGCGCCTGCGGCGTCAGACTCAGCTGGAATTGCTCCCAGATTCGGAAGTCCATCGAAACGGCTTCGCGGTTCGGCAACCAGATGACGACGGCCCAGACGAGTCCGGCCACCGCGATCGCGGCGATTGCCCCGGCCAGCCAGCGCGCGGCCGCCCTGTCCCGCCACGCCAGGGCGAGTCCGATGGCAGCCAGGATCCCAATCGCCGCGAACGAGGCGCTCGGCTTGGCGCCCATTGCGGCCGCGTAGCAGGCTCCCGACACCAGGCCCCAGCGCAGCGTGAGCCGGCTGTCTCGCGCCAGGACCAGCGTCCCGAGTGTCAGTCCCGTGACGACCAGGTCTTCGAGGAAGGCCAGCCGCCCGTAGAAGAGGACGAGGCTGCTACAGCCGAAGGCGAGCCCCGCGAACAGGGCACCGGGCCGGCCAACCAGCGAGCGCAGCCCCCAGACCAGCGCCGTGGCAGTCAGCGAAACGAACAGGATCATCGGCAGCCTGGCCTGAATCGTGCCGACGCCCAGGACGCGGAAAGTGACCGCCTCGACGAGGCTGAACGGCAAGTTGACGAGATGGAGGTTCCACTCGTCGGTGCTCCAGGGCCCGAGTTGGACGAAGTTTCGGGCGTTGACGGTGTTGAATGCCTCGTCCGTGAACGGCGAGACGCTGAAGGTCAGGTGCGCGGCCGGATCCGCCGCCACGAACGCGGCCAGCAGGACGAAGAGCCCCGCCCCGACCAGCGCCGCTTCCAGTGGGATAGCGCGGAACGCCCCGGCGATGCGTCCGAGCCAGGGGCGACTGCCGGCGGCGGTCGCGGGACGAGAGCCGTCGGATCGGTCTGCCATCTCCGGGCCTAACGTAGCCACGTGATCGCGTGCCAGAGCACGCCGTAAGAAACCGAAGCGATGCTGAATAGCACGAGTGCGCGCTCGGGACGGCCCATCCAACGGCTTGACCCCATGGCGACCAGGGCCACCAGGAATGGCGTGAAGTCGAGCGAGTAGCGGAACCCGTACTGGACGAACCCGCCGCCGTAGTAGAGGAAAACCGGGATCGCCACGAGCTCGGCGGCGATCCACAGCAACCGCGCCGCCGGCTCACGGAAGCCGGCCCACAACGAAGTCAGAAGGGCCGGCGAGACGACGAGCATCGACAGGCCGTAGGGATTGGCCGTCAGGTATGGGAAGTGGCCGAGTCTGTCTGGGAGCGCCAGCAGGGCCAGGCGCAGGTTCTCGGGGATTTGAAGGATCGAGAACAGCCCGAGCTCGCGTCGGGGCTCGATGCCCGGCTGGGGCAGGTAGGACAGGGCGTACCCGGCCTCCGCCGGCGAGCCGAAACGAACCCAGTTGAACCAGCCGTAGATCGCGATGGCTACGGCGATCGGCAGGGCGAATGCCACTGCCGCGAGCACCGCGTCGCGACGGCGCCACAGCAGCGCGAGACCGAACGGCGCGGCGGCAAGGATCGTGGTCGGGCGGGCCAGGAACGAGAACGCCATCGCCACGCCGAGGACGACGGGGCGTCGCCGGCCGGCCCACTCGAGCAGGAAGACGGTCAGTGCCAGGAACGACTCTGCGTGAGCCAGGTAGTAGAAGTCGCCGAAGACGGCGATGTAGAAGAGGAGCGTTCCGAACGCGGTGAATGCCGCGACCCAGTACGCGGTCGTGCCGCGGGCGCCGTAAGCGCGGGCGAGCGGCAGCGCCAGCCACGCCGCCGGGACGGCCACGACGAGCTCGATGACATAGCGACTCAGTCCCAGAAGGACATGCAGGAACGCGAACGGCAGATAGGGGAGAAGTTGTAGCGGCCCGACCGCCAGGTAGTAGCGCCCGTTGAACGCGACCGAGTCCGTCGTCCCCTGGAGCGCGGCGGCGTCGAGGTGGCCGGTCACGGCCCGCTCGGCCACGAGCATCAACCTGTCCGGATCTGCGTGACGCCAGTGCACGCCAATCCACGCCGCCACGAGATAGACGACCAGCACGGCCAGACCGAACAGCAGATCGCCGCGCGAAATGCGGTGCCACGGCCTGGCCCGGGACGGCGTGACGGACGGGGGTTCCATGAGGCGAAAGTATGGCAGACGGCGCATCGCTGGGAGTCGCTGCCCTCTCGTCCGGCAGCGCCCGTCTGGGCCGAAGTCAGTCCGCCGCGATGGCGAGCGTCGGACCGGTGACGACGACCTCGCCCGACTCCTCGGCGGGCCCGTTCGCGGCTCCCGCCGGGCGCCGGATCAGGTAGCGGTGGCTGAGTCGCGCCACGCCCGACGCGAGCTGTGCGCTCACGGTGCAGTACTTGGTCGCCGAGAGCTCGATTGAACGCCGGACCGCCTCGGTCTCGACGTCGCCCTCTACGAGATGCACGACCGTGATTTCCGTGAAGACGTTGGGTGCCTTGTCGCGCTGGACGCCGCTGACCTCGACGCCATAGCCGGTGAAGACCTGCCGCTTCTTGGTCAGGATCTCGGCGACGTCCATGGCCGTGCAGCCTGCTATCGCGACCAGCACGAGTTCCGTTGGGCGAGGTCCCTTGTTGCCCGCGGCGTTGTCCATAACGAGCTCGTGTCCCGACCCGGTGCCGGCCACGAACCGCATGCCGCCGTCATGTCGGAGGCTGACTCGCTTCTCGCCCACTTCGCTTCTCCTGAATATCCGGTTTTGGCGGCCGGACCGGTCGGCCGTCGGTCTGAGCGTACCGCGCCGTCGCGAGAGCCGCCAATCAGGCGCCGTGGCGCGCCGGCGTCCGCGGCGGCCGGCGACGACTGGGCGCCTCGATCCCGGTCAACCCGCCGCGAGCGGCGCTTCGGGCGCAGGCGCTTCGGGCGCTCCCTGGCGCGAGAATTGCGTTCGGTACAACTCTGCATACACACCGTCGGCCGCGAGCAGGTCGGTGTGCGTGCCGCGCTCGACGATGCATCCTTCAACGACGACGAGGATCTGATCGGCCTCGCGCACGGTCGAGAGGCGATGCGCGATGACGACGGAGGTGCGGCCGGCCAGCGCCGTCCGGAGTGCCAGCTGAACCGCCAGCTCGGATTCCGAGTCGAGGTGGGCCGTGGCCTCGTCGAGCACCACGATGTCGGGCGCCTTGAGCAGCAGCCGGGCGATCGCGATGCGCTGTTTCTCGCCCCCCGAGAGCCGGTAGCCACGATCGCCCACCACGGTGTCGAGGCCGGCCGGCAGCGAGTCGACCAGCGGCATGATCTGCGCTGCTCGCAGCGCAACGACCAGCTCCTCGTCGGAAGCTTCTGGCTTCGCGTATCTGAGGTTGGCCCGGATAGTGTCGTGGAACATGTGAGCGTCCTGAGTGACCACTCCGACTTCACGGCGAATCGAGGCCAGGGTCGCGTCGCGCAGGTCCACTCCGTTTATGCGGATGGCGCCCGATCTCACGTCGTACAGGCGCGGGATGAGGTGGCTGATCGTGGTCTTGCCGCCGCCCGACGGACCTACCAGCGCCACGAGCTGGCCCGGCCGAGCAGTGAACGACACGTCGAAGAGGACCTGTTGCGAGGGCGCCTGGTCGAGCACCGCGACGGATTCCAGCGAAGCCAGCGACACCTCCTCTGCCCTCGGATAGCTGAAGTCGACGTGGTCGAACTCGATGGTGGCCGGGCCATCCGGCAGAGCCACTGCGCCCGGCTTCTCCGCGACCATGGGCTGGAGGTCCAGCACTTCGAAGACGCGGTCGAAGCTGACGAGCGCGGTCATGATGTCGACCTGCACGTTCGAGAGGGCCGTCAACGGACCGTAGAGTCGGTTCAGGTACGCGGTCAGCGCCACGACGGTGCCGACCTGCAGGGCGCCGTCGGCAGCAAGCACTCCACCCCAGCCGTAGACGAGGGCGGTGGCAAGAGACGCGGTGAGCAGGATCGCCGCCATGAACACCCGTGTATACATGGCCTGCGTAACCCCGATGTCGCGCACCCGGCCGGCCTTCTCCTCGAAGCTGTGGATCTCGCGCAGGGGCTCCCCGAACAGCTTCACAAGGAGCGCCCCGGCCACGTTGAAGCGCTCCGTCATCATCGAGATCATCTTGGCGTTGAGGTTGTAGCTCTCGCGGGTGAGCGCCTGGATCCGCCGGCCGACCCAGCGCGCCGGCAGCAGGATTATGGGAAGCAGCGCGAGCGCCACCAGCGTGATCTGCCAGGACAGCAGCAGCATGGCGGCGAGGGTGATGGCCACGCCGATGACGTTGCCGACGACCGACGAGAACGTGTCCGTGAACGCCTGCTGCGCGTCCAGCACGTCGTTGTTGAGCCGGCTCACCAGGGCGCCGGTCTGGGTTCGGGTGAAGAAGGCGATGGGCATGCGCTGGAAGTGGGCGAAGACCTGCGTGCGCATGTCGAAGATGAGGCTCTCGCCGACCCGCGCGGAGATCCACCGCTGCCACAGCGACAGGACCACGTCCGACAGCGCCAGCACGGCGAGCAGGAGAGCCAGCCGGACCACTACGCCGGAGTCGTGGGGCAGGATGCCGTCGTCGATGATGGCCCGGTAGATAAGCGGGTTGGCGGCACTCAGCAGAGCGTCCAGCACGATCAATACGAGGAACACCACGAGCATCCGCCGGTACGGCCTCGCGAAGCGCGCGATCCGCCGCAGGATGCCGGGTGAGAGCTTCTGGGAGGTGACCGACTCGTCTCGACGGAACGAGCGCATCAGACCCCAGCCGCCGCCGCCTCCGCCGCCCATGCCCCGGCGCATGCTCATCGGCCCGGCTCCGGACGCTCGATGAACGCGCGGCCACGCCACATTCGCTGGCGGCGCTCGCGCGGAACCGGCGACCGATCGCGTTTTGTGGTCGATGCAGCGAAGCGGCGAAGGCCGCCGTCGCAGAAGTCGCCGGAGATGGGCATGGGCGCTCCCGTGTGAGGCTCTGACCCTACCAGGAGCGCCCGATCGGCGCCGGGCTCGGCGCGCGACGGTATCGAGGTCCGCCCGCTTCGGCGGATCAGTTCAGACCCAGAGTGGCCAGATCGACCGCGAATGCCACATTCGACCAGCCGCCGGCGCTTTCGGCAACCCAGAACAGCGTGCCACCCTGGACGTTCATCCAGATGGGCTCCTGGAGAGTCGGCACGAACGCTCCGTTGCCGCCCGTCGCATACCGGACGGCCGGATAGACTGCGCCGTTGGGTGCGGTCGCAAACCACGTCACCAGCAGGCCGCGACTGGTCGACGAGATCGCCGGGCGGAGGGGCGCAGGGGCGACGTGGTCGGTCAGTGTGACGAGCGGCTTTTCGACGCCCGAAGCGACTGTCCCGATCGCGACATCGACCCCGGGGTTGGGGCCGGGGAATGGCCCCTGGTACGCCACGTCCCAGGCGAGGTGCAACCCATCGGGCGACAGTGAGGCCGACGCTGCCGGCTGGTCCATCGGCGCCGGATCAGGACGGGCCGCCGATGAGGTGTACAGATTGACGACTCCGTCCGCTTGAGAGAGGACGTCTGTCAGAATCGCCAGGGTGCCTCCACCCAGCATCACGCTGGCCACCGGCCTCTTCGTCCGGCTGGTCCACAGCAATTGTCCGTCGATGGCGTGGACCTCGACGGTCTCGCCGAGGCCGGCGGCCGCGGAAACCGGCGGCCTGTTGAAGGCGTACGCCGAGTCCGTCAAAGCCAGGTGAATCGGGAACTCGTCGATCTCGATCGAACTTGCGGCCCGGACGCCCTGCGCGACCCGCCTGGGGCCGCCGCCGTTGAGATCCAGGAGCCATACGCTCCACGAGACCCGTCCGGCGCCACCGCAGTCGTGAACCGTGGCGGTCGGCCCACCCGGCGAGGTCACGACGTAGGCCAGCTCATGACCGGCCGCGGCCAGCTGGTTGATGCCTTCACAGGACGGCACGCTTACGAGCGATTGTCCCGCCTGGTCCGAGCCAACTTCTGTCGATTGGATCCGATTGGCATCTACGACGTAGAAGATGCGCATGCCCACGACTGCCATCGATCCGCTGGTGATCTGGCCGGGTAGCCAGGACACCTTGATCTGGTCGGCGAGCGGTACGACGCGGGTGAGCCCCACGAGGGAGTCGCTGCGATTCGCGATGGGCACGGTTGGAGACGTGGACGGAGCCGGGAAAGGCGCGACCGTTGGAGCGGTCGGGCTCGGGATCCGGGCGATGAGCGACGCATCCGTCGAGGGAGTTGGCCGGGGTGCTGGATGCGGGCCAAGAACCCCCACGGCCAGGATGCCCGTTCCCAGAGCGACGACCGCAGCGATCTTCAGATACGGCATCCGGAACCGTGCCCAACCCTCGATAGGCGTCTTCGGATCGTCCAAGGCTTGTCTCTCAACCTGGCGCTGCTGGAACCCTGTGACCAGGATCGCGCCTGGCAGCCTTCTGGACCCGGCGGTGTGCCCAGCGGCCCGTCAGGTGAGGCAGCTGCGCCCACTTTCGACCCGGGCAATCTCGGTCGCGCGGGGACCGCTCGTGAGCCTCAGGCCGTCGCCGGCTGTGTCTGTTCCGGCGCAGCGACTGCCGAAGAACGCGCGGCCGCCTCCTGCGACTCGAGCCAGCGCTCGGCGTCGATGGCGGCCCGGCAGCCTTCTCCGGCCGCCGTCACGGCCTGGCGGTAGCGATGGTCGTCCACGTCCCCGGCGATGAAGACGCCGTCGATGTTGGAGGCGGTCGTGGCGCCTTCCGTTCTGAGATAGCCCTTCACGTCCGTCTCGAGCCAATCGCGGAAGACCGCGACGTTGGGCCTATGGCCGATGGCCACGAACAGCCCGTCGATCTTCAGGAGCTCTTCGCCGGGCTCGTCGGTCCTGCCGAGCCGCAGAGCCTCGACCTTGTCGGCCCCCAGCACCTCTTCGACCGTTCGATTGAGATGGAGCTCGATCTTCGGGTGAGCGACCGCCCGGGCCCGCAGGATCTTGCTGCACCGGAACTGATCGCGCCGGTGGATGAGGTGCACCTTGCTGGCGAAGCGGGTGAGGAAGAGAGCCTCCTCAAAGGCGCTGTCGCCGCCGCCTACGACGCCGACTTCCTTGTCGCGATAGAAGAACCCGTCGCATGTGGCGCACGCGCTGACGCCCCGACCGCGCAGACGAGTCTCGCTGTCGATCCCGAGCCAGATCGCCTCCGCACCGGTCGCGACTATCACTGCCTCGGCCCGGTACTCGACACCCGCGGCCCACAGCCGGAACGGGCGGCGGCCGAGGTCGATGCGCTCAACGTCCACGTCAACGACCCGGGCTCCAAAACGTTCCGCCTGTTTTCGGAAGAGGCCCATCAGCTCGGGACCCTGGATACCGTCCGGGAAGCCGGGATAGTTCTCGACATCGCTCGTGATCATGAGTTGCCCGCCGGCCGCGAGCCCGCCAATGACAACCGGCTGGAGGTTGGCGCGGGCGGCGTAGATCGCCGCGGTCAAGCCCGCCGGCCCGGAACCAACGATGACGACGCGGGCCTCGACGACCTCGACCGACTCGCGGGCCACAGCCCGGCTTGCGGTCGGCTGGCCATCCCCCGCGGCGGCGGGGATGAAGTTGAGGCTGATGCCGCCCAGATGGCGGCTTGTCTTGGGAGTTGCGTCGTCGCTCATGGACCAATCCTAGCACACCAAATGTATACTCCTGGGGAGTATCCGAATCGGTTTGGCAAATGGTGTCGGAGCGGCCGATCCGGACGCCGATGTGTGGTTATCGTGTCCTCGCTTTCGGCCATAGCCACGCCGCCGCGACGGAGGCGGCCGCCAGGGCGCCGAGCATCGCCAGCCAGCCCGCGCCCGCGATCAACTCGGCGTTGCTCTCGCGATCTTCGACCCGCCGCAACGAGCGGCCCGCCAGCACCGTGCCGCCGTTCCAGGTCGCCACGACTGCCGCGATCCGAACCCCATCGCGCGGCTGCCACGTCACGGCGTTGGGCGAGCCCGGCCGGGCCGCGTCGAGGACGCCCGCCGGGGGCGCGGGCTGGCCGCCATCGAGCGTCGCGTCCGTGGCGAGGACGGAATGGCTCGTGTCGAAGACGATCACGAACGGCGCCAGGCTGGTCGCCAGATCGATGCCCGGGCTCGAGTCCACCACGGAGCCGGGCGACACGCCCGCGTTCAGGCGTGCCGCGGCGTCCTCGGCCAGCTGGAACTGCGGGTCGTTGGCGCCGCTCCGTTGATCCTGCTGGACCTCGGCGTAGATGAGGCCACAGGTCAGCGTCGCCAGGACCGCCAGGGGCAGGAATATCGCCGCCGCGCGGCGGATCACGCCCGATGCCATGAGCCCGGCCGGCTCATTACCGGAGTTGTTACTCATGACGACATCCTGGCACGCCGCCGATCGGCCCGTCCAGCGGCGCGAAGGCCGCCAGGCGCCGCGACCTGCCTACCCGAGGTGTTCTACTCGCCGACCTGGTGCGAGACCCAGATGTTGCCGGGGCCGGCGTAGCTCGGACCCTCGCCGAAGGCGGCCTGGGTTCGGCCGTCGTTGTCGATGGAGAGTTGCATGTAGTCGCCATATGGAAGGGCGAATCCGGCATGCGTCAGGTAGTCGTAGCCGGGAACGAAGCCCGACAGTCGAACCGTCGAGGAGAGGTGCGTGCCGCCGTCCAGGCTGTCGCGGTAGTAGACCTGCCAGGCGCCCGTTCGCGTGTCCATCCAGGCCAGCCGCAGGTCGCCGGCCATCCGGCCGACCGCCAGAGCGGGGAAGGAATGCTCGGCTCCGACCGGCGCGGTCGAGACCTGCCGTCGGGCGGAGTAGGTCTGACCATGGTCGATCGAGCGCGCGAAGAAGATTCGTTCGGGCGCAAAGTTGGTCGAGCCGGCGGTGCCGTTCCAGAGCAGGTAGACGGTGTCGTCGGGCCCGACGCGAAGCGCCATCTGGGCGCTCAGGAAGGCGAACCCGCAATCGGTGCACGGGAACGGCGCGCCGCTGACGTCGATCACCTTGCGCGTCCAGTGCGCCCCGTTGTCGGCGGACCGGACGACCCACAACGTGACCGGGCCGTCGCCGTTCGCGGAGTGGGCCGTATCCCAGCTCTCGAAGCTGAAGAAGATTCGGCCCGCGGAGTCGATGCCGCCGCCCGCCGAGAGCGGCACGTTGAAGGCGTCCGAGCCGGGCAGGATCGTGTGCATCGACCAGTGCTTGCCGCCATCGGTCGTGATCGAGGCGAACGTGCTGAAGCCGTCGTCGTAGGCAACGGCGACCGTCTGACCGCGGACGGCCAGCGTGTCCTTGTCGAAGCCGAGGTTCGGGCCGGAGACGATTGTCGCGTGCGACCACGTCTCACCGAAGTCGGTCGAATGGCTCACGGCGATGCGTGAGTTGTCGTCCTGGAGGAAGGAGACCCAAACGGTCCGGCCGTCGATCGGGTCGACGACGATCTGCGGGTCGAACTGGCCGCCGTTTGTCGGAATGGGAGCGACCGCGCGCGGGGCGGTCCAGGTCCGGCCGTCGTCGCTGGAGCGCTGGACCAGCAGGTGAATGTCGCAGCGGTAGCAGGTTCCGCCGCCGGCCACGTCGTAGTGCTTGTACAGCACGTATGTGTGTCCGAAACGATCCGATGTGATCGACGGTTCCCAATCGTCGCCCGACTTGAACCCGACTCGTGCCTGGAGGCTGAATGCGTCGGGCCCGGGCTGACTCGCGGCGGCCGTCGTCGGAGGCGAAGTTAGAGCAAAGACCAGCACGCTCGCGGCGACGAGGATTCCCATCAGGCGCGTCCTGGCGATTCCGGCCCGGCGCAACGTGGACTCCATAGCGGCATCCTCCCGATCGGGTCGTCCGGGCATGCGCACGATCCGGCTCAGCCGGCGGCCCTACCCCAGAGGATAGCCGCCTGCCGGCCGGCTTCAGCCGGGGACGTCACTCTGTGAGACGGCCGTCGCAGGACTTGCTCTGGCTGCTCAGATGGCGCGGGGTTCCATGGCGTGGACCTGCGGGATGATGTCGCGGCCGAACGTGTCGATGTTCCGAGCATCCCAGACATCGGCGATGCTGAGGATCACGTGCTGGACGCCGACGCGCGCCAGGCCGCCGAAACGGTCGACCACCTGGGCCGGCGTCTCCCGTCCGAGGTTGACCGACTGCAGGTTCGTCCGTTCAATCTCCTCGAACGGCCGGCCGACCTCGGCGCAGCGCTCCCGCAGGACGGAGAACTTGTGGGTCAGCTGATCCGGACCGCCGAAGACGTTGCACGCGTCTGCGTATTTGGCGACCAGCCGTAGCGTCTTCTGCTCGCCGCCGCCGCCGATCAGGATCTTTGGGTGCGGCTTGCTGATCGCCTGGGGCGAGTTCAACAACCGCGTGGCCTGGTAATGGCGGCCGTCGAATGACGCCTCCGAGCCGTGCTCACCCGCCCACATCTCATGGCAGATGCGCAGGGTCTCCTCGAGCATCTCGAAACGCACGCCGAGCGGAGGCATCGGGAATCCGAGGCCGTGGCTCTCGTCCTCGTTCCAGGCGGCTCCGATGCCGAGGCAGCCACGCCCGCCGCTGAGGACATCGAGAGTGGTCGCGGCCTTGGCCCAGAGTGCCGGCAGCCGGTAGTGGACGCCGCCAACCATGAGCCCGAGGGTCGCTTTCTTCGAATGAGCCGCCATGTACCCGAGGGCAGTCCATCCTTCGAGCATCGGCTCTTCTGGCTTGCCGACGCCACGAATCTGGTAGAAGTGGTCCATTACCCAGAGCGAGTCGAAGCCGGCTGCGTCAGCGGTCTCGGCGACGCGGGCGAGAGTCGGCCCGATAGCCGCGGCGCCGCCCGGCCATGTGAACGAGGAGATTTGCAGACCGATCTTCACGATGAGCCTCCGGGAATGAGCGGCGGTGCCGGGCCGTCCGGCCGCGATGGTGGCAGCGGCCACAGGTTAGCACCGGGGCCGTACGGGCCCGAAACGGGCGACGCGACCACGCGGCCCGGCCGCGGCGACGCGACCACGGGGCCCGAAACGGGCGACGCGACCACGCGGCCCGGCCGCGGCGACGCCGAGATCTTCGGCTAGATCCGGGTGATCCGCCTGGGGGTGAAGCGGGGGCCGAAGCGAGGGATCTTGATCCCGGCGACTTCCAGGAGTCGAACGACTCTCGCCCGCTGGCCGGCGTAGGGGGCCAGGATTTCGAGCATCCGCGCATCGTCGGCGCGGGGCTCGCCGGCGAGGGCCCACGAGACCAGGTCGGGCAGATGGGCATCGCCGATGCTGACCGCGTCCGGGTCGCCGAAGGCGATGCGAGTCGTCTCTGCCGCCGTCCACGGGCCGACCCCGGGGATCGTCTGGAGACGAGTCCGAGCCTCCGCCGGGGAGAGCGCGATCCAGGAATCGATCCGATCGCCGTTTCGACCGACACGGCGCAACAACTCGGCCCGGCGCCGCTCCAACCCGAGCGGGTGGAATTCGAAGTAGGGGAGTGAGGCGAGACGGGCGGAGCCAGGCGGCAGTAGCAGCGTCGCCGACTCGCCCGTTGGTCCGGGCGCCGGCTCGCCAAGACGGCGCACCAGGCCGACGTACGCTCCATGGGCCTCGCCCGCCGTCACCTTCTGCTCGATCACGGCCGGGATCAGCGCCGGCAGCAGTTGGCCCGAGCGCGGCAGACGAAGGCCGCCGAAGCGACGTTGCAACTCGTGAATGAGCGGATGGCGAGCGACGAGCCGGTCCGGATCGTCGAGCAGACCGGCCAGCCCCGGCGCCGCCTCGATGGCGAGCCGTGCGCCCGGGCCCCACGCCTCGGCGACGATCGCGCCCGCCTCCGCCGACAGGTGGAGAGTCGCGGGACCGCCAGCCGTCCCTCGCGCGATCCAGACGCCATCGCCGGCAAATCGAATCGTGGGATCGTCGCGGCCGTGGCGCAGCGGCGCGAGCGTCAGCGCCAGGTCGACGGGCGAGTGGAGTGGGAAGCGCGCGATCACGTAGCCCGTTGATGGGGCCGCGCCCGCGTATCCGGCCGCGCCCGCGTCTCCGCCCGTGCCCGCGTCTCCGGCCGCGCCCGCGTCTTCGGCCCCGCCGCCGTCTCCGGCCGCGCCCGCGTCTCCGCCGGTGCCCGTGTCTCCGGCCCTGTGGGTCACGGGAAAAGGTCGAACTCGCGCGGCATCAGGACGTCGGCGATGCGGCCCTCGCCGCGGGTCGGTTGCGCGCCGCGGACGAGGGCCGCCGGCCGGCCGGCGGTCTTGCCGAAAGCCAGCTCCGCGGCCGTGGCGATCTCGTCGGCCGTGGCTCGGACGGTGCTCTTCATCACGCGCCCGTCCGCGTCCGGCGTTCCGCGAAGATCGTCGAGCGGTTGCATGCCGCTCACTCCGATCGCCACGTCCATGATTCCCCACCGCCACGGGCGCCCGAAGCTGTCGGAGACGATGACCGGCACGTCGACGCCGAAGGCGGCGCGAACCGCGGCCCGGATGAGGTCGGCGGAGGCGTCCGGGTCGACGGGCAGCAGGGTCACGATGCTGCCACTCGCCGGGCCCACGTTCGACGCATCGACGCCGCCGTTGGCGCAGATGAAGCCGTGGGGCGTCTCGGTGATGAGGACGCCGTTCTGCCACCGGACGACGCGCCGGGCCTGTCGCAGGACCACTTCGAGCTGTCGAGGGTCGCGGTCCCAGCGCCGTGCGAATTCGACCGCTTCCGGTCGAGGTTCGATCGTCGTCAGATCGACGATCGCCCCCTCGGCCTTCGAAACGACCTTCTGAGTGACGACCAGAACGTCGTCCTCGCGCAAGGGCAGGGCATCAGCGGCGCGCCTGAGCGCGGCGACCAGCAAAGCCGGCAGGTCGTCGCCCGGCCGGACTTCGGGTATCCCTTCGAGGGCGAATACCTCCACATACCCGCCGCTCACCGACCGGCCTCGTGATCGAGCCCGCCGCTGTCGGCCTCGAGCAGGTCTTCGGGCGTGTCCACGTCGAAGGCGAGTGGCCCGTCGAGTTCCACGTACGCGGCTCCGGCGGCCGCTGCCTCCGCTGCGTGGGCGGCCCGGCTTCCTTCGCCGAAGCGGAACTCGATTGCATCGGGCGGGGCCACGAGCAGGGCGTTCGTGCCGGTCCCATGCCGATCCGATACCAGCACGACTACTGCCCGGCCGGGCGCTCTCGCGGATGTCGCCTCGGCAACCTCCGCCAGCCGATCGATCGCCTCGGCGGTGACCCCCGGCAGATCGGCCGGAAGCACCAGCAATGCGGTCGCTTCGGGGCAGGCCGAGTCGCGAGTCTCCGCGAGCCCTTCGTTCAGCCCGTCGCTCAGCTGCAGGAGGGACGCCGCTCCCATCGCCCGTGCCTGCGCCAGCAGCTCGGCATCGAGGGAGACCACGGCGACCCCGTGCAGGCGTCGGGAGGCCATGGCTGCTTCGACCGTCCGCCGGAGCATGGCAAGGATCAGGTCGGCCCGTTCCTCGGGGTCGAGCGGCTCACCCAGGCGCGACTTGGCTCCGCTCAGCGAGCGGACGGGCACTATCGCGACGATTCTCGAGAGATCGGCTCCGCTCATGCCTGAGCCTTCGTGGCGGCCAGGACGTCGCGCGCCAGCCGGACGCGTGCGCTGGCGTCGGTCATCACGGTGTCGGTGACAACGACCTCGAGTCCCAGCGACCTCACGTCTTCCGCCAGCGATTCGTCCAGCCGGTCGATCAGGAACGCATCCAGCAATTGGGAGGCCGCATACCGCCGGGCGACCCCGAGTGCGGTCGCCTCCTCGCCGAGGCTGGCCATCATTCTGTCGGCCGGTCCCCGCAACGCCTTGCCGCCAACGATCCCCGACACTCCCACCGCGCGAACGCCTCGGCGTCTGGCTTCGGCTATCGCCTCGAGCATCCCCGGCACGGCGAGGATCGGTCCGATCGAGACGATCGGATTTGAGGGCGCCACGACGATCGCCTCCGCAGTCCGGAAGGCCTCGGCGACCTCGGGTGTCAGCTTCGCCTGCTCGGCGCCTTCGAAGCGAACCTCGAGCACGTCGGGCGCCTGGCGGAGGCGGACGAAGTAATCCTGGAAATCCAGCCAGCCGTCGTCGCTTCGGACGCGGGTTCGGACGGGTTCGTCCGTCATCGGCAGAACGCGCGAAGGAACCCCCAGCGCTCGGCTGAGCTCGACCGCGACCTCGGTGGGACGTTTGCCTCGGCGCAGCCTTTCGGTCCGATAGAGGTGAGTGGCGATGTCCTTGTCGCCGAGGCGGAACCAGGTCCCTTCGCCCAGCCCGGTCAGGCCATCCATGACGTGCCACGTCTCACCCGCGAGCCCCCAGCCCTCGGGTCCGGCGACCCCTGCCAGGGTGTACATGACGGTGTCCTGGTCGGGGCAGATCATGAGCGAGTGACGTTCCAGGTCATCCCCGGTATTGGCGATGACAGTCAGCTCGCCCGGCGCCAGGGCGCGCTGGAGTCCATCGGCAAGCTTCGCCCCTCCAACGCCGCCGGCCAGGCACACGACACGCATCGTTATCTCCGCGATCTTTCAGTGAGTTCCTCGCTCGGAAGGTTAGCGCCGGTCGGAGGCGGTGTCCTGCCGCGGCGCCGTCCGGCCCCTTGCCTCTCTCCGAAGGACGTCCTGGCGGCTTGCGTCGTACCGCATCGGAACGTACGCAACCATACTTAACTGCGGCGCACAATCTGCGGCCGACCACGTACATCCGTACTGTGGGCGGCGGGCCTGCGCCGCGCCTAGCATCGTGGCACGGTGGGAGAGCCGTGACCTTTTGACCGCGCCCGACGGCGCACCAGTGGGACGCACACCGTCACGGTGTGCGTCCGGCTCACTCAGCCCGCTTCGTCGCAGACGGACAGCCAAACCGCCGCGGCGCGTAGCAAGCCAGTCCTGAGCGGTATGGACCGAAACGCCCGAGCTGGAGGAAAGGACAAGTCGATGATGGGGTCGCGCGCACGGGCCATTGCCCGACAGATCAAGTCAGCCGTCTCGCGAGACGCGGCCGATGTCCCGGCCGGCCGGGCCACCGCCCCTACGCGTGGCGGGCAAGTGCGTCTCCGCGCGCCCCGCAGCCTGATGCGGCTGGGCCCCGCGCTCGTGATCGTCGGCCTGCTGGTTGCCCTGGCCCCAGCGTCCGTGCTGGCTGTCGCAACCGACTACTTCGACGTGGTCGTCAGCGGCCCGGTCGTCGCGGGCTCTGCGGTTGATGTGACCGTGACGGCGCACCTCTCGAGCGACGACTCGGTCGACACGGCGTACGTCGGCACCGTCCACTTCACCAGCACCGACCTAGCTGCCGACCTGCCCTCCGACTACACATTCACGGGCTTGGGATTCGATGACGGCGTCCATCTGTTCAGCAGCGGCGTGATCCTCAGGACCGTCGGCCTTGGCACGCAGACGGTCACGGTCACGGACACCGGCAATGCCGAGAACTCTGGCGTCTCGGACCCGGTCACCGTCGGCCCCGCGGCCGCGACGGTTCTGGTCATTGACGGCTCGACCACCAACGTGGCCGGCGTCGGCCACAGCTACACGGTCACGGCCCAGGACCAGTTCGGCAACACGGCAACCGGCTATACCGGCACCGTCCATCTGACCATCGACGCGGGCAGCTCGACCCTGCCGGCCGACCACACCTTCGTCCTCGGTGACGGCGGCGTCTTCACCTTCAGCGGCGTCGCCCTCGACCAGGTCGGGGCGCGGACCCTTACCGCCACCGACACGGTCACGAGCTCGATCACAGGCGACCTCGGCATCACCGTCAGCTCCGCGGCCGCGACGGTTCTGGTCGTGACCGGCTCGACCACCAACGTGGCCGGC
>PMBR01000097.1 GCA_003152995.1 Chloroflexota bacterium | reverse complement strand
CGCTGTCACGACGATGCCGGTCTGGCTGCCGTTTAGAGACGCCGTCTCGGTGTCCGTAGCGGTCACCGATTGGGTGCCGGCGGTCTTGAGGATCACATTCGCGCTGAAGACGTGGGTGCCGGCATCGGCGGCGATGAAGGTGTAGTTAGCCGGCAGCTTGGACGCCGGGTCGGAACTCGTGAAATGGACCGTGCCGAGGTAACTCGAGATGCGGTTGCCGTAGGCGTCGGTCGCCGTCACCCGGATGCTGCCGGTCGACCCGGCCGTCCGCGGCGTCGTCATACCCGAAAGAAAGAGGCTGGCCACGCCCAGGTTCAGCACTCTGGCCGGCACGGCCGTGTAGATGACTCTGCCGTTTCCGAGCTGGCCCGAATCGTCGGCACCCCAGCAACGGACGGAACCGGCGGCGAGGACAGCGCATGTGTGGCTCCCGCCGGCAGCGACCGCGGTCGCGCTCGAGATGCCGCCTACCGCCACAGGGGTTGCGCTGTTGTCCGTCGTCCCGTCCCCGAGCTGTCCCCATTGGTTGAACCCGGAGCAGCGGACGGTGCCGGCGGCCAGCACGGCGCAGGTGAAGAAGGCGCCTGCGGCGAGACCGATCGCGGTCGAGATGCCGCTCACCGCCACGGGGGTGAGGTGGTCGGCCGAGCTTCCGTCGCCGAGCTGGCCGTTTCCGCCGGCCCCCCAGCAATCGACGATTCCACTGGCCAGCAGGGCGCAGGTGTCCCACTGGCCCGCGGCGACCGCGATAGCGCTCGAGATGCCGCTGGCCGCGACTGGCGTGGCGCTGTCCGTCGTGGTCCCGTCCCCGAGCTGGCCGGAGGCATTGGCCCCCCAGCAGCGGACGCTGCCGCCCTTGAGTACGGCACAGGAGTGAGATTCACCGCCGGCGACGGCGATCGCGTTCGAGATGCCGCTGACCGCCACGGGAGTCGAGCTGCTCGTTGTCGTCCCATCCCCGAGCTGGCCATAACCGTTGTTCCCCCAGCAGCGGACCGAGCCACCGGCGAGGACAGCACAAGTGTGGAGTCCGCCCGCGGCGATCGCAGTCGCGCTCGACATGCCGCTCACCGCGACTGGAGTCGATGTCGGCGCTCTGCTCGTCGTCCCGTTGCCGAGTTGGCCCCACCAGTTCTCCCCCCAGCAGGCGACGGTGTCATGGGCCAGGATGGCACAGCTGTGGTAGTCGCCGGCGGCGATCGCAGTTGCGGTCGAGATGCCGCTCACCGCGACCGGAGCGGAGCTGTCGTTCGTCGCCCCGTTGCCGAGCTGGCCCCACCAGTTGGACCCCCAACAGCGAACGGTGCCGACGGCGAGTAGGGCGCAAGTGTGGGCACCACCGGTGCCCGCACTAATCGCGATCGCGCCCGAGATGCCGCCGACCGCGACTGAGGTCGGGCTTTCGAAAGCCCGGCCATCGACGCCAAGGCCGCCCAGAGCGTTATCTCCCCAGCAGTCGACTGTGCCACCGACCAGGACGGAACATGTGCGGTCCCCTCCGGCGGTGATGGAGATCGCGCTCGAGAGCCCGCCGACGACGACCGGCGTAGATCTCGTATCGGTCGTCCCGTCGCCGAGCTGGCCGTGCCAGTTCCACCCCCAGCAGCGCACAGTGCCGGCGGCGAGGAGGGCGCAAGTGTGGGCCTGACCGGCGGCAATCGCGATCGCGCTCGAGATGCCGCTGACTGTGACTGGTGTCGATGTCGGCGTCCCACCCGTCGTCGTGCCATTCCCGAGCTGGCCCGCCCAGCCTGCCCCCCAGCAGCGGACGGCGCCGCTGGCGAGGAGGGCGCAAGTGTCGTCCCCGCCGGCGGCGATCGCGATCGCGCTCGAGATGCCGCCGACCGCCACGGGAGTCGCGCTGCTCGTCGAAGTTCCGTCCCCGAGCTGGCCGATCTCGTTGTCCCCCCAGCATCGGACGGTGCCAGCGGCGAGGAGAGCACAGGTGTGGAGTCCGGCAGCGGCGATCGCGATCGCACTTGAAATGCCGCTGACCGCTTCCGGGCTGTCTCTCTCCGTCGTCGTCCCGTCCCCGAGCTGGCCATTCCCATTGATCCCCCAGCAGCGGACCGAGCCGCCGGCGAGGAGGGCACAGGTGTGGTTGTCGCCGGCAGAGAGCGCGGTGGCGCTCGAGATCCCGCTGGCCGCGACGGGAGTCGAACTGTCGGTCGTCGTCCCGTTGCCGAGCTGGCCCCTCCCGTTGCTCCCCCAGCAGCGGACAGAGCCGCCGGCGAGGATGGCGCAGGTCTGAGTACCGCCGGCGGAGACTGCGGTCGCACTCGAGATGCCGCTCACCGCGACTGGACTGGAGCTGCTGATGGTGGTCCCGTCGCCTAGCTCGCCATTAGCGTTGTATCCCCAGCAACGGACGGCGCCGCTGGCGAGGAGGGCGCAGGTGTGGTTGAAGCCGGCGGCAATGGAGGCGACGACGGAACCCGAGGCCGGAATCTCCGGTGCCGGCGAGATGACGCCAAAGGCGACGTTCGCGACCAAGGGTGCAGATTCGTCGACTTGGCCGTCGGTAGCGGCGCTCCACGACATGACCTGACCGGCAAAGTTGGGAGGCGACAGGTTCGTCTCGACGGTGTTGTACCCCTCGTGGGTCGGGCCCGCATTGAACTGCGACCAGTCGCCCCCGGCCGCCGCCACCGGGGACGCGAGCGGTCCCGCCCAGACCGAGCAGAGTCCAGTCACGACAAGCGCCACCGGAAGCACACACATCAGCCGGGACACCGCCCGACAAGCTCGTGCGTGAACCTCAGACGCCGCCAACGACTTCACCGATCCCTGCTCCTCTCCGTACCTGCAGACCCCGAGGGTCCGCTCTCAGGATGCCGCCCCGACTCGTGGAGATGGTCTGCTTACGGATCTCGCACGACCAGTTCATCCTATAGAAATGGGAGGACATGTGTAGCGGTATCGATCGCGGCCGCCGGCCGATACCGTCACGTGATTGTATGGAGCCGTTGAGCCATGACCCCGCCTCCCCGCCCCCGTCCGCTCAGGTAACCGTCTGGGACTCGGTGATCGAGGCTGTCGTCTTGTCGGTGGCACGGACACTCTGGGAGCCGGCGGTCTTGAGAACGAGACCGCCGATCAGGCGGCCCCAAAGGTCCCACCTGCAGCGCGATCGGTGCATCGCCACCACGCGGTGGAGCGCATCAACAGTGGGCTCGGGAGAGGCCTGCGATCCGGGTTACTCGAGCCACACGATCGCAGGATCGTGACGTGCGCGGATGCCCGAGCCAGAGCTCAAGACCCCAACACAGGCCCGATTTGGTCGGATAGGGGCAATGCCCGCGTCCGGAGCGAGAACGTTGCAAGTCTCGCCTCTGCCTGGCGACGGTCTGGCTCTGGCGACGGCCAGACGGTTGCGATCCGCCTCGACCGACCCGACCGGATCCGAGAGCGGGCTCAGAGACCTGCGGTGACGTCGCTCGCGGCGGGAGCGTTGATCGTGACCGGCTGGTCGAAGTTGGTCAGAGTCATCGTGAAGCTGAGATTGCCCGCGGTCGACGAGGTGCCGGCGATCTGGACCTGGGCGAGCTGGTAGTTGTCCTTGTAGATCCAGATCCCGGACGAGACCGAGTCGATCTTGAGCTGGCGCAGGATCGCGGCGCCGGCGCCGGCCTTGGCCGCGGCGGCGGCTAAGTCGCTGTTGACCTTGTCGAGCGGCACCGTCAGGTCGATGTGGTAGGCGTCACGGCCTCCGATCTGTTCGATGCCAACGACCCTGGGCGTCACGCCGTCCGACTCGAGCTGGCTGCGGATGCTGCTCGTCAAGTCCGCCAATCCGGTGAGCGCGGAGCCGCCCGGCGTCGGGACCGAAACGGGAACACCCAGTTGCTTGCTGACGGTGCCAAGCTTGACTTCACGGTACTTGGCGCCAAGAGCGGCCATCTTCAAGTAGAGGTTCGAGTCCTTGATGATGAGGTCGCCGCTGAGCGCCGCACTGCCGAACGCAGCGACCGCCGGCACGGCCATCGCGAGGTGGAACGCCAGGTTCTGGGCGTCCACGTCGCCTTCTATCACGGTGCCGTCCAGGACAACGTCGGTCGTGAGCTTAGCCCAGCTGGGGTTTCCCATTGCCTTGAGGAAGGCCGCCTTGACGGTACCGCCCACTGCGATCTTCATGTGGAACGACTGCCAGGCTGGCCCCTCCGCGATGCCCCGGCTGAAGAGCGCGTCCGGATCGGCCGGCGTGGGCGTAGCAACCGCGGTGGGCGTTGGCGCGATCGATGCGGAGGCGCTGGTGGGTGAACCCCCGGTGGGTGAAGCCGTGCCGCCGCCCGAGCAGCCACCGACGATGACAGCGATGCCAACGAGGATTGCAAGTACCGGCCTACCGCCGCGAACCATCTGAGCCCACCTCCCCGAACTGACGCCCTCACACAGATCGGACGACCGCCGCTACTGACAAGATTAGCCCATCACTCGGCGGCAATCCTGAAAGGGTTAGCGCGCCTGGACCACGCAGAAACGGTTGCCCTCCGGGTCCGCCAGGATGACGTAGTCCGCGTCGGCTGGTCGCTTGTCCCAATGCACCTCGGTGGCCCCAAGCGCCAGCAATCGCTTCACCTCTCCGGCCTGGTCGTCTGTGTAGAGATCAAGATGGATGCGTGGCGGCAGATGCACACTCGAGTGGTGCATGTCGAGGGAGAGGTTGGGCCCGATCCCACTCCTCGGGCGGAGCAGGAGGAAGTCGTCGCTTGGCTCTGCGCGGGGCACATAGTCGAGAGCGGCCGCCCAGAAATCGGCCTGCCGCGGCAGATCGGCGACGCGTAGAACGACTGACCCGATCCGAATCATGCGGCCAATGTAGCGCCTCGGACCCGCGGGCGGTCACTCGTCTCCAGTCGTCACGAACCGCTCATGGTGTCCGAGCCTGACCAGCAGCCGGATGTGCCAGACGAACGACGCGAGGTCTGCAAAGACCAAGCTACGGAGCCACCGTACCGTCAGGAAGGTAGCGGATAACCGTGATGGTTCCTGGGAAGTTCGGCGCCGGGGCCGCAAACGTATTCCTCATTGTGCGCGAGCTCTTGTAGTCGGCCAAGACAGGTGGAACCATGACGAGGTTGCTCTGGAGTTCCTGCACGAGCAGGCCGCCGTCGGGCTCCGGGTCCGCAGCCATGATGATCGTGTGCGCAGGTGCGCTGACCGGCCAGCCCGAGGCGGCCTTGCCGTCCGAGCCGATCGCCAGGACGCTGTGGCCACTGGTGGTGAACACGAGTCCCGTGCGGCCAACCGCGAACCAGCCGGATCCGGACCCGGAGAACAAGTTGCTCGTCGACTCCCAGTCGATGGAGGAAGGGAATCCGGGCTCAAGCCGTCCGGAGGGGTCCACCGCCTCCAGAATCCCCGAGCTGCGCGGATCGGATGCCCATGCGCCGAAGTAGACCGTCCCGTCGGCGCCAATTTGAGGCGGATCTGGCGCGCTGGCGGATACGCCTGGGATGCTCCGCTGAAGGGAGTCTTGGGCTGGCAACGGGATCGGCCAGCCGGGTTTCGGCTTTCCAGAGGCGTCGAAAGCAAGAACGGAGTCGGTGGCGGCGGTGCCGGAGCCAGACGCGTACACCTCTCTAGTCATGTAGACGGTGCCATCGGGCCCGAAGGCCGGCTCTGAAGCGGCGCCTTCGATCGTGATGGGCCAGCCGGCATGAGGGCGGCCGCTCTGGTCGACCGCGGCGATCCTGGTTTCCAGGGCTTCGCCCGGACCTTCCATCGAGATACCGGTGATCTCCCTGAACTTCCACCACGACAGGTAGACGTGGCCGCTCGGGTCCACGCTTACGTTGCTCCAGCCCGTTGCGGGCCAACCTGGCTTGACCGCCCCATCGCTGCCATAGGCGAGGATGGAGTCCCCGTGGCGCGTGTAGAGGGTCCCATCCGGGCCTACCGCGGCGATTCCACCCTGGAGCCTCCAGGTCGATTGCACCGCTCCTGCCGTGCCGATCAGGGTCATGACGTGGCTCTCATCACCGCACATCGCTGATCCGGACGGCTCCGACTCCACGTAGACACCCTGTGGTACCGGCAAAACGTCCTCGACTGCCGCGGCGTGGTAGGGCCAGCCGGCCGGTCGCGTGCCGTCGGCCCGATATGCGACGACAGTGCTGTCGTCCCAGACGTACACGGTTCCATCCGGTCCGAACGCCATCGGGGTATTCAGGTCGGTCCGAAGGCCGAGCGGCTGAGGCCAGCCGGTGTGCTCGCGCCCTGAGCCATCAACGACTACGAGGTAGCCGCCCTCGATGAAGTACGAGGAGCCGTCATCTGCCAGGCGTCCTGTAGCCTCCATGTTCGCAAGGTTCACGGGCCAGCCGCGTGGAGCGGCACCCGGCCTTCGCAAGCTCGGAACAGCGGTGGGATTCTGAGTCGGAAGGGAGACCACCGTCGGCAAGGGGCAGTCGACGGCAGCCAGGGTCGGCGCAGAGCTTGGGCTGGGCGTCAAGGGGGCGCTAGGGCTGGCGGCCGACGCTGCGGAGGAGGCCGACGGGGCGACAGCCGGCGACCGGACCGCAAGGAGGCCCGCGCTGAGCACCGCGAGCGTGACGAATACAACCACTACCGCCACTAGACGGCGCGCCCAGGGCACGATCGGCATAGATGGAAGTGCCTTCATGCTCCGCTAAGCATGACCCAACGCCGTGGATAGCACCAGCGAATCGACCTCGGATCACCCGTACTATGTCGGGCTGACTCCAGGACGCCTCCTCGCCGAAGCCATCTGGCCTGTCCTGACTAAGAACCAACCCTTTGCCCCGGCAGGCCCCGCTGTCACCCTGGTCGCTTGACGCAGGCAACCGCAGCAGCCGCTCACTTCTGCGTATGCGTCACCTTGGTGCCGGTGGGTACGATCTGGACGAAGATCCGGCCGCGAACCAGAGGGATCTCATTCCCAGAGGCGTCGTAGAGGCGCGTCAAGTCGGTGTCGTCCTTCTTCTGCCACGTCGCCGCGATGGCCTGGCCGTCACGGAAGACCGTGGCCGGACCGGTGCCGATCTGGCCCACTACCGGGCGGTTGTGGCCCGGCTCGACATACGTCGTCAACGACTGCCAGAGCACGATCACGTTCCGGGCGGTCACGCGCTTGTTGGTCGCCATGTCGATCTGAGGCTGGCCACCGATCGATCGAACATACGAGTCCGTACTCGGGACGTAGGTGTAGCCGACGACCTGGTTGCGGTAGGGAATCGTGATCGTGGCATGCGAGGGGCGTTGGCCACGCGGCAGATCGTCGGTGAACGGCCGTAGCGGAACCTTCGTATCGATCGTGGCCGGGTAATGCTTCCTGGGCAGGCAGGCCAGCAGAGAGTTGGTATTCGTGTAGGCGTTGTGCGGCATCGGCCGCGTCGTAATGCGGTGATATGGGCAGCCTCCGCCGTTGAGGGCGTCCATGTTGTAGATGGACTGGGACATCGCCGGAATGACTTCCTTCAGGCTCTGGTTGTCGCCCCCGTAGTGGCCCAGAAGGGCGTGGTATTCCGCGGCCCAACGCACGTAGTAGGGCCGGGCGCTGCGTACCGGCCCGATGTCGGTGGAAGTGCCCTCCTGGAAGACGAGCATGTAGCGCAGCTGGCCGCCGTCGGCGGGCGCCTGATAGACGATTGACGCCCCGTTGAAGCCGGACTGCGGACGGGCCGAAGCCTGGTCGTCGATCATGATTGCCATGGGCAACCTGTGGGCCAGGGCTGGGGTCGTGAGCACTCCGTCAAGATCGGCATAGGGGGAGCTGAGATCGGGGAAGATCCCACCCGCCAGATCTGAAACAAAGCTCGCGGCAGGCGTGGGGCTGGGGGCCGGCGTCGTAGCGGTTGTCGTGGCCGTGGCGCCCATCGTGGGCAATGCGGCGATCGACGTGCCGGTCGGAGCCGGACTCGATGAGGCCTCGGACGGGCCCAGGCCACTCAGCAACACGAAGGAACTGGCGACGAGCACGAGGCAGATGCCGACGGCCAGGGCCGCGAGAATCCGCGGTCGGCGCTTGACTCGGTTCGCGGCGGCCGCCAGAGCCTGGAAGAGCCCTCTGATGCGATCCATGTCTCAGCCTCGAGCGATGTCCAGGCTCTAGGGTAGCGTGCCGGTGACCGACGCCGCGGCCACTTCGGGCGGCGAGGTTCCGGACGGAGTAGCCGACTCGCGGCTGGGATCGGCGTGGGGCCGCCTTCGGCTAGGCCGCCCCGTCAGCTCCACCGCGGACGTAGCGGTAAGCAAGAGCGGCCACAACCCCGCCCACGACCGGAGCCACGATGTAGAGCCACAGGTTCGTGAAGTCGCCCACAACCAGTGCCGGGCCGAGGGAACGAGCCGGGTTCAGCGAGGCTCCACTGATCGGGCCGGCGGCCAGACCGCCGAGGGCAATTGCTCCGCCGATGGCCAGCGCCGCTGCCTCGCGCGGAGCTCGCGGATCCGTCGCAACGGCCGTGACGACGATGACCAGGACGAAGGTGAAGATCGCCTCGACCGCGAACGATTCGCCGACCGGTCCGGCCGGGTTGGTGACGCCGGCGATCGTCGACCCGATGGTCAGGCGTAGAGCGACCGCACCAGCGATGGCGCCCAGGCACTGGGCCACGATGAACGTTCCGGCGCGGAGCCACGACTGGTGGCCCCCTGTGGCAAGGCCAAGTGACACGGCAGGATTGAACTGACCGCCGGAGATGTGGCCGAAGGTGTAGACCATCGTGGCGATGACCAGGGCAAAAGTCAGCGCCACTCCCTCGGGGCTCAGCTTTCCGACGGTGATCGCGGCACAGCCCGCGAATACCAGCACGAATGTGCCTATGAATTCCGCCACGTGCGGCCGAAGGAACTTGTTGAAGTCGGAAGTTGTCATGGGCAAACGGTACAACAACGAAGCCGAAAACCATCAACCTCTTCTCGGTGGCGGCAAGGGCGGCCGCGGCGGCCCACGACTCTCGCGTATCGCACGTTTCGGCGACCGCCGCTACGATCGGTCGGTGAGACTCAGGGTCATCTTCGAGACGTCCGCCGGATGCTCGGCGGTTGACACATGACGCCGCTCGAGGGATTGGCCATCCTCGCCGCCGGCCTCGCCGCGGGTACGATCAACACCATCGTCGGCTCTGGCTCCCTGATCACCTTCCCCACCCTGCTGGCTTTTGGGTATGCGCCGTTCGATGCCAACGTTTCGAACACGGTGGGGCTCGTGCCCGGCTCGATCAGCGGTTCTCTCGGCTATCGACGCGAGCTTGCCGGACAGGGCGGGCGCGTCTTGCGGCTGGGCGTCGTGGTCGGGGCGGGCGGGCTGACCGGCGCACTGTTGCTGCGGGCGTTTCCGGGGGCGTTCTCGGCGGTCGTGCCGATCCTGATCGGAGTCGCCCTGGTCCTGGTGGCAATCGGACCGCCCCTCTCCCGTGCCCTGGCCGAGCACCGCCACCCCGAGGCTCATCGATCCTGGCCGCTATCGGTAACGCTCTTCGGATCGGCCATTTACGGCGGGTACTTCGGGGCGGGTCAGGGGATCATCATGATCGCCCTGCTGACGATCTTCCTGCCCGACGACATCCAGCGCCTCAACGGCCTCAAGAACGTTCTGGCGGTGGTCGTCAACGGCGTCGCTGCGATCCTGTTTTCAGTGATCGCACCCGTTCACTGGGACGTGGCTCTGTTGATCGCGATCGGATCGATCGTGGGCGGCCAGATCGGGGCCCGGGTCGGACGACGCCTGCCGGCGTCCCTGCTGCGGGCCGCGATCATCTGCGTGGGGCTGATCGCGGAGGCGAGGCTTCTCTTGGGCTGACGGCGGGCTTGGGACGTTGGTCCGAGCGCACTCGACCCCTAGGAAGGCGACTGCTCGCCGTCCGCGGGCGCCCAGCGCACCTCGCCTGGGGACCCGGGCGCAGCGATTTCGGGCTCGACGCCGGGAAGCCCCGGTGTCGAAGCGCCGCTCGCCACAGACGGCGCGCCGGTGGGCAGTCGAACCCAGAACCTGGCGCCTCCCTCTTCCCGGTTCATCGCGCCGATCTGTCCGCCGTGCTGATCGACGATCCATTTCGCGATCGCCAGGCCCAGACCCGTGCCTCCGGCCGGCGCGTTGTCCGCTCGCCAGAAACGCTCCCAGAGCCGTGGCATGTCTTCCGGCTTGACGCCGGGCCCCTGGTCCTCGACGTACAGCAAGGCCGACGCCGTCTCCGGCCGGACGCTCACCGTTACCGTCGAGCCCTTGGGGCTGTGGTGGATGGCGTTGTCGGCAAGGATCGTGACAAGCTGGCGGAGTCGTAGCGGGTCGCCAACGGTCGGCGCCGGCAGCGGATCGAGAACGACGCCGACTCCCCGTTCCTGACCCAACGCCGTCAAGGACGACGCCGCCTCTACCGCGACGTCGGCCATATCCAGAGGGACGCGATCGATCTGCACGGTTCCGGAGTCGGTGCGCGCAAGGAGAAGCATGTCCTCGACCAGGGCCGTCATGTGGCGGACCTCGGCGTCGATGTCGCCGATCGCCTCACCGACGTCCTCGACCTTGCTTCGCCGGTTGCGTCTCAGGTCCTCGACGCTCGCCCTGATGACGGTGAGCGGCGTCCGCAGCTCGTGGCTGGCGTTGGCGGCGAACTCGCGCTGCCGCTGCAGCGCTTCCTGCCGCCTGACGATCGACGCCCTGATCGGCACGAGAGCGCGGCCGGCGTAGACGTAGCCCGCGGCAAGCGAGAAGAGGAGTGCCAGCAGTCCGCCGCCCAGCATCACGCCCGCAAGCGTGTTGAGGAAGTCGACCTCGGGCGTTCGGTTCTGCGCGTACTGGAACAGGAGTCCCGTCCGAACACTCCGACCGGAGATGACCCGATAAGCCGTCCCGTCCGCCGACACTACGTTCCGGATGTCGATCGGATTGGACGCAGTCACTGCCTCGAGGCTGGCCAGGCTCGGGAGGCCGGGTGGGATACGCGGCAAGCCCGGGACCACGACCGGCTGGCCGTTTGCGTCGATCGGGATGGGGATCAGGCCCGCCGCGGGACCCTCGAAGGTCGGGCCCTGGGACGAGTCGGCATCCGACCTGCCTACCTCGACGCGCTCGAGCTGGTCCCGGGCGCCGGATTCGACCGCCGTGGACACGATCTCGTACACGGCCGCGCCCAGTATCAGGAGAATCACAAGTGTGACCGCGCCGCTGACTGCAATCAGCCGCAGCCGGGTCCGCCGCAAGATGCGAGCGTCCTCGTCCGCCCCGTTGCGGCCGGTCGGAATCGCCTCGGCCTCCGCTACGTCCGTCCGGGCTCGTCGCAGGTGCGGGCGGCTCGGGAGCCTCACTTGTCAGCCTTCTCGCAGACGATAGCCGACGCCACGGACGGTTTCGATGTGGGCCGCGGCGCTGTTGCCGACCTTCTCCCGCAGCAGGTGGATGTAGGCCTCGACCGTGTTCGGCGTCAGGGCGACGCCATACGGCCAGGCGTAGTCGAGCAGCTGATCGCGCGAGAGAACCTGGCCGGGCCGCCGCAGGAGGCATTCGAGGATCGAGAACTCGCGCTGGCTCAGATCCACCGGCTTGCCTGCGACGGTGACGCGCCGGGTGGTTTCGTCCAGCTCGAAAGGGCCGGAGTGCAAGGCCATCGCCTTGCGCGTCGGCGGGCGTCTGCCCAACGCTCGGAGCCGGGCCAGCAACTCTTCATAGGCAAATGGTTTGACCAGGTAGTCGTCGGCGCCGGCATCGAGACCCTCGACCCGATCGCTGACTGCGTCACGCGCAGTCAGCATCAAGATGGGGACCTGAGAGCCCTTCCGCCGAAGCAGGCGGGCCACTTCGAAACCGGACCGATCGGGCAGGCCGACATCGAGGATCACGGCGTCCAGCTCGATGCTGGAGGTCGCGATCTCGAGGCCGTCTTCGGCCGTCAGGGCCGTCTCGACAACGTGGCGGTCCTGCGTCAGGAGCCGCTTGAGGAGGCGGCTCAGACGGGCGTCGTCCTCAACGACGAGCACGTGCAAGGGTCGCCTCCTATGGAGTGGTGATCAGGACGTCCTTGGCCGTGAGCGTCTGGCCACCAAGGCCGCCTGAGGCGCTCGGGTTTGGAGAAGCACCGGCCAGGGCGCTGGTGTCGATCTGTACGGTCACCGTGCTACCGGCCTTGACATCGGTCGAGGCTGCGGCCGTTGCATTGTGATACGTCGTGGTTCCCGACAGGTCGATCGTGACGGTGGTGCCGTTCGCGAGCGTGATGGTCAGCGTCGAGCCGTTGATCGACTGGACCGTGCCGGAGACACCGCCGGAGACACCGCCGAGGCCGCGGCCGAGGCCGCCGCCGGCGCCGAACTGCCCGGCGTTGAAGGTCTGGCCCGGGGCCAGAGACGGACGCGTGAACCCGCCACGGCCTCCGCCGGGTCCAGCCGGGTTGTTCGCGGCCGCCGCCGTGGAGCCGCCCGTGAGATGGCCGATGGCGAAGCCGATTCCGCCGACCGCGACCAGCGCCGCTATCAGAAGCAGCGCCATGGTCGTTCGATCCTGCTTGGCCGGCCGGGCCGTTGTGGTCATGAGCTTTCCCCTTTCCGCGATCGTGTTGGACTACTCGTACCGAAGGGCGACGACGGGGTCGAGCCGGGCTGCCTGGCTGGCCGGCCAGACACCGAACACGATCCCGACGACGAGGCTGAAGCCGACGGCGGCAACAACCGTTATCGGGTTGAAGACGAAGCCCCAACCTGCATAGACCCCGATGGCGAACGAAGCCAGGACTCCGAATAGGATGCCGATCGCACCACCGGCGAGAGACAACGCCAGTGCCTCGACGAGGAATTGCGAGAGGATGTCGCGACCCCGGGCCCCGATTGCCTTTCGGATGCCGATCTCGCGCGTCCGCTCACGGACCGAGACCAGCATGATGTTCATGATCCCGATCCCGCCGACCAAGAGCGAGATCGAAGCGATGCCGGCCAGCAGCAGAGTCAGCACGTCGCTCACGGAACTGACCGTGCCGAGCAGCTGTGCCTGAGTGGTGATCGAGAAATCGGCGGTGGCGCCGGCCGTGATGCCGTGGCGCTGATCGAGCAGCGCAGTGATCTCCGCCGAGACGGTAGTAATCGCGTCCTGGCTCGTAGCGCTCAGACCGATGGACGAGACACTGGTGCTGCCGACGAACAACTCGCGCGCCGTGGACAGCGGCACGATCACCCGGTCGTCCTCACTGCCCGTGCCTCCCTTGGATTGGAGGATCCCGACGAGTTCGAAGGGCAGGCCGCCGATGTAGATCGTCGAGCCGATCGAGCTGTCGGTCAGGCTCAGGTTGTCGGCGGTTGTGGCCCCAATGACCGCGACCCGCAGGTTCTGGTCGACCGACGCCTGGCTGATGAAGGTGCCCGTCCAGATGTCGTATGCGAAGACCGATAGATAGGCCGGGGTCGTCCCGACGATCGAAGCGGTCTCGTTCTGTGTCCCGGCGATCACGAGCTTGGAGGTGGCTAGCTCCGGAGCCACGGCCTGGACGCCGTCGAGCCCGGTGATCGCGCTCGCGTCGGCGATGGTCAAAGTCGTCGCCCCGCCGAAGGAACCGCGCGTGACTGCGCCTCGGACGAAACCAGGGTTGACGGTGAGCAGGTTCGTGCCCAGGGCATTGAGCTGGTCGCTGATGCCCTTGGTTGCGCCCTGGGCGACACTGACGAGGGCCACGACGGAGGCCACGCCGATGATGATGCCGAGCATCGTGAGGCCGGTCCGCATCTTGCCCGTGCCCAGCCGTCCCAGGGCCAGGCGCATCAAATCCAGCAGTTTCACGAGAGGACCGCTTCGTAGAGCTGACCGTCGCGGATGTGGACGCCGCGATCGGCGGCGGTGGCGACGTCGATGTCGTGCGTGATCAACACGATGGTCCGGCCGAGGGAGTGCAGGTCCTTGAAGATCGACAGCACCTCGGCGCCCGAATGGCTGTCCAGGTTGCCGGTCGGCTCGTCGGCCAGGATCAGGGCCGGCTCGGTCACCAGGGCGCGGGCTATGCCGACGCGCTGCTGCTGGCCGCCCGAGAGCTCGGAGGGCTCGTGGTCGAGGCGGTCTCCCAGACCAAGACGCTCGAGGGCCGCCTGGGCCCTCGAAAGACGTTCCTTGCGGCCGACGCCCTGATACATCAGCGGCGTGGCCACGTTCTCGAGGGCACTGGTCCGTGGCAGCAGGTTGTAGCTCTGGAAGACGAAGCCGATCGAGCGGCTGCGCACGTAGGCAAGGCCGTTATCGTCGAGCTCGTCGACTGGCTGCCCATCGAGGATGTAGCGGCCGGACGTTGGCCGGTCGAGGCATCCCAGGATGTTCATCATCGTCGACTTGCCGGAGCCCGACGGGCCGATGATGGCCATGAACTCACCCTTGGCGACCGTCAGATTCGCGTCCACCAGGGCCGGCACCTGAACCCGGCCGGTGTCGTAGATGCGGCTGACGTTTTCAAGTTCGATGATCGGTTCGACTGCGTGCGCGCTCATCGCCCACCGAACCCACCGGGGCCGCCGCCGAAGCCGCCGGCACCGCCGCCGGTCAGGCCGCCGAGGTTGACTCCGCTGGTCGTAGTGGTTGTGCTGTTACGGGTGCTCGTCGTGCCGACGACCACCAGCTGGCCTTCGCTCACACCGCCCGTGATCTGGGCCATGGAAGTGGTCACCAGACCTACTTGGACCGAAACGGTCGAAACAGCCCCGTCGCTTCCGAGGACCTGCACGCTGTAGCCGGTCGAGGCCGATCCGGTGAGCGCCGTTGAAGGTACGCGCAGCGCGCCGGCAACCGACGCGGTTGTCACCGTCACAGTGGCGCTCATGCCCGAGAGCACCGTCGCCGGCGGGCTGGTCAGCGTCACGAGCACCGAGAAGGTCACGACGCTGCTGGAGCCGCCGGAGGAAGCGGCCACGGGAACGATTTGGGAGACGGTCCCGTCGACGGTGACATTCGGGGCGGTCACGGTTACCGAAGCCGCCTGTCCGACCTTGAGGTTGGAGATGTCGGACTCGGTGAAGCTGGCCGAGGCCACCATGGGCGCGACCGACTCCTCGATCGCATAGCCGGACGATGGGGCATTTACGCCGGGCAGGATGTTGACCGCGACGATCAGCCCGTCGGCCGGCGCCAGGATCGTGCCCTCGGTCACGGCCGCCTGAGCGGCATCAACCGCGGCCTGGGCCGAGTCGACCTGGGCCTGGTCGGCCGTCACGGTCGTGCTGGCGGCGGGAGCGATGTTGTTCTGGTAGGTCAGCTTGGCCGAGGCCAGGCTGAGCGAGGCGTTGGTGACCTGCTGAGTGGCCTGCGTGTTCGACTGGCTCACCTTGAGCGCCGTCGAGGACAGGTTCGACTGTGCCTGCGTCAAAGCGTTCGTGTCTGCGGAGATCGCCGCCGGGTCCTGGGGAACCGCGGCCTTGTCTGCCTTGAGCTTCGCCTGAGCGGCTGTGACCGATGCCTTGGCCTGGCTCAGGGTCAGGGCGTTCTGCCGGTTGGTGATCGACCTGTTGGACACGGCCTGGTTGTAGCTGTTTTGTGACTGGTTGAGCTGGTAGGCGGCTTGCGTCTTGTTCAGCGCGCTCGGGCCGCCGGAGTCCGTATCCAGCTTGGCCTGCGCGGAAGCAAGGGTCGCCTGGGCCGATGTCAGCGCCAGCTGGGCGGCCGCGGAGTCCGCCAGGGCCAGCGTGTCGCCCTTCTTGACCGTCTGCCCGACCGTTGCTGAGACGGTCGCGACCGGCCAGGTCAGGCTACCGGTCGAGGCTGCGTTCGAACCGGTCGAGCCGCCCGTGCCCGAAGTCGTGGCCGCGGAGCTGACGATGTCGGCCGAGGTGCCGAATTTCAATCCGTATACGGTGCTGGCCGAGACGGTTCCATTCGCTACCGACGTAGCGGCCACTGCCCCCGTCGACACCGTGGAGGTTATGTACTTCGAACTCGCAGATCCGGCGAAGCTGGGACCGACGATAGCCAGCGCCACCGCCCCCACCCCAACCAGGATCAACGCCAGCGCTGCCAGTCTCGTCTTCATCGGCTATGCCTCTCGTCCCTGGACCGCGGCCATGACCTCACATGAGTCATAAGGACGCCCAGTGGATGTATCGCTTCTGCGCCTGAAACATTTCTGAACAGCCGGGGGCGCCGGATCGAGTTGACCGATCAGGCGCTGGTGGCTGCGGCGATCATCTGCTTGGCCTGGTTGATCGGGATGGCGAAGCCCATGTCCTGGGCGCTGCTTGAGGCCGCGGTCACGATTCCGACGACCGCGCCGTTGGCGTCGAGGAGCGGCCCGCCGCTGTTGCCGGGATTGATCGGCGCGTCCGTCTGGACCAAGCCGGTCAGATCCTCGGTGAAGTTCGAGGTGCTGTCGCCGACGGTGATGCTTCGGTTCAGTCCGGAGACGATGCCCGAGGTCACCGAGTCCGTGAACGTGCCGAGCGGGCTGCCGATGGCAATCGCCAGCTGGCCGACCTGGATGGCGCTCGAGTCGCCGAGCGTCACCGGCACGAGACCGGTGGCGTCGATTTTGACCAGCGCCAGATCGTGAACCGTATCAACCTTGACAACCGTGCCCGTCAGCTGGCGCCCGTCATTGAGCGCCACAGTCAGCGTGGTCGCGCCGGTGATCACGTGGTTGTTGGTCAGGATGAGCCCGTCCGCTCTGACGATGAAGCCCGAGCCGGAGCCCGTGAACTGTGTCGACCGACGGCCGAGGCCGGTTGTTCCGGAAGTGGAGATCGTGACCACTGAAGGGTTCACGGCCTGCACCACGCGAACGATGACCTGGGATTGGGTGAGACTCACCGTCTGGATATTCGAGTTGGCGCCACTCGTCGCGGGCCCGGCGACGGTCGTGGTGTGCGGCGAGAGACTGAACGCCACATATGCTCCCGAAGCCGAGAGGGTGGCGGAGAGCACGGCGGTTGCCAGAATCAGGGGAACGATCCGGCGCTTGCCCGAGTTCGCGGTTGGCGGTACGGGCGCGGACGCCGCTGCCGCCCACTGCGAAGGAGAATGCCATTGCTGCAGCGGAACGGGCGGCGGGGCAGGCTGGAAGGCCGGGTCGGGCTGCGGCCACGCTTGCTGGACGGGCTGGGAGTAGCCCGGCTGGAAGTAGGCCGGCCAGGGATAGACGGGCGGGGGCGGAACGGCTGCGGGCGGCCAGCTCTCGGCCTCCTGCGGGGATGTGATGTCCGGCTCGGGAGACCATCGAAGGTCCTGGTCGGGTGCGGCCGGGGCACGGTCCTCGGGACGATTGTTGAACTCGTCGTCAGTCATGAGTGCGCTCCGGTTCCTGTCGATCGCGTTGTCAGTGGATTGGTCACATTGTCGTCGTTGGAAGCCAAACTTGGGCCCGTAGACTGAAGCAATCCTGAAGGCTCCATTCGGCGCCGGAGCTCGACTCATCCGTCGAACGCTTGCCGTTTCTCCAGTCAGCGGTTCCAGCCCTAAACGTTTAGTGGATTGCACGCCGGGACGCGGGCGCAGGCCGCCAAATGATTGCTAGCATCGCCCGATCGGCCCACCGGACATGGAGTTCACAGCCAATGGCTACAGTCACCTTCGAGAACGTAAGCAAGCGCTTCGGCGACGTCGTCGCCGTTGACGACCTCAATCTCGACATCCGCGACGCGGAGTTCATGGTTCTCGTCGGGCCGTCGGGCTGCGGCAAGACCACCAGCCTGCGGATGATCGCCGGCCTCGAAGAGATCACCGCCGGGACGCTGCGAATCGGCGAGCGGGTCATCAACGATGTGCCGCCCAAGGATCGCGACATCGCGATGGTGTTCCAGAGCTACGCCCTCTACCCGCACATGAGCATTCGCGACAATCTCGCGTTTGGTCTCAAACTGCGGCACGTCCCCAAGGCCCAGATCGACGCCCGCGTCAAGGAAGCGGCCGCGATCCTGGACCTGACCCGCTACATCGACCGCAAGCCGCGAGAGCTCTCCGGCGGCCAGCGCCAGCGCGTAGCCCTCGGTCGCGCCATCGTGCGCGAGCCGGCGGTCTTCCTCATGGACGAACCGCTCTCCAACCTCGACGCCAAGCTGCGCGTCGAGACCCGAGCCAACATCCTCCGCCTGCACCAGCGACTGAACACCACGTTCGTGTACGTGACCCACGACCAGATCGAGGCCATGACGATGGGATCTCGGATCGCGGTCATGAACGAGGGTCGTCTGCAGCAGGTCGGCACGCCTCAGGAGCTGTACGACCGGCCGATCAACCGGTTCGTCGCAGGCTTCATCGGCAGCCCCGCAATGAACTTCACGACGGTCGAAGTGGGCGGCAGCGGTGACAACATCACGCTGACCGGCCCGAACATCACGATCCCGGTTCCGCCGCAGTTCCACGAGTCGATCGGCACAACGGGCCGCTCGCTCATCGTCGGCTATCGGCCCGAGCACCTTCAGCTCGGCCCGGTTGCCGGCGCGACAGCGGTAGTGAACGCCAAGGCCGAGGTCGTCGAGTACCTCGGCAACGAAGAGCTGATCCACGCCAGTGGCGCCAACCGTGACATCGTCGCGATTGTCGACTCGGCCTACCGCGTCCGCCCGGGCGACATGCTCGAGCTGCGCGTTCCGCTCGAGAAGGTCCAGCTGTTCGACCCCGACACCAACTTCGCCCTCCCATTTGGAGCGGTGAACAACTAGTCCTCGGTTCAGAGAGCCCGACGCCCCGGCAGCTTCTGCCGGGGCGTCGGCGTTCCAGAGACATGCTTCGGCCCGACAGGCTGCTCGGCGTCGGGGCTCTCGTACAGGTCGACCATGACCCCTCCCTTTGCCGACCGCAAGGCCCGCCGCGCCCATACGGGCCGGCCGGTTCTCGACGCCATCGTGACCGAGCTCGCGGCGGCCGACGCCGAACTCGAAGAGCGCGTCGTCGGCCGCGAAGAGATCTACCGTGGCCGGTACATCGTCCTCGAGAAGGACACCATCGTGCGCCCGGACGGCTCCGAGTCGTCGCGAGACATCGTGGTCCATCCGGGAGCGGTCGTCGTCGCCCCGCTCGACGCGGAAGGCCGGCTGTGTCTGGTCATCCAGTACCGCCTCGCCGGCGGCGGCGCCATGCTCGAGCTACCGGCGGGCACCCTGGACGTGCACGACGGCGTCGTGGAGGACCCGGAGTCGGCAGCTCATCGGGAGCTGGAAGAAGAGACCGGCTATCGCGCGGGACGGATGGACCGGCTCGGCGGCTACTACAGCGCCCCGGGCTTCCTGACCGAGTACTTGTCGCTATTCCTGGCCACGGATCTCCGGCCGGCGCTCGAGGACCGTCTGAGTCCCGACGCGGACGAGCGGATCCGGCTCGTTCGGTTGCACTGGCGCGACGCGATTTCAGCCATCGATGCGGGAGTCATCGAAGACTCGAAGTCGATCGCGGGGATCCTGCTGCTGGCCCGACGCCTGGAGGCGCAAGGCCGCTGATCCAGCGCCGGCCTGAGCCGTAGCCGGGAAGGTCAACAGCCGCCTGGTCGCCAATGGCGGATCAACTCGCCTTCGACTCGACCCGCTCCAGAGCCCGCCGGTACGTGTCGTTGTGGGGGTTCATCGCGACGGCCAGACGGAGGTGGGTACGGGCCTCGCTCAGACGACCGAGCCGCTCCAGGCTCAGGCCCAACCCCAGGTGCCCGTAGTGAGCTGAGGGATCGACCTCCAGCAGAGCCTCGAAGGTCGCCGCGGCCCGGGCGTGCTGGCCGCTGCCGAAGTAGGCTCGGGCCAGGCCCTCGAGGATCGAGCCCTTGCCCGGCTCCGCGCGAGCGGCTCGCTCCAGCACCACTGCGGCCTGGGCATTGTGCCGCGCGCCCAGCAGATAGTTGCCCCTCCGCAACAGTTCGTAGGCAGTCTCGCGCTCCTCGGCCGGCTGATCCGGTCCGGGTGCTCCGGCCGAGTCAGGCATCGCGCTGCTCCGTCGGAGAGGTCGCGACGCTCGACCGCTTGTTCTCCTTACGCCTTCCCGATCGTGTCCAAATGAACAGGGCGATCAGGAGGAGGACCCCCGCAGTGCCAGCCGCAGTGCCCAGGATTCGGACCTGGCCGACTCCCGTCGCGCCGGCCCAGGCAGACCGCGCCGACTCGGCCAGGGAGTGGGCAGTGGCGATGTCTCCCGCAGCGAAGACCTTCCTGGCGGATGCCAGGTCGGCCTCCGGGTCGATGCCGAGAAGGCCGACGGCCCGTGCCGCGCCCTTGCTGTTGGCCTGCGCCCGGCGGGCGGCCGATAGACTGTCGAGCGCAGCCAGCTCCTGTTCGGCTTCCGCCAGAGCCGCAGCCGTTCCGACTCTTTCGAAGATCGTGCGCAGCGTCGCCGGCGGAGTCGTGTCTTCATTCGGCGCCGCATCGTCTATCTGCCGCCGCATTGTCAGGACCGCCCGCACCTGACCCAGCAGGGCCGTCGCGGTGCCGAAGTCCCAGCCGCTCATCGCCGACTGCGCGTCGGGCGGCAGAATCCACCCGCCTGCCGCCGCCTCGGTGGATGCGTAGTCGGCGCGCGCGGAGTCGCGGTCGTGGAGCGTGGCGGCCTCCGCCGAGGTCACGACCCATTGACGCCAGATTGCCGTGTATGACTGGCCGGTGGTCTGCTCCAGGAGGTCGAGCAGACGGCGCCACTCGGTTACGCCGCCCTGGAGGACAGCGCTGTTTGCTCCGGGCTGAGGATATGCATTGGTGCCCGCCTGAGCCTCGGCCCAGACCTTACGCAATCCGTCCGTGCCGGCGAGCGCGGCGATCTGGCGGACCGCCGCGAGGCTCGCGCCGTAGAGGTAGGCCTCTGTCGGCGTGCCTGGTGCCCCGGCGTCGGTCCAGTCGTTGAGGGGAATGGCCGCCCGCATCAGCGACGTGTTCAGTGCCGGCGCGTGGTCGGGCAGCCCGAGCCGGAGCACGGCCTGCTCCGCGTAGAACGAGGCGAATCCTTCGTCGATCCAGCGACCCGACGCCAGATCGTTGTTGAACCACATGTGAGCCACCTCGTGGAGAACCACGATCGGGTCGGCGAAATAGGAAACCCGGACCATCGAGGCGGCGGGGTCATATTCGCCGCTGAACCCGCCGATCCCCTGGGTCGTCGCCTCTTCGATCGTCAACGACTTCGAGGCCGGGTCGCCGAGGCCTATCAGCTCGCTCAGCACGGGGTACCCAGACTTCAGAACCCGCGCGACCTGATCCGCCCAGCCCGGGTCGTCGGCCCAGTAGCGCAACGTTGCATCGATAGGCCCCACGACGACCTGGAGAACGCGGAAGTCGGAGGCAGGGACCGTCCGCGAGGCGGTGAACCAGGCATTGAGGGCGGTGGAGTCGGCGACGGGGCCGGACGAGAAGACGGTCTGCCCGAAGCTGTCGGTCGAGGTGGCGAGGGCTCCGAACTGTTCCTGGACGATGAGGCTGGCGGGAAAGACGACGGTCACCGAACCGCCCGACGTGCCGGGGCTGCCGAACGCCGAGACGGGGAACGAGACGATGTCCTGGCCGATGCGGAGGTCTCGATCGGTCGAACCGCCCCTATCCACGAGGTCGAACTTGAGCTCGAACGCGCCACTTTGGCCGGAGTAGAGCGGCTGCCGGAAGCCGACGTTGACGACCACTCCGGACGGCGTGGTGGCGATGACGGAGAGGGGCAGGGACTGGCCATTGCCGTCGAGGGCGGCGTACTCGGCTGTCGACAGGGGCAGGGTCAGTTGCAGACCTGGGTAGAAGTAGCGCCGGCCGCCCGAGTCGGCCGCGTGCGACGTGGCGTTGACGTTCAGGAGTACGTGAACGCGCCCGTGCGCCGGATCCACCGTCCACACCGCAGCCGATGTGTACGAGAGATCTGTCTGCGCGCCATCGACAGGCGGCGGCGCCGCCCCCCGCAAGAAAGTGGCGGCAATGGCTATGAGGGCGGCCGCCGCGATACCCCTCGCCGAGCGGACGCGATCACGAATCATCGCCGACTACCTCGAGAGCCGGGCGGCCGAACGGCTTGGCCCGACGGAACGCCGCGTTTGCGCCCGGCTCAGTCCTTCGCCTCGGCGGCGCGCCGAATTTCGCCCGCGCCTGCAACTCCGGCATCGGGATGTGGCGCAGGACCGGAACCGCCGCCCGACGGTGCTTCGCGCTTGTCCGGCGAGTCGCTCACCGCCACCCTGGCTGCGGGGCGAGTTGTCCTGTCCCTCGGCCGCTCCACGGTGGAACCGCTGCGGACCACCCGTGACGGGAAATCCGTGGCCCTGACGCCTTCGCCGATCAGCACGTTGCGGCCAATGCGAACGCCCCGAGGAACGACCGCGCGCTTGCCGACCACGGTTATGCCAGTGTTGAGGCGACCCGGCTCGCGCCTGTTGACCTCGTCGTAGTCGGTCCCCTCGCCCACGATCGCACCGGGGCCGACCGCCACCTCTTTGTCGAGGATGGCTCGATCGACGACCGCGCCGGGCCGGATTACCGAGTCGAAGAGAACGATGGAGTCCCGCACGACGGCGCCCACATCCACGACGACGCCGGGCGAGAGGACGGAGTTGACCACGGAGCCGTTGATCACACAGCCGTGGCTGATGAGACTGCGGTGGACCTGAGCCGTGGCCCCGATCTTGGCCGGCGCCCGCTCCTCGGACCGAGTGTGGATGACCCATTCGCGGTCGTACAGATCCAGCTCCGGTGCATCGGAGAGAAGCGCCAGATTAGCTTCCCAATAAGACTGAACCGTTCCCACGTCCTGCCAGTAGCCATCGAAGCGGTAGCCGTAGACTCGGGCTCCGCCCTCGATCATGGCCGGGATGACGTCGTGGCCGAAATCGACCCGCGTGTCCGACAGCCACTGCTGGAGAGCCCGCTTCGAGAAGACGTAGACGCCCATNNCTTGGGCTGGCGCGGCTTCTCGTGCCACTCCACGATCCGGCCGGTGTCGTCCATCGCCAGGATCCCCATCCGGGACGCATCCGAGAGGGGCACCCGGCGGACGGCTATCGTCACGTCCGCCCGATGGCGACGATGGGCGGCCACGAACGGCTGGTAGTCCATCTTGTAGATGTGGTCGCCGGCCAGCACAAGGACTGCGTCGCCGGCGGCCTGCCCAATGACATTGAGATTCTGGAGGACCGCGTCGGCGGTGCCTCGGTACCACTCCGCGACGCGGCCTCGGGCGATGTACGGCTGGAGCATCCGAACGCCGCCGGTGTTGCGGTCCAGATCCCACGGCCGGCNNCGGCCCATGCCGATGTGGTCGTTCAGTGAACGTGGGTTGTACTGGGTCAGGACGACGACGTTGTCGATGTCCGAGTTCACGCAGTTGGAGAGCGCGAAGTCGATGATCCGGTACTTGCCGCCAAACGGAACGGCCGGCTTGGCCCGCATCGAAGATAGGATCGACAGGCGCTCGCCCTCGCCGCCAGCCAGTATCACCGCCAGAGTGCGCTTCATCGGGCGTCCTCTAGGTCCAAGCCCGAGTGGTCACCGGGCTTGTTCGATGCTATCACCACAACCGCTTATTCGACGCCCGTCAGCGACCGGCCTCGCCAGCCAGCGGGAACCTGGTCCTCTAGACGAAGAGGCGCGGGTTCATGAACACGCCGTTCACCCGGACGGCCCAATGGAGGTGGCAACCAGTGGAATGGCCCGTAGTGTTCTCCGTGCCGATGACCTGGCCCTGCGACACCTGGGCTCCGACGTAGATGCCCGCCGGCGCCCTGCCGGTCATATGGGCATACCAGGTGACCATGCTGGTGGAGTGGGCGATGATCACCAGCCACGCCTGCGGTGGTGGGTCGTAGGGGTTGTAACCGACGAAGACGATGACTCCCGCGCCCGCCGCGTGGACCGGTGTCAGACACGGCGCAACGATGTCGATGCCCTGGTGGAAGTGTGCGCAGCTGCCGACCCGCGGCTCGGAGAACCATCCGGTGCAGCCGAAGTTTTGACTGATCTTCCCGCCCATCGGCCACTGCAGGGTGCCGTTGTAGACGGACGGGATGCGGCCCGTGCCACCCAACTGCGCGGCCAGCTTGTCGATCTTGAGCGCCAGCTGGGTTGAGGCCAAACCGTTCGACTTGATCGTCGCCGCCAGGGACACCTTGTTCTTGGCGAGTCTGGCATCGGCCACCTGCTGCTTGGCAAGTTCTGCCGCAATTTGGCGCTGCACGGAGGCCAGCTTTGCCTTGGCGCTGGCGAGAAGGCTCATCTGCCCGTCGAGATCGCCCTTCTGGATGGCGACCTGGCTGGCCAGCTGGTCGACCGAGATCTTGGCGGTCTCTACCGTCTGCTTCGACCTCTGCAGGTCGACCTGAGCCAGCTCGATCTGGTCGGCCAGGGCCTTGTCCTGGGCGCCGAGCTCCATGTAGTAGGAGACATCGGACAGCACGTCGGTGATCGAGCCCGATGTGAGAAGCTGCGAAAGGAGCGGCGTCTGGGCGGTCTTGTAGGCGGCGATGAGCCGCTGCGCCAGGATCTGTTCGCGCTGGGTCAACTCGTCTTGCTTGGCCTGTTCCTGGGCCTGCAGATCGTCGACCTGCGCCTGGAGCTGGCTCTCCTGGGTGACGAGGCCCTCGTAGCTCACATGAACCGCGTCGACCTGGATCTGGAGCGTCGAGATCTCGCCCTGCAGATCGTCCATGTTCTGGTTCATCTGGTCGAGATTGACCTGCGTGGTGGCCATCGCGGTCTTCAGCGCCGTCTGCTGAACGGCGATGGCCGCCAGCTGCTTCTTCTGCGCGGCGATGAGCTTGTCCAGAGCCATCTGCTGCTTGACGGCATCCGTGAGGTCGCTGGCCTGGACCGGAGCGGCAGGCACGGGGAAGCTGACGACGGGCATCAGCAGCACTACTGCAAGAAGGAGCTGGATCCACCGCCTGCGACTGTGGCGGCGCGGGGAGTGTCGGTCGTGCATGGCAGTCAACTTGCGAGCATCTCCGTTGCGGCGCGCCTGGGCGCGCATCGCGGGTTGGCCCGCCGGTTTGACGCCGTCCGTCGAAAGGGGCACAGACTCGGGACGACTCCGGCTTCAATGCATCATACAACGCTCTCCGTGCCCAACGTCAAGTGTGTGGCCGCCGAAACCCTTGTGGTCTGGCGCACTCCGGTGCAGTTGGGTCCAATCCAGCCCGCCGAGTCCACCGCTCACGGCAAGAAGCTCGAATCGGACGGTCGGCGCGGAAGACCTGGTCTGGCCAGCCGGCCGAGGCGGCGAGCACCTCACCGGGTGCATTCCGACCGCGCGCCGGGCCGGTGCCGGAGCAAGTGCCGGAAGGCGGAGCTCGACCAGGAATATGCGGGCAACGACCGGGTTTCTCAGTCATGGGTCCATAGAGCCCTCGCAAAGGGGCCCCCATCGGTGCTAGCCTTGGCCTTACGCGTAACCGTTCGGACGCAGGCGACTTTCATGGCGCCGTTCGTCCTGATCCCGAGGGATGGAGGCTCCCGATGCCGCTCTTTGGTCCCCCCGTCATCGCCCAGTTGGAGGCCAAGAGGGATATCCAGGGCCTGATCAAGGCGCTCGCGCACAAGGACCCCACAATCAGGAGCGCCGCCGCGGACGCGCTCGGCCCCATCCGAGACCCTATGGCCGTAGAGCCGCTCGCTGCTCTCGTCTATGACGAGGATGCGGGGGTGCGACGGGCGGCGGTGCGGGCCCTTTCGGCCCGCGGCGGGATCCGGGTCGTCGAGCCTATGATCGTCGCGCTGCAGGACAAAGACGCGGGCGTGCGCGGCGTCGCGGCCCAGGCGGTGTATCGCCGGCTCATGATGGACCCGGACCAGGAAGCTCGCAAGGCGACGGCGGCGGCGTTGGGCCGCATCAGGGCCTCGGACGCGGTCGACCCACTGATCAAAGCGATCCAGGACCCGGACGAAACCGTGCGAGTCGCCGCCGTCAAGTCGCTGGCGACGATCGGCGACGTCGCAGCCGTGGCGCCACTGATCGTCCTGCTGGCCCGCGAACAATATAGAGCCAGGACGACCGGGCGATCGAGCCTGACCATAGAACGGGCGGCCGGCCAGGCTCTCGACGCTCTGTGCGACGAGAACGCGATCGAGGCGCTCGAGGAAGCTTTCATCCACGACGATGCGGAGGTCCGCGAGCTGGCAGTTCGGCGTTTGGCCCGCATCGGCTCGCCCCTGGTGGCAAAGACCCTTGAGGCCCGCCTGGACGACGAGAACCCAATCATCCGGAGATCCGCCGCGCGCGGTCTCGCGGAGCTCGGCTGGAAGCCGCCCTCGCAAGAGGTCGGAGCCCTCTACTGGGCGGCCCTGCGCGACTGGCGGCGGTGCGCGGAATGCGGCGCCCCGGCCATGCCGTTGCTGGTCGGCGCCTTCCCCCGAGCCGAGGCGCACGAGCGATCGGACATTCTCGAAGCCCTGGTCTCGCTGGGCTGGGAGCCAAGCGAACCCGACGCGACCGCCGCGGCATTCTGGGCCTCAAAGGGCGACTGGGACAAGTGCGTCGAGGTTGGATTGCCCGCCGTCGAGGTCCTCGACGGCATAGTCAAGAACGCGCCGAGGTGGCGCGAGCGCGCCGCGGCTGCCGCCGCGCTCCACGCTCTCGGCCAGGAGAGACCCGCTCCGTTCGCCCGAATACAGCTCGTGCAGCACGCCCTCGGCGTTCTCGACGCAGACGGCACCGAGGACGAGAAGCACGCCTCGCTGACGACGTTCCTGGCCGAAGAGCACCAGTTCGAGCCATCGAACAAGCAGAAGGTCGAGTGGTGCCAATGTGGCTACCCGTCGACGCGCGTCCGCAAAGGTGGCGCGCGCGAGCTGATCACGGACCTGCTGGGGTTCGAACAGAGCGGCGAGGACCCGGCGATCTACTTCTGCCCCAGCTGCGATACGCGTCTGACCGCGGCGGGAACTCAGCCCAGCTAGAGGGCGCGGCGTCCGATCAGGAACCGGCGGGCAGCAGGGCGATCCAGACCGCGCCTATGATCAGGAACGGGCCGAACGGGATATAGCTCTTGAGCGTGATCCGCCTCGCGACCAGCAACGCGGCGATCACGACACCGCTCAGCAGCACTCCTGCAAATACCGCCAGGACGAGCCGCAAGCCGCCGATCAAGAGGCCGATGCCGGCCAGGAATTTCACGTCGCCGCCGCCGAACGCGCCTTCGCCAAACGGAAGCGAACACACGTACAGCAGCAGCGGAAGGCCGATCGCGACCGCAATCGCCAGCCAGGGCGACTGGCGGTTGACCAGCGAATCGCCGCCCCAGACGAGCACCGCGAGCCCGACGACGAATAGGGGCAGGGTTACTACGTCGGGCAGCAGCCGCTGATCGAGGTCCGTCGCGATCAGCAGGATCAGCGCGGCGAATACAGCCCCGAAGAGAGCGCGCTCGGTCGCGTCCCCGAAGCGGATCGGGACCGCGGCCAGAGCCACGGCCCCGAAGATCGCCACGATCGGAGTGCGCCAGTCCACGCGACGGACCGAACCGTCCTCGTGGGCGGGCCAGCGGGCGGAGATACGGTCGGCGGCCACTCCCCAGACCGCGCCCAGGACACCGAGTGCGATGGCGAGCGGCTCCACGACGTCTACGAGTGCTTCGCGCCGGCCAGCGCCAGCTCCACCAGCGTCGCGTGAGAGACGCCCGTGGCGCCGGCCGGAGCATAGGGCGTCTTCTTGCGGAAGTACGCCGTGCCGGCGATGTCCAGGTGGGCCCACGGCACCGTCACGAACTCGCGCAGGAAAAGGGCGCTCTTGGTGGCGCCGCCTTCGACGGACCCGGTGTTGGTGAGGTCTGCGTACCAGCTGTCGAGGTCGGAGCGGTACTCCTCGATGAACGGCAGCTGCCAGTACCGCTCGCCGGCGCGGTCACCGGCCGCGGCGACCTGGTCGTACCAGGCCTGCGGCCGCCCGAAGACGCCGGTCATCTGATCGCCCAGGGCCCGCGCCACGGCACCGGTAAGCGTGGCGATGTCGACGATGTGCGTCGCACCGAGCGACTCCGCGTAGCACATCGCGTCGCCGAGGATGAGGCGGCCCTCGGCGTCGGTGTTGATGATGTCGACCGTCTTGCCGTTCATAGCCTTGACGATGTCGCCCGGGCGCGCCGAACGCGGGCCGGGCATGTTTTCCACTGCCGGAGCAACGGCCAATAGCGGGGTCCCGGGCGCGAGCCGGGCCACGGTGGCGATGGCGGCAATGACCGTGCAGGCGCCGGTCTTGTCCATCTTCATCTCTTCCATGCGATCCGCCGGCTTGATGCTGATGCCGCCGGAATCGAAACAGACGCCCTTGCCCACTATCGCCAGATGGCGACCGACTGCGTCCTTCGCCCCCGCCTCGCCGGATCGGAGGACGATCATTCGGGGCGGGTTGTCGCTGCCGCGGCCGACGGCGAGGAACATGCCCATCCCCAGCTTCTCGGCCTTCTCCGGGCCAAGTACGTCGATGGTAAGGCCGTGCCGCTCGGCGATGGCGCGGGCCTCCTGCGCGAGCACGTCCGGGGAGACGTCGTTGGCCGCGCGATTGGCCAGGCCACGGGCCAGGTTCGCGCCCTCGCCCATCACCACACCGCGTTCCGCCGCACGCGTCAGCGCCGCGGGGCTGGCGCCCGGAGCGACCAGGATCAACTCGTCGAGCGCCGGCGGCGCGGACTTCACCTCGTCCCGATAGATCCCCGCCGGCTCGAAGCTGCCCTCAACCACGCCACGAGCGAGCAACTCTGCGACCGCCTCGGCGCCGCCTTCGATGCGATCGGCGAGGTCGCCGAGCCAGATGGCGAGGCTCTTCACGTGGCGCCCGCCCAGGCGCCGCTCCACCGTGGATGCGGTTCGAATGACGATCTGGCGCGTCAGCTCGTCGGCGGGACCGGCCGCGACGACCATCAGCCGCCCCGCCCGAAGCTGGCCCGGCGCAAGGATGACCGCCGAGTATCTCTCCGACTTGAGTTCGCCGAAATCCGCTATGGCGTGCAACTCGCCGCCCGACCGCCGGTCGATCTCGCCGAGGCTCCCCTCGAATTCGAGCTCGCCGACGAAGGGCACGACGAGTACGTCGGCGGCCACGTCCCATGGCTGATCCGAGACGACACGCAACTGCATGATGATGGCCCTCCCGGCCTGCGGGCGGCCGCGCTGACGGCCGCAAGACTGGTGCCGGCTGGGCGTGGCCGGCGATAGCGTTGGGCGTAGTCTATCGAGTCGCCCCGCTCATGCCAGGCCCCCGAAATCCCGCCCGGCCTCGCAGACCCCGTCTCGGCGAGCAACCGGCCGCCGCCCGCAGCCCGGCTATTGGCCCACCACGGAACCGCCGGTCAGATCGGACAGGGCCGTCGCGAGCTGCCCCTTGGCGACTTCGATCGAGATCCCGTCGGAGGTCAGATTGCCGGCGAGTTCATATAGCACGACCTGAAGAACGGAGTTGTTGTCGGGGAGGAGAGCCTTGGCGTCGTTGACGGCTTTGAGCGCGGCCGAAACCTGGACGGTGATTCGACCCTTGGAGTCGATCATGGTCTGCCACAGGAGGGCCAGCGCGCCGTCCATCGTCGTGGTTCGGCTCAGCCATTCGGTCAGAGTCGAGACATCGCCGACCTTCGATAGCTTGGCGGCAATGTCCTGCGCGTTCGCGAGCGAAGCCGAGGCGGTCTGGAGCTGGGCGAGCGCCTCCGGGTATCGGCCCTGAGTCGCCTGCTGGAGGGCGGCCTTCGCGTTCTGGTCGTGGTCGTTGATGTCGTGGGCAACGCTCATTGCTACGTTGGCGCTGTTCTCCATCGCGGCCCAGTCGCTCGCCAGCGGGTCGACCGAGGTCAGGGCCGCGCAGACCGCATGCCAGCGGTCGATCATGTCGTGGCTGTAGGTCGCGGCCAGCTCGGCGTCCCGAGTGCTGGGCCACGGCCTGCATTCGAGCCGAGCCGTGAGGGCGGCTGCGCCGGAGCGGATCTCGAGCACGGCCGTGTCGCCATCCTGGTAGTCGCCGCTGAGCCCAACCTGGTTGACCTGCGACAGGTCGGCCAGAACGCTGCGAGCCATCCGGCCGAGCACGACGACGTGGTCGTTGAGCTGCGCGAGGTCGCGCACACCGGCATCGAGGCGACCCGAGAGAGCAAGGTCGGCGGTGTACGTCAGCTCGGGCCGGCTGTCGTTCTCAGGAGACCGGCCGGTGGCGGCAACGATGCCAGCCGAACCGAGCGACAGCGTGGCCGCCAGCCCGACCCAGCCGAGGCGTATCAGGACCCATTTGAACGTGGGCCGGGATCTGGCGGGCAAGCCGTCGTAGTCGTCGTCAAGATCGGGGCCAGGTGCGAACTCGTACTCCTCCCGTCCGAAGCCGTCGATTCCGAACCCATCCCGGAAGTTCCCGGCGGAATCCCGGTCGGAAAGCGATGGCCGATCCTGGTGCGACATAGTCACGCGATGCTACACCGAGCCGGATCGGCCAGGCTTGGGCGAGCCCCGAAACGATGACCCCACCGCAAGATCGTTCATTCGACGTAGGGACATACCCTCAGTCGAGGGCGCGTAGGTCCGACGCCGAAGGTAGGGCTCGTTTTGGGCTCGGACCCACCGCATCCATCGCCCGAACGCTCGGACCGGAGGCACAGGAATACTTCGTGCCACGCAAGACGGCTGAGATCCTCGCGGGTCTGCGCGCCCGCGCCCGTCCTCGCGACCTGCTCGCTCGCCTGCGGGTGCTGCTGCTTGCGTTTGGGCTGCTCAACGTCGCCGGCATCTTCCCGATTCTTCTGTTCTCTCGGTCCGACCCGCCTTTCTGGATCCTCGGCGTCGTTGCCCCGGCCGCCCTCGCGTTGGCCTGGCTGCACGCCTATCGGAGTGGGTGCATGGGGCCGCTCGGGGACGCGGTAACGATCGGATCGATGTGCCTGATCGGCATTGCCGTCGACGATCGCTGGCATGGATATCTATTCGTCCTGCTGGCTGTGGCCGTCATCTTCACGTCCGGCTACGGCTCGCTTCCGCATGTACTGCTGCGGACGGCGGGCCTGGCGGCGATCGAGTTGGGCGAGGGGCTGGCCGACCCGGCCGCGTTCACGATTGCCCTCGTCTTCGCCATAGGTTTCGTGATCGTGGCCTGCCTGATGAGCGGCATGGTGAGTTCGATCGTTCGCTACGAGGCCACGTCCAGGCGCCAGCAGATTCTGGCCGCGACGGGCCTGGATCTCGTGGCTGCGGCAGACCTTCCCGAGATCGCCGCGGCGGCAGTCGAGAGCGGACTGGCCCTGTGCGGTCTCCTCAGGGGAGCGCGCGTCAGCCTGGCGATGATCGGGGACCCCGCGAGCAGGCCGTGGCATTTCACGGTAGTCGGCGTGGCCGGAGATGTTGCCCGCGAGATGCTGGGCACGGCCTTCGAGGAAGCCGCGATCGTCCCGCCCGATCACGATCTCGCCGACCAGCGGCCGCTGCGTTTGACGCGCGACGCCGGCCCCGACGCGGAGCCGTCAACGGAGCCCGGACGGCCGTCCATCTTCCGCGACGGCGAGCTGCTCGTGACGCGCGTTAGCGTCGAAGGCACGCCGAGGGGCGTGTTGCTCCTTGAGTCGTCGGAGCCAATCCCAGACGAATTGCCTGCCGCCATCCGAGCGCTTACCACGCAGGTCTCGCTGGCGCTCTCCAGGGCGGACCTCCAGAAGCGCGCCATCGAGATCCAGAGTTCGGAGCGCTTCGAGGCCCTGATCCAGGCGTCCAGCGACGTGATCAGCGTGGCATCGCCCGAAGGGCGCATCAGGTTCCAATCGCCGTCGGTCCGGCAGATCTTCGGCTACGAAGCCGAACTGTGCGTGAACCGCGAACTCGTCGAACTCATCCACCCCGATGACGTCGAACGGGTAAGAACGACCTTCCGTCAGGCGGTTGAAGACCCGTCGATGCCGATGGTCTGCGAGTGCCGCATCCGTCATGCCGACGGCTCGTGGCGTCACACGGAAACTCGGATCTCGAACCTCATGCGCGTACCCGCTATCGGCGGCATCGTCCTCAACAGCCGCGACGTGACCGAACGCCACGCCCTCGAAGCCGAGCTTCGTCACCAGGCGTTCCACGATTCACTCACGGGCCTGGCCAACCGGGCTCTGTTCACCAACCGCGTCGAGCACGCCCTGGCGCAGGCCAAGCGCCACAACTCCACGCTGGCAGTCCTGTACTGCGACATGGACGGCTTCAACCGCGTCAACGACAGCCTCGGGTACAGCGCTGGGGAATCGGCGCTGCTGGTGGTCGCCGATCGACTTCGAGCCTGCGTGCGCGGCGAGGATACGGTCGCGCGGCTGGGCGGCGATGAATTCGGAGTGCTCCTCGACCGGCTCACCTCGGCGGCGGACGCCACACTGGCCATGGAACGGATCATGCGCACCCTCCGCCAGCAGATCCCGCTGCCGGGAGCGCAGGTCGAGCTACAGCCCCACATCGGTATCGTGGTCGCGTTCGGCGGCGACGAATCCGCCGAGGATCTGCTCGGCAACGCCGCCGTGGCAATGCACCAGGCACGCGCCAACGAAGGCGGGTACGCGCTCTTCGACCCGGAGATGCACGCCGACGCGATCCGCCGCATCGAGATCGAGTCGGAGCTTCGAACGGCAATTGAGGAGTCGCAGTTCGTGCTCCACTACCAGCCCACGATCGACCTGCACACCGGCCGGCTGACCGGCGTCGAGGCATTGGTCCGCTGGCAGCACCCGCGGCGCGGCCTCGTTCCGCCCATGGAGTTCATTCCGCTTGCCGAGGAGAGCGGCCTCATCGTGCCGCTCGGCCAGTGGACGATCAGGGAAGCGTGCCGTCAGGTTCGACTGTGGCAGCAGGAGATCCCCGGGGGGGAGCCGATCGCCCTCAACGTGAATCTCTCCGCACGTCAGCTGCGCCACCCCAACATCGTCCGAGACGTCGCCGACGCGTTGGACGACACCGGCCTGCTGGCATCTCGTCTCGTCCTCGAGATCACGGAGAGCGTCCTGATGGTCGACTCAGCGGCGACGCTCAATCGGCTCTATCAGCTCAAGTCGCTCGGGGTTCGGCTGGCGATCGACGACTTCGGCACCGGCTATTCCTCGTTCGCCTATCTGCGCCGCTTCCCGGTCGACATCCTCAAGATCGACAAGTCGTTCGTCGACGGCGTCGCGACGGAGGCAACCTCGAGCGCCCTGGTGGACGCGATGATCCGGATCGGCAAGACGCTCCGACTCGAGACGGTGGCCGAGGGCGTCGAGCGAGTCGACCAGGCGGATCGGCTTCGGACCCTGAACTGCGACATCGGCCAGGGCTACCTCTTCTCGCGACCGCTGCCGGCGGATGCGGTCACGCACCTCCTCCGCGACTCGGCAGCCAAGGAGCTCTCCCGCGCCAACGCGGCCTGACGACCGGCGATCCGGCGCGGCTGGGCGGCGCGGCTGGGTCTCGGGCGACGGCGCGGTCGGCGCGGTCGGGCGCGATCCGGCGCGATAGGCGGTCGGCGCGATCGGGCGCGGCGGGCGGTCGGCGCGATCGGGAGGCCGGACTCAGGCGTGGCGCAGCCGCGACTTCAGGGCGAGGACTCGACGGCAGGCCTGGTCGATCCGCGACTCTGCGACCTCGCCTCGCGCCACCGCGTCCGACAGAATCTTGACCACTTCGTCCGCGCGATCGTCACTGTATGGCACGATGCTCGAAACGTTACACAGGAGCACCAGATCGATCCCTGCGTTCACGGCCAGCACGGTTCCGGCCGCGAAGCCGTACGCGTCCCAGATCGCCTGCATCTCGATCGGATCCGAGATGGCCACTCCGTCGTAGCCGAGGTCCGACCGGAGCATGCCGCCGACGATCTTCTTCGAGAGACAGGCGGGAACGCCGGGGTCGATCTGGGGGTATACCACCCGGGTCGTGAGGACGGCATCCGCGAGGCCCTCGGCTATGAGAACCCGGAACGGCTCCAGCTCCTCCTCCGACCAATCCTCGATCTTCTCGTTGAGACCCGGCGAATACGGCGTCAGCGCCCCTCGCATGCCGGGGAAGTGCTTTAGCGTCGTGAGGATGCCTCGTTCGCGGTGGGTGAGGACGAACTCACGCGCGTGTGCGATGACCAGCGCCGAATCGGGCGCGATGGTGCGGCGGACAAGGCTGTAATACGAGGCGGTCACATTGAGGAAATCGACGACGGGCGCCAGGTTCATGTCGATGCCGGCGTCGACCAGCATGTCGGCGATGACGCCGGCGTTGGATCGAGTGAAGGCAAGGTCGTTGCGCTCGCCCATGTCCCCGGCCGAAGCTGTTGGCGCAAAGCCGTGGCGCGGCCTGAGCTTCTGGAAGAAGCCCCCCTCCGCGTCCACGGTTACCAGCGGCGGGATTTGGCCCGCTTCCTTGATCGCCTCCACGAGCTTGCTCAGCTGCTGCGGCGACGCGATGTTTCGTCGCTCGCCCGATTGGGCATCCACGTCGTAGAGCACGACGGCCCCGATCGAACCGGCGCGAATCTGGCGCAGCGTCGGCTCAGCCTCGTGCGGCGTGAGGCCGCGGAAGCCGACCAGGACCATCTGGCCTATTCGGTCGTGCAGGTCCTCAGGCAGCCGAAGCGACGCCCCGGACTCCGGATGATGCTCCTCGGATGGCAACCGAGCGTCCAATTCCTCTGCTCTCGATCAGGGTGCGACGGCATAGTCGCTGCCGAATGCCGGCCGGCGATGCCCAATGCTGAGCCCGGTCCGCGGCGCCGCCATCACGCGAATGACGCAGAAATTGGCCAGGAGGCGCCGAAAGACGCCTTTCCGACGGAATAGTGTTGCATGCACGCCGCATGAAATCCATGCATGAATCGGCGGAGATGGGCTATCTCTCCCCGGCGGGGCGGCGGTGCGACGGACCGCGCTTCCGCGTCGCGCCGCGGCCGGGTGACCAGCGGGGCGGTTCGTCGGCAGGACCATCGCCCGCCGTCTGCGAGCCATACGCGCCGGGCGCGGTCCCCTGCCCGATCGAGGTCGCAGGCGCGGGCACGAGGCCGGGTCGCCCCGTGGCGGGGGCGGACAGGCGCTGGCGTTCCAGCCGTCGGATCAGCCATCCGTCCCGAGCAACTCGACCGCCCGACCGCCTGACCGCAGTCGACAGCTCGATGTCGTCGGTGACGACCAATGTCCCGGAGTTCTCGGCCCGCGGCTCTCCGAGGAGGTGGGCGATCAGCTCGTCGGCGGTCGAGCGCCCGGAATACCGGACCTCTACGCCCGAGGCAACGTGGCGGGCGACCAGCCCGTGCTCCGGCGATCCGTCCAGGACCACCGTGATCGAGACGCCGGGTGGAACCATGGCGCGCAGCCGCCCGATGAGTGCCGCCGGCGGCAGTGGCTCCGGCGACCGCCGGAGCGCGAACAGGACGTTGGTGCCGTCGACGACCAGGCGAGTGATACCGTCGAGGACGCGGCGGTCGTCAGGCATTCGAGGTCCGATCTCCGGCGGCCGTGCGCCAGCCTCTCGCGGCCGAATGGCTCGCGGCCGAATGGCTCGCGGTCCGGTGGCTCGCGGCGGGTGGACGCGCAGATGCCCGGCCGATCCCGCGTTCTGGCCTCTGGTCCGGTAGCATCCCGTTCATGCTCCTGCTCGTCGATCTAGATGGTGTGGTCTATCGCGGCGCCGCGGCCGTGCCGGGTGTCGCTGCCGTTCTCGCCTCGAGGGCGGCCGGCGGCGACGATGTCGTCTACGTCACCAACAACTCGATGTGGTATCGCACCGAGTACGTTACCCGCCTGTCGAGTATGGGGGCTCCGGTCTCCCCCGACCGAATAGTTTCATCGGCCCGTGCGACCGCGCTCTACCTGGCCGAGCAATCGCCCCGGCCGCGCTGCGCGCTGGTGGTCGGAGGTGCTGGGCTCGTCCACGAGCTCCGCGACGCCGGCATCGATGTGATGCTGTCTGCCAAAGCCGCCGAGCGCTGGACGGCCAACGGCCGCAACGCCGCCGCGGCGACCATTGGCGTGGACACCGTCGTCGTCGGCCTCGACATGGAGTTCACCTACGCCCGACTCGCCGTCGCCGCCGAGGCCGTTCGGGCGGGGGCTCGCTTCATCGCCACAAACCGCGACCCAATCTACCCCATGGAGCACGGCCTGATGCCCGGGGCCGGGTCCATCGTCGCTGCCATCGTGGCCGCGAGCGGCGTTGAGCCGGTCTCGATCGGCAAGCCCGGGCCGCTGCTCCTCGAAGTGGCCGCGCACGCCCTGGGCCGCCCGGTGGCCGAGGCTGTCATGATCGGCGACAGCCTGATCACGGATATTCCGGCGGCAATCGCCGTCGGCGCGCGCTCCGTCCTGATGCTGACCGGCATCAGCACCGCCGCCCAGCTGGCGGCGCTGCCGGCGGCCGAGCGGCCCACCGAAGTGGCCGCCGACGCCGATGCCCTGTCGGCCGCCCTCGAGCGTTTGGCCGCCTCGGGTTCCTGACCCGTCACAGGCATCCGGCACCCGGAGTCCACAGGGCGTGGTTGCGCTGCAGCACATGGCTTGAATACGAGGGGGGAAACGATGTACCGCTCCGGAAGTTCGAGGTCTTCCTGGCGAGTTGTGGTTGTCATCGCCGTCGTCGCTGCCGCGACGGCTGCCTGCGTGGCGACCCAACCAACCCCGTCGGCCCACGGCTCCGGGCTGCAGCCAACACCAGCTTCGACGGCACAGGCTTCGGCATCCGCGCCGACACCGAGCTGGACGCCTCCCGAAACGCCGCCGACGACACCGACCATCGGCGCCGCGCCATCCGGAGACTGGACGTCACTCAGCTGGATCCGCGTCGAAGGTAGCCTGGCTGCGGGCTACCCGAAGATTCCGCCGGGCGTCCCGACGACGCTGAAGGACGGCACGTCGATCATCAGCAATGATGGACCGAACGTATTCCTGGGGGCCGTGAAGAGCGGCTACCTCCAGCTGCTGTGGGACCCCTACCAGCGCACCTGGACCCCCTGGCTGTCCGCCGATGCGCTCGCCTGGCGTCAAGGCCCTGTCTTCGACCTCTCCGCCTGGGCTCGCGACTTCGCGAATTGGGACAAGGTCGCGACGGATGCGGACACTCGGGCAGCCTGCGGGATCACGGTCGACGACTTCGCGCAGGCCGCGAACGGGATCGTAGTACGGGCTCACTTCGAGTGTGAGATCGGCTGCGGCTCTGCCTACGAAAGCGCACAAGCCTGGTGGACCTCGACGGATGCCCTCACCTGGACGCCTGCCGATCTGTCCTCAACTTTCGGCAAAGCCGGAATCGCCACGATCTCCGGGGGCGCAAACGGCTTCATCGGCCTGACCCTCAACAGCAAGGCCAGCTGGACCTCCAGCGAAGGGCATGCCTGGCGCAAGGGCACCGTGCCCGCCAACGCCTACAGGGTCTCGCTGCCGGTCTCCATGAACGGCGGCTTCGTCATCGCTGGCGTGGTGCGCCGACCAACTGCCCCGCCCCCGGACGGGGGTCGTTGCATGACCAGCCCGCTGGTGGATCTGGCGGGCAGTGTCGCGACGGTGTGGTGGTCCAAGGACGGAGTGACCTGGACGCCGCAGCCACTCTCGGCCCCGACTGGCGAACGTATTGTCATGAGCCTCGACCGCATCGACGACCACACGGTGATCGCGACGGAGGACAGCCACGTGGCCGACCCAAGCATGGACACCTTCACATACTGGCTGTCCCGAGATGGTCACACGTGGACCAAAATGGCGGATTGGCCGTTGAGCGCCTGGGTGGCGATCGAGGGAGGCGACAGAGGCCTGATCGCGATGTGGGGCGGCCCAGAAACCACCCTCCACTTCACCATCGACCAGGACGGTTCGCTGCACGAGCTCGCCCAGTCCGGGGAGGTGCCACAGACGAATTACGCCCTCCAGGAATTGATCGGTCCTGTCGGTTTGCTCGTCACGGACGGCACCTCGTTCTGGCTCGGGGTCCCTTCCTCCTCCTGACCAATCTCGCGGGGTTCCTTCGGCTGCGCCCGGTCGCAGGCCGCGAGTGTCGCCGAGCCGCCGGCGCGCGCCGAGCCGCCCGCACCGCCCGGCCGCGCCGCCGGGCGCGGCTCCACACCTCCCCTACTCCGCGAGTATCCCCGTCACCGCCACCATGTCGGCCGGCACGTATTCCCGGGCCGCGCCCAGCAGATCCTCGGCCGCCGCGTGCGACAGCAGACCCACACCCTCGTATTCCCAGGCCAGGTTCAGCTTCTGGTATTTCTCGCGGCAGAGCGAGTTGAAGGCGCACAGCTCCCAGCGGTCCAGAACGTCAAGCACGTCGGAGCGGATGAACCGCCCGATCGCCGAGACGTTCTCAGCGCTCGCGGAGGCGCCGGGGATCAGCGGCGTGCGGATCCAGAGCGCGAGGCCCCGGTTCGCCCGCGCAAACTCCACGACCCGCGCCAGGTTGGCCAGGATCGCCGCGTTCGGCTGCCCCGTGTGATCCCGGTGCATGCCGCTGTCGATGAACTTCAGGTCGAAGAGCACGCAGTCGGTCAGCGGCAGCAGCCGCTCCAACGACGCGCCGGCCGTCAGTCCGCATGTATCGAGCGCGGTGTGAATTCCTGCCGCCTTGAGACCCTTGAAGAACTCGTAGACGAAGGCCGCCTGCGATGTAGGCTCGCCGCCGGATGCGGTGACCCCGCCCTCGAAGGTCTCGAAGAACTTGCGGTCCTTCATGACCGCGCCGATGAGCTGGTCGACCGTATATTCGGTACCGGATAGAGTCGTGGCTTTGGCCGGGCAGGCCGCGACGCAGGCGCCGCACATGTCGCACAGCTCACGATTCACGATTGGCGGGCCGGACTCGTGCGAGATGGCGCCACGATCGCAAGCGGCTTCGCACGAGTAGCAGCCGATGCACTTGCGGGCGTGCCACTGGAGTTGCGGCCCGAAGCCGATCCCTTCGGGGTTCTGGCACCACCGGCACGCCAGCGGGCAGCCCTTGAAGAACACCGTCGTCCGAAGGCCCGGGCCGTCGTGGGTCGTGCCTCGATGGATGTCGAAGACGCGCGCCGTCAGCATGGCCTGGTCGGTGTGTGACACAGGATCGCGGCCCGGCGCCCTAGACCTCGGCGTAGTTCACGCGGGAGACGAACTCCTTCTGGAACTCTCGATCGAGCAGGACGAAATGGGCCGAATACCCGGTCACCTTGACGACGATGTCCTGATACTCGGGCTTGTCGGGGTGGACGATCGCGTCCTGCAGCTGCGCCAGATCGATGACGTTGAGGTTGATCTGGACGCCGCCGTGCGCCATGTAGGTCCGCGAGAACTTCTCGATGAAGCTGCCGATGTTGTCCTTGCCGTCGAAGAACCTCGGCTGCAGCTCGATCTGCAGCGACCCCCCCTGGAATCGGGAGAAGTCGACCTTCATCAGCGAGTTCGCCGTGGCGGTGATCCCGGCTGTGTTCCGGCCGTGCATCGGATTGCAGCCGTGGGCGAGCGGCTCCTCCGCGCGCCGGCCGTCGGGCGTGGCGCCCATCATCGGGCCGGCATAGGTGTGGCCCATGTACTGGAAGAGCGAAGGCCTGAACGTGAAGCCCTTGATGTTCCGCTTGTGTTCGAGCGTGTCGAGCACCTGGTCCGCGACGCGAACGTACATCGCGTCCACACCGTCCAGGTCGTTGCCGAACTTCTCCTGGTTGAGCATGACCTGGCGCATGACCTCCTGGCCCTGCCAGTTGACGTCCATCGCTTCCCTGAGCTGGGCCAGCGTGAAGCGCCGGTCCTCGAAGACGACCTTCTTGATGGCGAACATCGAGTCGACGACGTTGGGAACGCCCAGGACGTTGACCGAGGTGAAGGCGTTGTTCACGGACGGCGAATCGGTCACGTCGCGGCCGTGCTCGATCGGCCCGTGCATGCACAGCGAGGTGACCATCTCGGGCCAGACCTTGGGGTGCCACTCGTAGACCTTGTTCTTGAAGGCGACGAGCGCGACGGCAGTCTTCTCGACTTCCTCCGTGTAGACACGCCAGAACGATTCGAAGTTCTGGATGCCGTCGCGGATCGCGATATCGATCGCTCGCTGCATAGGCTTGACCAACACCAGGCAGTTGAGGTCGTGGTCGCTGTATTCGTTGCCGACGGCGCAGTACCACTGGCAGCCGCTGTACGAGACGTTCCAGGCGTCTTCCTCGGAGTAGCCGGAGTAGAGCTCGCTGGCCCGCAGGACGTCATAGTTGATCAGGGTGGGAACTCCGCAGCCGTGGCGCGAAACGACGTCGCAAGCGTAGGCGTAGTAGGCCGGATCGATCTCCGGATGCCACATCACGCCGATGTGGTTGTAGCCTCCGATCATGTCGTAGGCCTCGAGCCCGACCCAGCTGACCTCGTTGGTGGCGTCCTTCAACTCGCGGTTCCGGCCGGCGAAGGAGAAGTAGTTGCCGCCGTACTTGAGGAAGAGCTCGGCGATGAGGCTGCGCGCGTCCTCGCGGGTCAGGACGCCCGCCGCCGTGTCGCGGCGATAGAAGTCGATCAGGAGCTGGTCCAGGCGGCCGTAGCCGTTACCGTGGCCGTTGATCCGCTCGACGACCTGGAAGAGCTGGATCCATTGGACCGCCTGCTCGAATGTAGCCGGGGCGCCCGTGGCGATCGCGGCGCAGTTGGCGGCGACCTTCTCGTACAGGCGCTTCTGATCCGGGTCCGTCTCCGCGGCGGCGAGCTCCGCGGCGCGATCGGCGTGACGACCCACATACCTGATGATCGCCAGCACGACCTGCTCGGAAGCGTCCAGATACTCGACGCGGTCGGCGGCACCGTACCCCTCGAACCGGGCGCGGTTCTCGCGGACCTTCTCGAGCAAGCCGCCCCAGCCGAGCGTCAGACCGATGCCCAGGTCCGGGCAGGTGTGGGCCAGGCTGATGCCGCCGGCACCGAGCTCGCGCAGGGCGAAGCCCAGGCCGTAGACCTCGTCGGGGAACTTGTAGAAGCGGGCTTCGTCGAGCTGCCAGTGGAACTCGCCGACGATCGTCTCGTCCGGGTAGACCTCGGCCGGGCTGTGGTCGAGGAAGAACGCGTAGTCCTTCGCCCAGTTCGCGGCCGTGAGCTCCAGGCCGTCTCTCTTGGAGGGCATTTCCGCCACGTATGGATACGGCACCCCGACATCGACGCGGCAGTTGTGGTCGCCGAGGTTGATCCGCTCGTCGTCGCCCAGCGCTTGCTCTCCGGTGGCCGGTGAGAACGCGGACGACTTGCCCGACCAGTGGTAGACGAGGAACTCCCGGTTGTCGACGTAGACGTTCCGCCGGTTGCCCTTCGACAGGTCGTGGCTGCGGACGGCGAGCCGGTCGAGTCGCGAGCTGGCTGCGAATCCCTGTGGTCTCGAGTTGGGGGCGAAAGCTGTGCTCATCTCAATCCTGGTCTCTTGGCATTGACGGACGTTCGGCACCTACCCCCGAGATCTGGGGCAACTATACCGCCGGCAGCGGCGACAGGCGCCGGATCGAGTAGCGCTCAAGTGAGCGAAACCAGTCGGGCGTTTGCGGCCGGGCGGGGGCGATGGCGCTCCGGCGCTTCGCCGCTCCACCGCTCCTCCGCTCCGCCGCTCCGCCGGGGTCGAGCGGAGGCATTGCTCCGCAGCCGGGCGAAGGCGCCACTTGCGGTGCGCAGTACAATAGAACGCCCGTACTAAAACATGCGGGCCATCGGACCGAACGACGTCGGCCACGCCCAATCTGGCGGGGTGGACGGACTCGACGGTCTTGTCCACAGCGCGTCCACCGGCGATCCCCCGCCGATCCACCGGCGGCCACGCTCGGCCGGCCCTGGTTTCGTGCGTGAGGCCTAGATATGGTGGTTGCGGGCAGCGGAATACCACAAGATGTTGTGTTTTTAGGGCTTGACTGCGATGGAACGACAGGCGTAACCTCCGACGGTCGCACGGGCCGCCAGGAGGGCCCCGAGACCGCAAGAGCAGACCGTGGGAGGACGGTCGAATCGGCGAAAGACAAGGATTGGATCGGGTCGCGGCCGGAAGCCTCGCAGCTATCGTCGGGAGACGATAGAACTGACGATCCGGACGCCAGACCGGCCAGAGGCCGAGGAGGAGAACCCGGCCCGGGCCGCCGGCACCGCCCCGCAACCCACCCGCGACCCTGACGCGCCGCCCCACGTCATGCCTCCACTCCGCAGCCGCACGCCACGGTCGCCACGCCACGACCACCCCTCGCGCGGCCCCACGCCGCCGGCGCGAGCCGCCCCACGAACACAGCGCCACGAACACAGCGCCCCACGAAAACAGCGCCCCACGAACACAGAGAGCAAGCGTCCCAACCGCGAAACCGAGACCAGGTAGAGGTGCAGGAAATGACCCCAGCAGTCGAAGGCCCGATCCCCGTCATGGACGAGGCCGTCGCCCCCATGCTCCCCGACGGCCGCTTCACCGGCATCGGTGTCAAAGGTCTGCGCTTCGACCGCCGCTGGACCACTCCGGGCATCCACCCGTACGACGAGATCGAGTGGGAGATCCGGACCGCGGCCATCGGCAACGAAAAGGGCGTCAACGTCTTCGAGCAGNNAGTACTTCCGCGGCCACCTCAACACGCCGGATCGCGAGACCTCCGTCCGCCAGCTGATCGACCGCGTCGCGAACACGATCACGGCCTGGGCCGAGTCTCAGCACTACTTCGCCACGGACGAA
>PMBR01000112.1 GCA_003152995.1 Chloroflexota bacterium | reverse complement strand
TTCGAATCCCTCCGGGCGCGCCAATCCCTGAACTCAGAGCCAGGGTGCACGGGTCAATCTTGGCTGAGCTTCAGGCCGCAAGTCCACGAATACGGCGCGCCGGCCGAGCTGACCCTCAGGGCGGGAGCTACTGCGCCACGGCGACCGGAAGACCTACGTTATCAGGGTTCTCCACCGTGAGCAGGTTCGAGACACGCAGGTCCCTCCACGCCATTGCGTGCTGAATGCTGAGGACTATCCGCCCCTTAGCGTCGCAGACCTTGGATCCGAATGGCGCGTTGACAGTTGTGTTGTCGGTGAAACCCTCGAAGGGGCCCATGGCAAACAGGTTGCTCTCCGGGTTGGCCTCGAGACTGCCCCTCTTGTGGTTGTAGTACGCGTATCCGTAGATGCTATCGATGACGACCCTCGCCTCTGTCGTGCCTGGAAGGAAGTTGGTGACAGGTAGCGTCCCGGCGAATCCGATGGAGATGAGTCCTACGTTCAACTTCCCGTATCCCACCGTGCCTTCGACCTCCAAGCCCGTCGTGACGGTTGCCTGCCTGATATCCAGCGGGATCGGGACCACGAATCGGTCACTGGGCTTCGCGATGGCGCTGAGCTTCTGCTGGATCATCTGGCTCACGATCGTCGGCTGCAGCGATAACCCGCCCGTCTGGTGGTTCTCCACAGACAGGTACGGCTGGTACTCGCCACGGTATGTGCCTTTGGCATCGACATAGATGAGCTTCTCTCCGGACAGCCGCGGTTGCAGTCCATACTCGGCCAGGTCGGGAACTGTGAGGGTTATCGCCGCTCCGGACGCGTCCACGCCGTGCCAGAGCCACCCGCCACGAGTCTGTTCGAAGCCGCTTGGGACAGCTGTTTCTGTGGGCGAGGGGGATGGCGTCGCCGTCGGCGCGGTCGTCGCGGTTGCCGATGGCGACGCCGTTGGACTGGGCACGTCTGTGCTCGATCCCATCTCGCTCAGTGCTGGCTGCGCGGAGCCACATGCGGCCAGACAGAACGCGAACAGAATCGCCGCAAACCCCGCGCTCGCGTCGCTTCTCCGGGCAGGCCGTCTCATGTCCAAATCTCCCAATTCGCGAAGAACTCGCGTGCTGTGCGGGCAGTGACGGCGGGGACGCGCACAACGACTTGCCGATTGTGACAGGACGGGGCGAGCGCGGAAGGGCGCAGGATGCTCGCGCAGCGATTGTTGTCCCCGCGCGCCCGATGCCCTCCGGACGCGCTAGTTCAAGCGGCCGGGGTGCGATCGTGACGTTGCCGGTGCCTCGGCTTGAAGTCAGGCCACGCGCCTTGGAGTGCCTCGACCAGCTCCTCCACTCCCTCAATCACGATGGTTGGTGAAGTGCGTTCGAATCCCTCCGGGCGCGCCAATCCCTGTTGTATTTGCGTGGGACATCTGGTCACCCATACTCCATCGGTGGTCGAGGGCACTGCTGCGAGACCGAGCACAATGAGGAAAGGGATGAGGACGTGACCGACCCTGAGGTTCTTGCCGCCGCCAACGCCCGCTACGAGGCTTTTCGCTCCCTACTACCCAAGGTGCTCGGCGATCTCGAAACGGCCATCGAGTCGCGCGGGGTCAAGCTGGGCTGGGAGATCCGCACCAATCTCGTTGCCGCAGCGGCGGACGCGACGGCGCGGCTCGTAGCAGATGACGGTCGCGCCTCCCAAGCCTGAGTGGACCGCCTGCGAGGGAGAAGGCACATCTTCTCCTGCACATTACACAGGGGTGCGCGCCACATCAGGCTTCGCCGTGGCGGGCGAGCGAGGTTCCTGCCAGGTCGCGATCCAGGCCGGCGTACGCAGTGAGGTATCGACTCGGCGCGCCCGGAGCCGGGGACAGGCTGTCGAGATGTTCGGACGGGCTCCGCTCGATGGGCAGTGACAGGATCTGGAACGGTCCGGGGATCGCGTTGTACAGCTCACGTGTCGCGGCGATCGCCGAGTCTCTCCAGTTGAGCCGTTCAGGGCTCGAACAACTCGGCGGTGGCCAGGGCAATCTGGTATGGATCAAAGCCTCCGGCGATCAGGACTCGGCCGTCAGAGAGCAGCGTCGCTGTCGCCAACCTCTGAACTGAAGACATGGAGCCGGTCTCGGCGAACGTGCCCGTCTTCGGGTCGTACAACTCCGCCGAAGCCAGGAAGCTCGTGCCGTCATAACCTCCGATGATGAGGACTCGGCCGTCCGACAGGGCGGTCCCCACCGGGCCTGAACACGGTATGGGCATGGAGCCAGTCGCGGCGAACGTGCCCGTCTTCGGGTCGTACAACTCCGCCGAGGTGAGGAAGGCCAGGGTGCCGGTGGTGTCGCTCATGCCTCCCGCGATCAGCACCTGCCCATCGGGCAACAATGTTGCAGAGTGGTAGTAGCGAGCCCTGGCGAGCGATCCGGTGGGACTAAAGATGCCGGTCGCCGGGTCATAAAGCTCGGCTGCGGCGATACTGCTCCCCGAGCTGTCCCAGCCTCCAGCGATCAACACCCGACCGTCGGGGAGAAGCGTGGCAGTGGCGTACATTCGAGCAGAGGACATCGAGCCGGTTGGGCTGAACTTGCCGGTCGCCGGGTTATACAGCTCGGCTGAGGCCATTGGCCCTGGCGGAGTGCCACCACGGAAGCCGCCAGCTATGAGAACCCGACCGTCGTGGAGTAGCACCGCCATCGCGCCGGATCGAGCGGTCCGCATCGTACCGGTCACTGAGAACTTGCCTGTCGAAGGGTCGTAGATCTCGGCCTGGGCGCGATTACCCGGGCCTGAGTCACCAGAGCCTCCAGCGATCAGGACGCGGCCATCAGAGAGCAGGGTCGCCGTATGGTCGCCCCGGGCAGTTTGCATGGAGCCCGTGGCTTTGAAGGTGCCGCTGGTCGGGTCATAGATCTCGGCGCTCGCGTAGGCGCCTTGAATCATGGCGTCCGTTACGTCCAGCCCGCCGCCAACGATGAGTACGCGCCCGTCGGCAAGGCGGGTGGCCGTCTGGCTGGAGCGGGCGGTCGTCATCGAGCCGGTAAGTCGGAACGCGCCCGCGGCGTCGGTTGGTTGCGCGGTGCCCGACGGCGATGCCGAGGGCGAACCGCTTGGGGTCACCGACGGGGAGCCACTGGCGCCGACCGACGGGGAGCCACTGGCGCCGACCGACGGGGAGCCACTGGCGCCGACCGACGGGGAGGTGCCCGGGCCCGCGGGTGACGCCATGAGGCGCGATGCGAGGACTATGACGACGATCGCGATCGAGGCCAATGCGGCCATTCCGGCCGGCACACGCCCACCGATCGCGGCTCGCCGGGGTGCGTGTTCGGGTTGACGTGCGCGGCCGGTCACCCTCATCCAATCCCTCCAGATCTGGTCGTGTTTCGAGGGGTTCATCGAGCTTCCTCTAGCTTCTCGCGCGCCCTACTGACTGCGGCGCGGATCGCTCCGGGTGTCGTGGATAGGAGATCGGCGACCTCTGCGGTGGGTACACCCTCGAACAGCGTGAGGACTACGGCCGTCCGCTCCAGCCCGGACAGCGTCTTGAGAGCCGCCTGAATGTCGAGCCACTCCGCCCGCGAGGCCTCGTCCAAGGTGATGGCCTGGCCCGGAGGCAGGACATGACGTCGGAGAGCCCGGAACCGGTCGGTTGCCAGCCTTCTGCCGGTGAACAGCAGCCATGGCAGAACCGGTTCGAGCCAGTCGACCCTGTCTCGGTTCTGCCACAGGCGGACGAAGGCTTCCTGAGTCAGGTCCTCTGCCGCGTTCCAATCGTTGGTCCACGCCAGCATGAAGCGGAAGACCGGGCGCCAGTCGTGCTGGAACGCACGCTCGTAGAGGAGTTCAGAATCGCGGATGACGGCAGGCACTGTCATACCCATGTAAACGCCAGCCGGGGCCGAATCGCACGCTCCGCCTGATTTCGCGTTCGCTGGCGTCGGTCGTGCAACTCCGACTGCGAAGCGTACAGGCACCAGGTGCGGAGTAGTTGACCCGGTCCCTTTCGGCCCCCAGAGCCCAAGTGGCACGGCGGCAAGCCGATCGGCGCCTCTGTCCGGGTTCTTTGTCCGGTCCGCAAGCGAGTCCGGGCGTTGTGGGTCCTACTTGTGGCGAGCCCGAGCGGCTGCCGTGAGTACCGCGTCGATCCCTTTCTCGGCGGCCTGGCCGTTCTCCGTGGGGTGCAGGTAGAGGCCTTTCTCGTGGTCTCGCTTGGCGAGCTCGACCGGGATCCGGTGCTCGTTGGCCCAGGCGTCCTTGCGGATCCCTGTGACGAGCCAGCTGACCCTCTGGCCGGCCTTGCCACCGGCGATCGAGAACGAGTTGGCCGCGATCTCGGACTTGATGTAGACCGGCGCGAACTCGCCGATCGTCGTGAGCTGGTAGCGGAAGTCCCGGTTGACCGCCTCGAACCAGTCCGGCATCGTGACGGTCGCCTCGCCCTTCGAGTCGAGGGTGACGACGCCGTCGTAGACGTTCTTCATGTCGGGGGACTCGACGAAGCTATGGAGCAGGAACTGGTTTGCCGGGTCCAGCGGATGGTCGATCTTGAAGGCCCCGCCTCCCTTCGTCAGGGTGTTGGTGACGTGCGCGTCGCCCGCGGCGTAGAGGGCGTACCAGCAGGTTGCGCCGTCGCAGTAAACGGCATAGCCGGTGTTGCTGTCGGACTGCCCGTAAATCCCGAAGGTCGTTCCCGTGGCTGCGCTCGCTACGGCCCACATTCCGTAACCGGTGTCGCTGTCGGATACGCCGTACACGCCGATCGTGGCGCCGGTGCCGCTGCTTGCATAGCCGGAGATCCCAATGCCGGCGTCGCTGTCGGACTGGCCGTATACGCCGGTGGTACTGCCGCTGGCGCTCGACGCAACGGCATAGACACCCGAGCCGAAGACACCCGAGGCCAGGGCGAGAACGCCGGCACCGGCCGAGGAATCCGCCGAGGCGGCGCCGATGACCCCGTTCGGCCCGGCGAACTCGCCCGCGCCACGCAGGTAGACGCCGCTCGGGTGGATGTCGGTCGCGGCCCCCAGGCTGGCCAGCCCTTGGACGGCCGGCCCATTGCTGGCGATCGCGCCGGTTCCGCTGTTGACGGCCTTGATGGTGGGGGCGGCAAGTGTGTTGGTCGTCGCCACGATCGCGGAATTCTGGGCACCTTGGGCCCGGAGGGCGGCTCCCGCCCCGGTCGCCGCGGCGTCCTGCCCGGCGTAGACCGCGTACTTGTCCTTGTTGGCGGTCACGCCCGATACGCCGGGGCCGTTGGCGGACGTGAAGAACCCCGCGATGCCGTTGACGGCGGTGGCCGAGCCACGCAGAGCCGTACCGGCCCCGGTCTGGGTGACGAGCAGGGTGTCGCCGGTCGAGGCGGCGGTCAGGCTCGTGTTCGACGTCCCGGCGCTGTTGGAGGTGGAGCCCATGATCAGCGGGCTGCCCGCCGCCGCCTGAGCCGCCGAGGGTCGCCCAAGCGAGCCGAGCACCAGACCCGCGAGGCCGGCTATCCCAGCCCCGATAATCGAGCGGCGGCTGCGCGTCGGTTCGGAAACGGACGCCCCGGCAGAGGTGTCGGCGACGACTTGTGGTTCGCCGGTCGGCTGGTCAATCATCGGAGAGTCCCTCTTGGGCGGCGGGCCTCTGGCTGGGACGCACCTGGCGAGCCGCACCTTGGATCATCCCATTCGAGCGATCCGGCGCGGCGCGGGGTGCGCAGGGTGGGCCGACAGGCGTGGCGGCACCTTGTGTCATAGTCATTTGGTGCGGGCGAAGGCAACTCCGACCCCGCGCCCGAACTATCCCGGCAGCGCCACCTTCCAGGGAACCCCAGCCGTGACCGCCGCCTGGCAGATACGACCCGCCGTGTCCGGCGACGCTGAGAAGATCCTCAACGTCTCTGATGAGGCCACCGCGTGGCTCGTTGAACACGGCATGTCAGAGCAATGGGGAGCCGAGTCTCCGTCTTCGGAGCCGGTCTTTGTCGCTCGCGTGTCGTCCTGGATCAGTGACGGCGAAGCGGTGGTCGCCATAGGTACAAGCGGCGAAGTGCACGGCTATGCGGTCACCGGCGCCTTCCCGCCGCCCTACATGGACCCGATCGTCGCGGAGCGCGCGGTCGAGGACGCCTACTACGTGTACACGGTCGCTACTCGTATGCGCCCCGAATCGCGAGGAGCCGGGCGAAGCCTGCTTATGTGGGCGCTGGAGCAGGCCCGTGCGCTCGGCGTCACCTACCTGCGCCTCGATTGCTGGGCGGAGAATGCGCTGCTTCGTGCCTACTACCAGAACCTGGGGTTCGAAGAGTGCGAGACCTACGTGGACGAGGGGTGGTCCGGGGCAGTCATGCAATTGCGCGTCTAAGCGTTGAGCGTGTAGATGGCCAGCGGCACTTCCGGCTGAACTTCGTGGCGCATGTACCCGGCCGCCAGGTAGCTGTAGCGCAAGAGGGTCGCGGCGTTGACGCCCGCCGGCAAGAGCATCTGGTAGCCGTCCAGATAGTCGACTCGTGCCGGTCCCGCGCCGATGTTCTCCAGGACCGCATGGCGGACCAGACCGAACTGGCTGCAGGTGCTCAGACTCCAGGCGAAGCGCAGCCCGAGGTCGTGATTGATTTCCTCGAACACCACCTCCGTGCCCAGCACGTGCTTGTAGAGGTTGCGGGTTACGCCACGACCGTGGGTGTCGGCCCGCCACGGCTCCCACGCCGTCGCGGCCGTGCCGCCTCGACCGACGCGGAAGACGGTCAGGACCCCCGAAGCGTCCGCGTGCCGCAGCAGCTTGTCCGCGGTCTGGTACGGGAACATGGCATGGTCGGGGTCAACGCGGCCGGCAGTGAAAGGCGAATTGCTGCCGACAAAGAGCCAGACGTCGCTGTCGCCGACGATGCTCATCAGGAAGGGCTCGAGCCGGTCCACGTTGCGGATGCAGGCGTATCGCTGACCGTCCCGGCTCCTGCCGGCGAGGCTCACGAACTGGTGCAGGGCTGCCGGCATCTCACGATTCTGGGTCAAACCCGCCACCTCGCCACGGTCGCTTGCAGGCTGATGCGCTCAAGCTAGAAATCGGCGCTGCCGGGCGTGCGCGGGAACGGGATGACATCTCTGATGTTGGCCATCCCCGTGGCGTAGGCCACTGCGCGATCGAACCCCAGCCCGAACCCGGCGTGCGGCACGGTGCCATACCGGCGCAGATCGCGATACCACCAGTACGCCGCGGGATCGAGCCCCGTCTCGCGAAGTCGCGCATCGAGCACGTCGAGACGCTCCTCGCGCTGGCTTCCGCCGACGATCTCGCCGATGCCGGGGGCGAGCACGTCCATCGCCGCCACCGTGCGTTCGTCGTCGTTCAGCCGCATGTAGAAGGCCTTGATCTGCTTCGGGTAGTTGACGACCACAACCGGCCGCTTCGCGTACTCCTCGCAGAGGTATCGCTCGTGCTCGGCCTGAAGAGCGACTCCCCATTCAACGGGGAATTCGAACGAACGGCCAGATCGTTTCAGGACCTCGATGGCCTCCGTGTACTCCATTCGCGCAAAGCTGGACTTCACGAACTCCTCGAGCCGGGAGACCGCCTCCTTGTCGATTCGTTCGGCGAAGAACGCCATGTCGTCGGCGCGCTCGTCCAGAACCGCGCGGAAGCTGTACCGGAGCAGATCCTCGGCCAGATCCGCATCCGCAGTGAGATCGGCGAAGGCGATCTCGGGCTCGATCATCCAGAACTCCGACAGATGGCGGCTGGTGTTCGAGTTCT
>PMBR01000115.1 GCA_003152995.1 Chloroflexota bacterium | reverse complement strand
TCGCCGAATGTGGGTGGCACCGCGGAAGGATCGACCTTTCGTCCCTGTGGACGAGAGGTCGTATTGATTCTCCGCCGGTTTGCATGACCGGTGGGACGGCAGGCGCGGCGTTTCAAGCTCGAAAGGCGATACCGATGGCACTCACCGATCCGCTCAGTCTTCGCGAGGTCCGGCGGTTGTCCGGCTCGGCAGACACGATCCTGCTGACGGCCACCCGGAACGCCGACCTCGAAACCCCGATCGGCGCGTTCATGCGATTCGACGACGGTGGCCCGGCCTTCCTGCTCGAATCCGTCGAGGGTGGCGAGCGGCTCGGCCGCTACTCCTTCATGGGCGTGGGTCCGCGGCGTCTCCTGACGGTGCGCAACGGCCTCGCCACGATCCAGTCCCGGCCCGTGGGTGTAGCCGACTTCTCGCCGGACCTTCCGACCGAGACGCTCCCCGTGCCCGATCCGTTGACGGCCCTGAGGCAATTCCTTCCGAAGAGGCGGATCCTCCCGAGCGATGGCATTCCACGGTTTCCCGGCGGAGCCGTCGGTGCGTTGGCATACGACGCGGTTTCCACCTTCGAACCGACGGTGCCTCTGCCTGCCCGCGATCCGATCGGCGTCCCGATGGCAGCCTTCCAGGAGACGGACCTGGTCCTTGTCTTCGATCATCTGACCCACACGCTTTCCGCCGTCGCGGCGCTCCACACCGAGGCCCCGGACCTCGAGGGTCGGTACGCGATCGCCGAGCGGGCCGTCTTCGAGGCCCTGGAGCGGACGGGTCGACCGACGGCGCTCGAGCTGGCGAGCCTGACCCGCCGCAGCCGAGCCGATTCCGGCTCGAGCGAGATAGAACGGTCGACCACGGTCGAAAGGACGGCCTCTGCCGGGCCCGGCGACGGTGCCGGCTTGGGCGGGGACTCCGATGCCCCAGGCGGCGCGGAGGGGAGTGGCGCCTCCGGCATTCGGCAGGTCGAAGTCAGCCTGGAGCGCGGCGAGTACGAGGCGGCAGTTCGGTCGGCCAAGGAAGCCATCGCGGCAGGCGAGGCGATCCAGATCGTGGTCGCGCGGCGCCAGACTTACGAGCGGCCGGTTATCGGCGGCGAGCCGCTCGACGCGGTGGCGCTGTATCGCTCGCTGCGCCGCATCAACCCGAGCCCGTATCTCTTCTTCGTCCGGATGCCGGAGTTCTCCGTCGTGGGGGCGAGCCCGGAGTTGCTCGTGCGGGTCGAGGGCGACCGCATGACCACGCACCCGATCGCCGGCACGCGGCCGCGCGGCGCCACCCCGGCCGAGGACGCGCAACTCGCCTACAACCTCGAGCGCGACCCCAAGGAGCGGGCGGAGCACGTGATGCTCGTCGATCTCGGCCGCAACGACCTGGGCCGAGTCGCCAAACCCGGCACCGTGGCCGTGACCAAGTACATGGAAGTCGAGCGCTACAGCCACGTTCTCCATCTCGTGAGCCACGTCGAAGCGCGGCTCCGTGATGGGTGCGACGCCCTCGATGCACTTCGCAGCATCTTCCCGGCCGGCACGCTCTCGGGCGCGCCGAAGGTTCGGGCGATGCAGCTCATCGCCGAAGCCGAGAGGGAGCGGCGCGGGCTGTACGGCGGCGCCGTGGGCTATCTCGGCTACGACGGCAACCTCGACACGGCCATCACGATCCGCTCCGCGATCCTCAAGGATGACCTGATCCATCTCCACGTTGGCGCCGGGATAGTGGCGAAGTCCGTGCCCGAGCGCGAGTTCGAAGAGACGGAGCACAAGGCCGGGGCGATACGCGGTGCCCTGGAGATGGCCGTCGCCGAGGCAATCGCCGAGTCGGCGGCCGGTGCGGGGAGTGGCACGACCACGTCCCGTGGCACGACCACGTCCCGTGGCACGAGGCCCGATGACCCGGCCCGGCCGGCGGCAGTGACCGCGGCGGGCGCCGCTACCACCGAGGACACCTTCCGATGATCCTGATGATCGACAACTACGACTCGTTTACGTTCAACCTCGTACAGGCTTTCGAAGCCGCCGGCGCCACCGTCCGCGTAGTGCGCAACGACGCCATCGACCGCGCCGGCCTGGAGGCTCTGGCCGACGACCCGGCCTCCGAACTGCGTGGCATCGTCGTCTCGCCCGGGCCCGGCGACCCCGACTCGGCCGGCGTCTCCATGGACGCCGTCCGCATGGCGGTCGAACGCAAGATCCCACTTCTGGGGGTCTGCCTTGGGATGCAGTCGATGGCCGCCGCCCTCGGAGCCACGATCCGTCGCGCCCCGACGCTCGTTCACGGCGAGGCATCCAGCATCCGCCACGACGGCAAGGGACTGCTCGCGGGGATGCCCACCCCGTTCAGGGCCGCGCGCTACCACTCCCTGAGCGTGGCGCCCGAAACCCTGCCCCCGGATGTGATCGTCACGGCCCGGACCGAGGACGACTACGTGGTCATGGGCATCCGCCACCTTAAGGCTCCCGTGGAAGGCGTGCAGTTCCATCCCGAGTCGGTCCTGACTCCCGAGGGGCCGCACCTCCTGGCCAACTTCCTGCGGCTCGCCGGAGAGGGGGAGGCCACGCTCCTGGATCGGGCCAGCGGCTCGTTCGCGCTGGCAGGGTTCGTGGATGCGCCGGTCGAGCCGAAGAGGCCGGTTGAGGTGGCCGTCGCCGGCCGCTCGGAGATCGTTCGATGAGTGAACTCGTGAGATCCGCCCTGGCGGCCGTCGTCGAAGGCAGGTTCCTCTCGATGGCTGAGGCTCGCGCGGCCATGGGTTCGGTGATGGACGGCGAGGCGACGCCGTCTCAGCTGGCGGCGCTGCTCGTCGCCCTTCGGATGCGCGGCGAGACGGTCGAGGAGCTGGCCGGCTTCGCGGCCGCGATGCGCGACCGAGTGCTGCGAGTGACGGCTCCGGAAGGCGCGATCGATACCTGCGGTACCGGCGGCGACGGCAGCAACACCTTCAACATCTCGACGGCCGCCGCGCTGGTCGTGGCCTCGGCAGGCGTTCCGGTCGCCAAGCACGGCAATCGGGCGATCACGTCGAAGTCGGGCTCTGCCGACGTGCTGGAAGCGCTCGGGATACGAACGGATCTCGGGGCCGAAGAAGCGGCCGAGGCCCTCCGTAACGACGGGTTCGCGTTCCTCTTCGCCCCCGGTTTCCACCCGGCGATGAAGCACGCCGGACCGACGCGCCGTGAGATCGGCGTCCGGACGGCGTTCAACCTGCTCGGCCCCATCACGAACCCCGCCGGAGCGCGGCGGCAGGTTGTGGGGGTTGGCGATCCTGCCGCCGCGCCGCGCATCGCCGAGGTGCTCCGCCTGCTCGGCGCGGAGCGGGCGCTCGTAGTCCACGGCGCCGGCCTGGACGAGCTGCCGCTCGACGGATCGGGCGTTCTCTACGACGTCACCCCCGACGGCGTCACGCGGCACGAGGTCGTGGCCGTGGAGCTGGGCCTCGTCGCGGCTCCGACCGCTGCGCTGGCGGGCGGCTCGCCCGCCGAGAACGCGGCGACGGTCGAGGCGATCCTCGGTGGGGCGAGCGGTCCAGGCCGAGATGTCGTCCTGCTGAACGCCGCGGCCGCCTTCCTGGCGGCGGGACGGGCCACGGGGCTGCGAGACGGAATCGCGCTGGCAGCCGAGGCGATAGACGGCGGCTGGGCCACTCAGCTGCTGAGGCGGCTCCGCGCCGCGAAAGCGGCCCACGACGCGGCCAAGCCCGCCGCGGACGTTGCGGCCGCGGAGACTGCCGCCGCCCAGGGTCTCGAGGCGACACGGGCATGACGATCGCAACGAACACGCCGCGCGGTTCGAAGCCGTCCCGCGGCGGCGCCACTCCAACCGGCGATCCGGCCGGCCGCGCTACTCGCGCACCAGCCCGCGCCGCTACCTCGGCCCGCGCCGGCGTGGTGGCCGAGATCGCGGCCCGACGTCTGGCAGACATCCGCGCCGAACTCGACGGACGGAGCTACCGCTCCCTCGCGGATGAAGCGGCGGCGTACTCCGCCCTTCCCGGCGGCGCCGTCCGGCCGGTCGCCGAACGCCTGGCCGCGCCCGGCCTGCATCTCATCGCCGAGGTCAAGCGCCGCTCGCCCTCGGCCGGAGCGATCGCCGCGGACGCCGAGGCAACCGCCAAGGTGGACTTTGCGGTGGCGCTGGCCCGGGCCTACGAGGCCGGCGGCGCGAGTGCGATTTCCGTCCTGTGCGAGCCGCACTGGTTCGGCGGTTCGGTCGCGGATCTAACTGCCGTCCGCGCGGCAGTCACGCTGCCGATCCTCGCCAAAGAGTTCGTGGTCGACGAGCGCCAGCTACCTGTTCTGCGTTCGGCCGGCGCCGACATGGTCCTGCTCCTGGCCTGCATCCTCCCGGCCCGGAAGCTCGCCAGGTTCGCCGGCCTCGCCCGCGAGCTGGGCCTCGAGCCGCTGGTCGAGGTCCACGACGAGCGCGAGCTAGAGGCTGCGCTGGCCACGGAGGCCCGTCTCATCGGCCTCAACAACCGCAACCTGCGAACCCTTCAAGTCGATCCCGATCACTGCCTGAGACTCCGCCCGCTAGTGCCGAACGACCGGCTGGTGGTCGGTGAGTCGGGCGTCGTCGAGCCCCGGACGCTGGTCGGCTGGCGGGCGGTCGGGCTTGACGCCGCCCTCATTGGGGAGGCGCTGATGCGCTCGGCCGAGCCGGCCGCGGCGGCCCGTGCCTTCGTGGCCGCGGGTTCGGTGCCACACGACGTGGCTGCGGAAGCGCGGCTGCCGCTAGTCAAGATTTGCGGCGTCACCGATTCGGAGGGAGTGTTGTCTGCGATCCGCTCCGGCGCCGATGCAATCGGCTTCAACTTCGTACCGGGCACGCCCCGGTGCCTGACTCCTGCGGAGGCCTCGTGGCTGGCCACGCTGGCTCGTGGCGCTTCGCCTGCCGGTAAGCGGCCCCGTATCGTGGCCGTCACCGCCGACGCCAGCCCGTCGGAGTTGCGGGCCGCCATTGCGGCCATCAACGCCGATGCGGTCCAGCTCTCCGGCAACGAGCCGGTCGAAACTATCGCCACCGTGGGGCGCCCCGTCTGGAAGGTGCTGCACCTGCCCGCTGCGACCAGTGAGACCGAGATGACCCCGCAGGCACTCGCAGTCGCGTCAGCGGCTGCCCTAGCGCAAGCGCAGCTTGCGATCGCCGCCGGCGCCGAGCGAATCGTTCTCGATGCCGGCGGAGGCCCGTTCGCCGGTGGTACCGGTCGTCTCATTGACCGGGGCGTGGCCGCGGCCGTAGCCCGCGAGCTGCCCGTGATCCTGGCCGGAGGTCTGGAGCCGTCGAACGTGGCGGAGGCCGTCCTGGAGGTTCCGGCTGTCGGCGTCGACGTCAGTTCCGGAGTGGAGGAGAACAGCTCCAGCGGTCCTTCCCGCGTCCATCGGGCGCCAGGCGCCCCCGGGTCGCGGCCCCGCAAGGATCCGCTCCGAGTGGCGCTCTTCGTGAAGCGGGCTCGTGCCGCGCGCTTCGACCGACCGCACGTCCAGGTTCGGCCCACGCCGGTCCCGGAGGCGCTCCTCGATCCGGATGCCGGGGGCCGATGGGGCATCGATCGCGACTTCGGCGGGCGCTACGTGCCCGAGACCCTGATCGCGGCGCTGGAACAGCTCGAGGCGGCGTGGGCGCAGACCCGCCACGACCCGCGTTTCTGGGCTGAGTTGCGCGAACTCCAGTTCCATTACGGCGGGCGGCCCACGCCGATCTATCGAGCCGAGAGGCTCGGAGCAGAGACGCTCGAGGCGGCGCGCAGGCTGGCAGGGCCGGCAGCCGATCGCCTGCCCGACCGAATTCGGCTCTATCTCAAGCGCGAGGACCTCAATCACACCGGCGCCCACAAGCTCAACAACGCCCTGGGCCAGGTTCTGCTGACACGGCGCCTCGGGAAGAGCCGTGTAATCGCCGAGACCGGAGCCGGGATGCACGGCGTTGCCACGGCCACGGCCTGTGCCTTGCTCGAAATCCCGTGCGTCGTCCACATGGGCATCGAGGACATCAAGCGCCAGGCGCCCAACGTGCTGCGCATGGAGGCGCTCGGCGCCGAAGTTCGGCCGGTTCACGGCGGATCGGGGACGCTGAAAGACGCCGTCAGCGAGGCTCTGCGCGACTGGGTCACCAACGTCGAGACCTCGCACTACTGCCTGGGCTCGACGATGGGCCCGCACCCGTATCCGATGATCGTGCGCGATTTCCAGCGAGTCATCGGCGACGAGGCGGCCGCTCAGCTCTACGAGGTCGAAGGACGTCTGCCGGACATGGCCATCGCCTGCGTTGGCGGCGGCTCGAACGCCCTCGGCCTGCTGAGCCGGTTCATCGGCGAGCCGTCGGTTCGGCTGGCGGTGGCCGAGGCGGCGGGGGAGGGGATCGCGACCGGGCGGCACGCCGCGGCGCTCCTGGGCGGCACGCCCGGGATCCTTCACGGCTCGCGCTCCTACATGCTCCAGGACCCCGACGGCCAGGTCATCGAGGCGGTCTCGATTTCGGCGGGACTCGACTACCCGGGCATCGGCCCGCAGCTGGCGGCCCTGATGCAGGCTGGGCGCCTGATCGTCTCGTCCGCGACGGACGTCGAGGCCATCGCAGCCATGCGGCAGGTCGCCCGGACCGAAGGCATCCTGGCGGCGGTCGAATCCGCCCATGCCGTGGCGGCCCTGCCCGATGTGATGGCGGGCCTGGCACGCTCGGGGCCCGACTCCGGAGGCGGCGCGCGCGGCGGAGCGTCGGGTGGCGGCCCGTTGCCGCGCGAGGCCGTCGTGGTGCTGGGGCTCTCGGGCCGCGGTGACAAGGATCTTGCGGCATTGGGCGATGCCCAAAGCCGTGCGGCGCTCGGTCTTCGGGAGGCAGAGCGATGACCGCCGTGCCTCCCGCAACCCGGGCCACGGCCACGAACGCGACGGCCGCCGCCGGCTTCGGGACCAACGACACGCCCGGCGCGCGGCGGATCGCGGCCGCCTTCGGCCGTGCCGCGTCGGCGGGCCGCGCGGCCCTGATCCCATACGTCGTGGCCGGCTATCCCGACCACGAGACCTCATTCGCGGCAGCGCTGGCGGCCGCCGACGCGGGCGCGGACCTGCTCGAGGTGGGATTGCCCTATTCCGATCCCCTGGCCGACGGAGCCACTCTCCAGCGGGCGACGTCAGTTGCGCTGCGGGCAGGAGCGACGCTCGAGCGGTCCGTGGCGCTGCTGACGGCCATATCGGAGGCCCGGCCCGATCTGCCGCTCGTGCCGATGTGCTACGCGAACCAGATCCTCGGGGGTGGCGATGGCCGAGCCGTGGCCGGCCGGCTCGCCGGCGCCCGAGCCGCGGGCGTCATCGTCGCGGACATGACCCCGGACGAAGGCGCCCGGTTCGAGGCGGTGGCACGGGATGTGGGCCTGGCGGTGGTCTATCTCATCGCGCCCACCAGCACTCCAGCACGTCGTGTCGAAGTAGCCCGACGATCCGGTGGCTTCCTCTACTGCGTTTCGCTGGTGGGCGTAACCGGGGCGCGCGCATCGCTCCCGCCTTCGGTCCGCGGGCTGGTCGTCGCGGCCAGGGCCGACTCGCCGGTCCCGGTCGCAGTCGGCTTCGGCGTCAGCAACCCCGCCCACGTCCGAATGCTCGTTCAGGCCGGCGCAGATGGTGTGATCGTTGCCTCGGCCCTGGTTGACGCTCTAGGCACCGACGGCCGCAACGTGCCAGCCCTGGCCCGTCTCGTCGGGGAGTTGCGCGCGGCGACGACTCGGGCCTGAAGCAGAACCAGGTCGACGGAACACGTTACCCGAACGCCCCGAAGTCGGGCCCGACACGCCGCCCCGTGGCCCGCCGTCGCCTGGGTCGGCCGCCGCGCGCCACGGCTGCCGGCACGCGACCGCCGCGGGCCGTCCCGTGTCCAGCCGACGCGCGTGGCGGGTTGCTAAGCCGCTGCGCGGCGGTGGCGATGCTTTGGGACCGCGGCGCAGGGCTTTTCGTCCGCCTCGTCACCGGGAAGGGCGTTCGCGGGAGCGCTCGTGGCAACCGTGCCGTCGCTTCGGAGCAACCCCTCCCAGGCCGCGGGATCCAGCGGCCTGGCGAAGAAGAAGCCCTGGCCGAATCCGCAGCCCAGAGACCGAAGCGTCTCCGCCTGCTCGCCCGCTTCGATCCCTTCGGCGACTGTTTCGATCTGCATCGCCCGGCCCAGGTCGATGATGCTGCGCGCAATCGCCGACTCGACGCCGTCGGTGGCGACGTCATCGACGAACGACTTGTCGATCTTGACGATGTCGATCGGGAAGCGCCGCAGATGACTGAGCGACGAGTAGCCCGAGCCGAAGTCGTCCAGGGCGACGCGGACGCCCAGTTCGCGGATGTGGCCCAGGGCGGTGGCCGCGACCACCGGATCCGCCATGAGGACCGTCTCCGTCACCTCCAGGACGAGCCAGCTGGCCCGAATGCCCGACTCGTCGACTGCGGCGGCGACTTCATCCGCAATGGCGTCGCGTACAAGCTGCCGCGACGACAGGTTGACGTTCATCACGAATGGTTCGCCCCCGCCGCGGAGGCGCTGCCATTCGGCCAGCTGGCGGCAGGCCTCGCGCAGGATCCAGCCGCCGAGCGGAACGATCAGGCCCGTCTCCTCGGCAAGGGGGATGAACTCGAGCGGCGGCACGAGGCCTCGCGTCGGGTGCTGCCAGCGAACCAATGCCTCCGCGCCGATCACTTCGCCGGTCTGGAGCTTCACGATCGGCTGGTAGTGGATGACGAATTCACGCCGGTCGATGGCCCGTCGGAGTTCGGCCTCGAGGCCGAGCCGGGCTACCACGGCGTCGTGCATTCGCGCCTCGAAGACCTCGAAGCGGGCCTTGCCCTTCGTCTTGGCCGTGTACATCGCCACGTCGGCGTTCCGCAGCAACTCAGTCGCCGTGTCGCCGGCTTCGCGGGTTGCGATACCGATGCTGGCGCTTATGAAGACTTCCTGACCCACGACCCAGAACGGCACGCCGAGAGCGGACCGGATGCGTTCCGCGACGCGCGCTGACGCGGTCACGTCGGCGTCCTCCAACAGGACCCCGAACTCGTCGCCGCCCAGTCGCGCGGCCGTGTCCTCTGCGCGCAGCGCCGATCGCAGCCGATGGGCCGTCTCGACGAGGACGTGGTCCCCGGCCGCGTGGCCCAGGCTGTCGTTGATCGTCTTGAAGTTGTCGAGGTCGATGAACAGGACCGCGGTATCTCCCGACTGGCGACGCTCGAGGGCATGCTCCACACGCTCGCGGAACAGGCTGCGGTTGGCCAGGCGCGTCAGGGGATCGTGGAAGGCCTGGAACGTCAGCTTCTGTTCGAGGGCCTTGCGCTCCCGTAGATCGCGGGTGTTGAGCGCGACACCGGGCGCATCGCCGTTGAGCAAGCCGCTGGTTGCCACGGTTTCGACGGGCAGCCAGGTCCCATCGCCCAGGCGGAGCCGCCACTCGGCGATTACCCGCTCGCCCGGCGAGCGCATTGCCCGGTCGAGCAGACTGTCGACCGCGCCGACGTCCTCGGGATGGGCGAGGCCGGTCAGGGGAGCGCCCAGGAGCTTGCCGTCACCGGCTCCGAGCAGGCGCTTGACCGAGGGGCTGACGTAGTCGAGCTTGCGGGAGGCGTCGACGGCCATGATCAAGTCGGACGAGTTCTTGACGAGCCAGCCGAAGCGAGCCTCGGACCTGAGACGCTCCCGATCGACCTCCACGACATGGCGAACGGTCACGAGCTGTCGAACGACCACAAGAGAGGCAAGCGATATCGAGACCAGGGCGCCGATCTGGAACTGTGCGTAGATGCACAGAGCCAGCATCACGATGGTGGCCGAGAGCACGAACAGGTCGAGCTTGGGTGCAATCCGCCTGCATAGCTCGCCGGCGTGGCTCAGGCGCGAAGCCAGCCGCGCCAGGATCGCCGTGGCCTTGAGTTTGGAGACATGGAATGCAGGCATCCCCCAAGGTGTCGGAGGGCGGGTGCCAATTCCTTATCGGGGTGGCCACGAAGTTTTCGCGACGACGTGAATCCTCGACCGCGGCCGTGGGAACCGATCGCGATCGGCGGAGCCGGACTAACTCCGGGCGCCGCCGCCCGGCTTCTTGACGAGCCGCGTGAGCCGCCCCGGCAGGAACCGGGCCCCGATTGCCAGGACGACCGCCCCGACGAACACGCCAAGGAGGGCGGCGACGGTGACGGTGCGCATCTTGCCCTTTGGAAGCCTGGTCTCAGTCATTCGAATCACCTTCCGACCCGACGCCTTTGAGCTCCTCGAGTCGCTTGATAGTCTCGATCAACTGGCGATACAACGCCAGCAGGGCGTCCTGTGGCATTGGCCCGTCGTTGGCCATGGCCACTCGCACGAGCACCTCGCGTTCGCGCTCGGAGTCTGCGACCGGCCGACCGCTCGCGACCTTCGCGTGACCGGCCTGCACGCCGAGCCGCGCTCGACGGTTGAGCAGCTTGACGATCTGGACGTCCAGTTCGTCGATCTGGGATCGCAGTGCCTCGAGCTCGCCGGGCTTCGTGATGTCCTTCGACCCTCTTCGTCCGTCACTCATGACCGGCGGTCTCCGCTCCGTCGGCCGCTTTGGGGGCGGTACCGAGGCGATCGGCTATGAATTCGAGCGCCGCCGTGTAACCAGCGGCGCCACGACCGACGATTCGCTCGACGGCAAGGTCGTGCAGGTAGTTGACGTGCCGGAACGGCTCGCGCTTCGACGGGTCGGAGAGGTGAACCTCGACGAACGGCAGACCGATCCCGAGCAGGGCGTCACGCAGCGAGATGCTGGTGTGCGTCAGCCCTCCGGCATTCACGACTGCCCAATCGAAATCTCGCCGGTGCAGGCGGTCGATGAGGACGCCCTCGTGATTCGACTGAAATGTCACGACCGTCAGGCCGAGTTCCGCGCCGCGGCGCACGAGCTGCTCGTCGATCTCCGCCAGCGTCGTGCGGCCGTATATCTCCGGTTCGCGGGTACCGAGCAGGTTCAGGTTCGGACCGTTGAGCACAAGCACGCGATTCATGGCCGGACCGAAACCTCCGCGGTGGTGGCGATGGGCGAGAGGCGGAGGGCCGCCGCCACGCCGGCAGCCACCGCTTCGGCGGGTACGTCCGAGCGGACGATGACGCCCGTGGCCGTGGGAAGGACCCAGCTCAGACGGCCCAGGGCATGCTTCTTGTCGGTGGCCATGTGATCGCGGACTGAGTCCAGCGAGACAGTTGGCGGCGTAAGCGCAAGTCCGAGCCGGTCCAGCAGGCCGTTGATCCGCCGGGCTCGCTCGGCGGGCACGATGTCGAGGCTGCGGGCGACGGCGAAGGCGCCTCGCAAACCGTACGCCACCGCCTCGCCGTGGAGGATCTTGCTGTAGCCCGCCGCGGCTTCGATGCCGTGGCCGATCGTATGACCCAGATTGAGGGTCATTCGCAGGCCCGACTCGCGCTCGTCGGCGCTGACGACTTCGACCTTGGCCCAGGCGCATCGCTCGACGAGTTCGGCCAGACTGCCCGACTCGAACGGCCGCCGGTCGCCCCGCGCGATCGCCTCGCCATCCTCTTCGATGAGCTCCAGGAGACGCTCGTCGCCCAGAATGCCCATTTTCACGGCCTCGCCCAGGGCGGCGCGGAGTTGTCTGGGCGGCAGCGTTTCCAGGAGCGACACGTCGGCGACGAATGCCACCGGCTGGTGGAATGCACCGACCAGATTCTTGCCCTCCGGCAGGTCCACGGCCGTCTTGCCGCCCAGGGCCGCGTCGATCTGACCCACGAGCGTCGTCGGCACCTGGACGATCGGCACGCCGCGAAGGTACGTGGCGGCGACGAACCCGGCGGCGTCCGTCAGCGCCCCGCCGCCGACGGCGACCAGCGTCTCCCGCCGATCGACGCGCAGGCGGGCGAGTTCGCGGCATGCCTGCTCCACGACCCGAAGGCGCTTGGCGGCCTCGCCGCGCGGCAACATGACGCGCTCGACCGGCCAGCCGTCGGCGGCCAGGGCGTCGGCAATGCCGGCGCCCGCAACTGCCCACGTCTTTGGCTCCGCGATCAGGATGACCCGCCGGGCATGCTGGCGGCGCAGTGCCCCGGAGATGGCCGCTGCCGCGATGCCCTGTCCGATCTCGACTCGCCCGAGTGCGGTATCTGCTCGGAGGAGCGTGACCGAATCGGTCGGCCTTTCGGCACCGCGACCCATGAGGGCTCGCACGATTGTGGCCGATGGGGCCCCGGCATTGATCTCCATCGCCGGGGCATAGAAGCGGTCCCGCGCGACCGCGAGCTCCCGGAGCGCGGCGGTCGGGTCGCGGCCTGAGATTACCGGGCGCACGTTTGCGCTGCGGCTGACGCGGCCGGCCAGGACTTCCGGCGCGGCACGCAGCCAGACTGCGAAGCGGCCGCGATACAGTTGCCAGCGGTTGCGGGGATCGATGACGGCCCCGCCGCCGGTGGCAATCACGCGCCGGATGCCCGGATCCAGATCGGCCTGGCCGAGGGAGAGGATCGCCTCGCGCTCGTAGCGGCGGAAGGCGGCCTCGCCCTCGTCGGCAAAGATCGCAGTCACGGGCCGGCCGACGCGGCTCTCGATCAGATCGTCGAGGTCTACTAGAATCGCGCCTTCACGTTGGGCGAGGCGCCGGCCGACGGCGCTCTTGCCGCTCCCCGACAGGCCGACGAGTACCAGATCCACGGTCTATTCGCTCTCGGCCGGAGCCGCGCCCGAACCCGAGCCCCCGGCTCGCACGCCGCTCGATGGCGCTGCCGGTCGCGCCAGATTTCGTCCGGCGGCCCTGGCCCGGTAGCGCGTGGCGTTGTCCAGTAGCTCCACCAACGAATCGCCGCCGAACTTGTCCAGAACGAAGTCGGCGAGCGTAAGGCAGACCATCGCTTCGGCGACCACTCCCGTCGCCGGAACGACGCTGATGTCGCTGCGCTCGTAGTGGGCTTTCGCCACCGGCTCGCCGGTGATGAGGTCCGCGGACGGGAGCGGCCGTGGCAGCGTCGATATGGGCTTCACGGCGCCCCGGATTACGATCGGCTGGCCGTTGGAGATGCCGCCTTCGAGGCCCCCGGCATTGTTCGTGCCGCGTAGCCAGGCGCCTTCGGCGTCGCGCCGCTGGATCACGTCCTGGACCGCGGACCCGAAGAGCCGCGTCTGCGCGAAGCCGAGGCCGAACTCCACGCCCTTGACGATCGGGATGCTCGTGACGGCGCCGGCCAGGGCTCCGTCCAGCCGCCGATCCCAGTGGACGTGGCTTCCCAGACCGGTCGGCACGCCCCGGGCCACCACCTCGAACACGCCGCCCACCGTGTCGCCGGCATCGCGCGCTTCGTCGATGCGGGCCACCATCCGCGTCTCAGCGTCGGCGTCGAGGCAGCGCAGCGGGCTCGCCTCCGCTTCCTCGCGGGTGCGAGTGGCTCGCGCCACATCCGTCGCCACTCCGCCGACCTCGACGGTGTGCGACCAGACGTCGATATCGAGCCTGGCGAGCAGCGCCCGCGCAACGGCTCCGGCCGCGACCCGCGCCGCCGTCTCGCGCGCCGAGGCTCGCTCCAGGATGTTTCGGACATCGTCAAAGCCGTACTTCGAGGCGCCGGCAAGATCCGCGTGTCCGGCGCGCAGCCGCGTAATTGGAGCGGCGCGCTTGTCGCCCGCCTCCACGAGCCCGGCTAGCTCGGCGGCCTGCTCGTCCGTCAGAGGCTCGACCTGCATCACCCGCGTCCAGTTCTCCCAGTCGCGGTTGCGGATGAGCAACAGGATCGGCGACCCGATCGTCACCCCGTGTCGCACGCCGCCCAGAATCTCGGCCCGATCCTGCTCGATGGAAGTGCTGCGAGCGCCCCGGCCGTAACCGCGCTGGCGCCGGGCCAGGTCGAGCGCGATCTGTTCGGCCGTCAAGGGCAACCCCGCGGGCACGCCTTCGAGCGTGGCGGCCAGGGCAGGGCCGTGCGACTCCCCGGCGGTCAGGAAGCGAAGGCGGCCCATTCGATCGATCTCCTAGCCACGAGGCGCCGTCGGGCCGGCGCCAGGGTCAACAGGCTGCCCGCTTGCTGACCCCATGTCGATCGGCATCGGACGAAGACCCTGCTCGCGGGCGCGATCGAGCTCGGCCTGCATGACGTCAAGCGGGGCGACCTTGCCGGTCCAGAGTTCGAACGACCGTGCGCCCTGCTGGAGCAGCATGTGCTCGCCGTTGAGGATCGTGTCCCGCGCCGCGGCGGCATTCTTGAGCAGCTGCGACTGCGCCGGGTTGTAGATCAGATCCATGACGAACAGATCGGGCGGCAGCAGCTCGGCGGGGATCGGCGTCTCGCCTGGGACCAGGCCGATGGAAGTTGCGTTTACCAGGAGCTTCGTCTTGGCCAGCTCAGCTTCCAGGACCGACTCGTGCCACGGCATCGCCCGCAGGTCCATGTGCGCAGCGCTCCGGCCGAAATGCCGGACCATTCCCTCGGCGCGATGGAGGTGGCGGTTGAAGACCACCACTCGCTGGAACCCGCCGGTGATCAGAGCATAGGTGACAGCGCGAGCCGCCCCGCCGGCGCCCAGGACGACGGCGTAGCGCGGCATCTTCTGACGACCCACGATCTTGTCGAGGGCCGCCTTGAACCCGGCCACGTCGGTGTTGTGGCCGATCAACTTCTTGCCGTCGCGCGCAATCACGTTGACCGCGCCGATGGCCTGCGCTTCTTCGGTGAGCTTGTCGACGAGCGGCACGACGTGCTCTTTGTGGGGGATCGTGATGTTCGCCCCCAGGAAGTCGTCGCCACGCAACTCCGCGATGGCGTCGGCAAGGTCGAGCGGCCGGCGGTCCCACAGCTCGTAGCGAGCGTCGACACCGAGGGCATCGAAGGCGGCCTGCTGCATCCCACCCGAGAAGGAGTGGGCGACCGGATGGCCGATCAGGACGACGCGACTGGTCATGCTGTAAGCCTTTCGAGTTCGAGGAAGAAGCTCGGGTACGAGACGGCAGCGCTCTCTGCCAGGTCGATGGTCGTCGTGCCGCGGGCGATGAGGCCGGCCACGGCGAAGGTCATCGCCAGCCGGTGATCGTCGAGGGATTCGGTGGCTGCCCCGACCAGCGGGGTCGGACCGGTGATCGTAATGTCGTCGCCGCTGACGGAGACTTGCGCTCCCAGCGCGCTGAGGCCGGCGACGATGCCCGCGACGCGGTCGGATTCCTTGTTTCGAAGCTCCCCGGCGCCACGGATCGTCGTCTTGCCGCGGGCCTGGGTGGCGGCCAGGCACAGGATCGGAATTTCGTCGATTGCTGACGCCACGTCGTCGGGGCCGAGGTCGATGGCCCTCAACTCACTCGTGCGGACCCTGAGATCGGCCAGCGGCTCGCCGGCATCGCCGCATGGTTCGCCGACCGCCGTCTCCTCGAGTCGAGCGCCCATTCGGACCAGAAAGTCGACGACAGCCCGTCGGGTCGGGTTGACGCCCACGCCGCGCAGCGTCAGCTCGGCGTCCGGATGGATCGCCCCGGCCACGAGCCAGAAGGCGGCAGCCGACGGATCGGCCGGGACGCGCTCGTCGAGCGGTGAGAGCCGCGTTCCACCCTCCAGCGACCAGGCCACGGACCCGCCTCCCGAACTCTCCGCCGGCTCACGCCGGATCTCGATGCCGCGCGAGCGCAACATGCGCTCGGTATGGTCTCTCGTGGCCACCGCTTCACGCACCGTTGTTCGACCCTCCCCACGCAGGCCGGCCAGCAGGATCGCCGACTTGACCTGGGCGCTTGGAACGCGTGTCTCAAAATCGATCGCCCGCAATTGCGAGCGACCGATGACGACCAGTGGTGGTAGGGAATCGGATCGACGTGCGTGCATATCCGCGCCCATCGAGCGCAGCGGTTCGATGATACGGGCCACCGGACGGCTCCGCAATGAAGCGTCACCGTCCAGGACGGAGAAGAAGGGGAGACCGGCCAGTACTCCGGAGCACAGTCGAAGACTCGTTCCGGAGTTGCGGCAGTCGAGAACGGCCTCGGATTCGTGAAGGCCGTCCACGCCGGGCGACATGACCAGGTAATCGACGTTGAGGCCGTCTTCGCACATCCGCTCGACGCCCGCTCCCAACGCGGCGACGATCCCGGCGGTAGCCCGGACGTCGCGTCCGTCGCCCGCCCCGCTGATCACGCTCCGGCCCTCGGCCAGGGCGGCCATGATCAGCGCCCGATGCGAGATCGACTTGTCGCCGGGCAGCCGCGGCTCGCCGCGCAGGCGCGCGGCGTTCTGAACAGAGTGGGACGGCTCCCCGCGGAGGAGCGAGCTGGTCATCGGATCAGTGCTTGCTGGTGCCGCCGGCGCGGACCGAGCCCGTCATCGCGAAAGGGTCCTTAGTCAAGGTTCTGACCTCTTGGTGGATCTTCTTGACTGCGCTCGCCATATCTTCGAACTGGCCGAAGGTGAGCGACTGCTCGCCGTCGGACATGGCCTCGTCCGGCTTGGGGTGGACCTCCACCATGACCCCGTCGGCGCCGGCGGCCACGGCCGCGAGGGCCATGGGCTTCACGAGCCAGCGCTTGCCGGTGGCATGGGATGGGTCGACGACAACCGGCAGGTGGGTCAGGTGGTGGAGCAGGGGAACGGCCGTCAGGTCGAGCGTGTTGCGTGTGTACGTCTCGAAGGTTCGGATGCCACGCTCGCACAGGATGACGTTGGGCTGGCCCGACGAGACGATGTACTCGGCCGCCATCAGCCATTCCTCGATCGTGGCTCCGTAGCCGCGCTTGAGCATGACCGGCTTGCCGGCCTTGCCGACGGCCGTCAGCAGCGAGTAGTTCTGCATGTTCCGCGTTCCGACCTGGAGAATGTCCGAATGCTTGGCCACCACCTCGACCTGGCTCGGTTCCATAACCTCGGTGATCGTGGGCAGGCCCGTCTCCTTGCCCGCTTCGGCCAGGTACAGCAGCCCTTCGATCCCCAATCCCTGGAAGGCATATGGGCTGGTGCGCGGCTTGAATGCGCCCCCACGAAGTATCGTCGCCCCGGCCGCAACCACGGCCCTCGCCGTCTCCATCATCATCTCGCGGCCTTCGATGGAGCATGGGCCGGCCATGATAGTCAGCGAGCCGTCGCCGACTTTCGTGCCGGCCAGCTCGATGACGGTGTCTTCGGGGTGCGACTCCCGGGATGCCAGCTTGTACGGCCGGCTTATGGGCGTCACGGAATCGACGCCGGGCATGAGGTTCAGCTTGCTCATGAGATGGTCCCTCTGCGGCCCTACGTCGCCGAGAACTGCGATCACAACTCGCTGAGTGCCGTAGTTGTCATGCGGCGTCAGTCCGGCACTCTTGACGAGGTCCCGGACGTCGTTGGCTTCTTGTTCGGTCGCCCCTACGGACATCACTACGATCATCTGGCGGTCCTCCTGGTAAGCCAACCGCAGGTTGGCTCGGGGCCTGCCGCAGCCAACGGCGGCTCGGCCGAAGTTGGCTCCTGGTCGGGCAACAAAAAAGCAGAGGCGTTGCCTCTGCTTCTACCCGGCACGACCCGCGATCCCGGGCCTAGGCTCCGGGAACGGTCATGCCGGGTTCCGATAAAAGAAGAAGGTTTGTTCCATGTCAGTGCTCGCGACAGTAGCGGGCCACGAGCGTGGTGTCAAATGGAATCGGCCTGCTCGGGACCGCGGCATTTGCGTGGCCTGACCATAGAACTGCCGTTCGGCAACCTCCGAACCGGGACGGAAAGGTGCCGGTCGCGGAGCACGAGGCCGGAAAGGAAGACCCGAACCTCGGCCACGTCGGCGGCTATTCGGTGTCCAGGAGTTCGCGAACCTTTCGGGCCAGGTGCTCCGGGGTGAAGGGTTTGGGGAGCAGCTGGATCACCCGGCCCTCGTGATCGCGGAAGGCCTCGTTGGTCTCCGGGTGCCCGGAAACGAGCAGCAGCCTGGCGCCTGGTCGCAGCTTTCGAAGCCGCGTAGCCAGCTCCGGGCCGCGCATGCCCGGCATGACGACATCGCTCACGAGCATGTCTATCGAGGCGGAGCCGGCAGCCAGCTCGAGCGCCTCGGCCGCATTGGCGGCCTCCAGTACCGCATAGCCGTTGGCGCGAAGCCCGAGCACAGCCAGGCGGCGAACGCTGGCGTCGTCCTCCACGACCAGAACCGTCTCGGTGCCGGTTGGCGGAGGCATCGACACGCTGGGCTCGCCGGCCGGGCGCTGAGCGCCCTCAGCGACCGGTAAGAGGATCGTCATCGTCGTGCCCACACCCAGGTCGCTGTGAACCATGATGTGGCCTCCGCTCTGCTCGACGATGCCGTGGCACGTCGCAAGACCGAGACCCGTCCCCTCGCCCTGGCGTTTTGTGGTGAAGAACGGCTCGAAGAGATGCCGCAGCACGTCGTCGCTCATGCCAGTTCCAGTATCGGTCACAGTCAGGGTCACGTAGCGACCCGGGGCCACGCCAGGGTGGGCCGCGCCGAAATCGTCTCCGACCTCCAGGTTGGCGGTCTCGATCACCAGTCGCCCGCCGTCGGGCATGGCGTCCCGGGCGTTGACGGTCAAGTTGACCAGAAGCTGCTGGACCTGTCCTGGATCGGCTTGAACGATCGCCAGGCCCTCATCGAGCTCGGCCATGATCTCGACGTCCTCGCCCAGCAGACGGCGCAACATCTCGATCGACCCCGCTACGACCATGCTGAGATCGAGTGGAACGGGCTCGATCATCTGCTTGCGCGCGAACGACAGGAGCTGTCGGGTCAGGCTGGCCGCTCGCTCCGCGGCCTTGACGATCTCCCGCACGCCGTCGCGCGCAGGATGACCTTCGGGCAGATCCATCATCGTCAGTTCGGCGTTGCCCAGGATTGCGGTCAGCAGGTTGTTGAAGTCGTGCGCCACGCCCCCGGCGAGCCGCCCGATGCTCTGCAACTTCTGGGCCTGGGCCAGTTGCTCCTCAAGAACGCGCCGCTCGGTGACGTCCTGCAGCAATCCATCGTAGGCCACGAGGGCGCCGTCCGGTGCGTACTGGGCTACGAGCGTGCTACGGACCAGGCGAACCACACCGTCCTTGCGCACGATCCGGTGCTCGACGGGCCGGGCCGAGCCGTTGCCGACCACGTCGGTCGCCTGAGCCAGAGCCTTGTCGCGATCCTGCGGCACGACCATCTCGAGCCACAGACCGGGATTTGCGGAGAACTCCTCCGGTGAGTAGCCCGTGACGGCGACGCTGCCGGGGCCGTGGTGAGTCTCGAGGCTGCCTCCCGGATCCACCCTCACCGTGAACATGTAGTCCGTGATCGTTTCGGTGATGCGGCGGTAGCGCTCCTCGCTCTCCCTGAGCTCGGTGGTGCGCTGGGCGACGCGGTCTTCCAACTCGTCGCGGGCTGCCCGGAGCTGCTCGCGGATGGCCGTGTCCTCGATCGAGATGGCCGATTGGCTCGCCATCGCCGAGAGCAGGTCCAGGTCGGCCTGGTCGAACTCCCGGTCTCCCGGCCGATTGACGGCGACGATGAGGCCGAGGGCCTGGTCTCCGTAGAGGATCGGGGCGACCATCATCGGGCCGTGGCCGAATGACGCTCGCCGATCGTGAACCTGCTGCGACTCGCGCGGATCGCGAATGCCACCGGGCGAGAGAGTGGCGGCGCGGTGGATCATCACCCACCCGCCGAGCCCCTCCATGACCTCGTCGTAGTCGATCAGGGCAATCTTCTGGCTGCCGCGGCCGCTGAGGTAGTTGCCCGTCACCGCACGTTCGTCCGAGTCGATCGCGAACAGATTGACTCGCTCGGCCGGGAGCGCCTCCGCCACGACCTCCACAACGCGTTGGAGCAGGGTTTCGAGGCTTTCCGCTGCCACCTGCGAACTGCTGATGTGATAGAGAGCCTGGGCTTTGGCCAGGGCGGCTTCGGTGGCCACCAGAGCCTGTCGGTAGCGCGCTTCCGACGCGCGCAGCGCGTCCTCGGCCCGGGTCTGGTCGTCGAGAGCCGCCGCTCGCGCGTCGATACGGACGGTCTCGGACGCACTCTCGCCGGCCAGATCGGGGCCCGGCGTCGCGGAGGTGCGACTGTCGCGGCCTGTGTCCATCACCAACCTTTTCCGCGCCCGGACGGATCGGGAGCGGCTGAGGCGGCCGAATCGCCCCTTTCGACCGCGGTCACAATGGGCTCCCGAGAGTGTAGCGCGCCGCCGCAGGCAACCTGGTGCCAGAACGCGCCGGTGAAACGCCGGCCGGGCGGTCTCTGAGATGGGCTAAGACAGAACGACCCCGAGGAACTTCTCGGGGTCGTTCCACGTTCAGATGTTTGGCGCGCCCGGCGGGACTCGAACCCACGACCTCCAGGTCCGCAACCTGGCGCTCTATCCACTGAGCTACGGGCGCGCGCCGCTGTGCCTCGAATGCGGAGAGACTGGCGGAGAGGGAGGGATTCGAACCCTCGAGGCAGGTTACCCCACCTGGCGGTTTAGCAAACCGCTGCACTAGACCGACTATGCGACCTCTCCAGGAGTCACAGCGGCCGGGATTCTAGCATGGCCGGCTGCCGGCGCAGCGAGGTTGACGTAGTCGGCGGGATCTTGGATCGGCCGGTCGATGCGGAAACGGACGAAGAAGCTCGCCGGCAGACCGCCGCCCAGGCGTTCGAACCGAAGCCGCGAGGCGGGCAACCCCGCCCGGCGCGCGATATCCGGCAACGTTTCGGCCTCCAGAGTCAGGAGGCGCAGGTCGTAGACCAGGGCCACGCCGCCTGGTCGAAGCACGCGTCCGATTTCGGCGAAACCGGCCCCGGGATCGGGCCAGTGGTGCAAGCTCAACGTCGAAACGACCACGTCGAACGACTCGGCTTCGAATGACATGCCGGCGGCGTCGCCAAGCTCGAACCGAAGACGACCGTCGGCAGTCTCGCGCCTTCGCGCCAGCTCGACCATGCTCGGCGACAGATCCAGGCCGACGATCCGGGCCGACGGCAGGCGATTCGCGAGCATAGCGGCCAGGTCGCCCGGTCCGCAGCCGATGTCGAGTATGGCGACGCCGCCGCCGTCGCGGCCAGGGCCGCCGTCGCGGCCAGGGCCGCCGTCGCGGCCAGGTCCGCCGTCGCGGCCAGGTCCGCCGTCGCGGCCGTATCCGCCGTCGCGGCCGTATCCGCCGTCGCGGCCAGGTCCGCCGTCGCGGCCAGGTCCGCCGTCACGGCCAGGTCCGCCGTCGCGTCCGCGTGCGCCGTCGCCCGAGCCCGCCCACTCGGCGATGACATCTCGGGCCACGCGCTCGTAGAGTCGCCGCATCGCCGGAGCAACGAGGCGGGCGTAGCCGCTCGCGTTCGACGCCGAGAAGCCGTCAACGCGCGAATCCAGCCATCGGGCCAGCCTTCGGACCGCTCGCGTCCCCGGACGGGTGAAGGTCAGCAGGAAGAGCGCCGCCGGCGCCAGAAGCAGAAGTCGGGCCCGGCCGATGTTCGGTCGGCATCGATCACCCACCGGCAAGCCTCACCTCGGGCAGGGGGTTGTCTCCTCGGGGCGAGATCGTATCACCGGCCCGACCGCGATCCCGGCACCAGCCGCTAGCATGGTCGCGGGCAGAACCAAGCTGGCGAAGGAGCAATCGTGGAACGTATCGGCTTCGTTGGGCTCGGCACCATGGGCGCCTCGATGGCCGCCAATCTGGCCCGTGCGGGCGCGCCGCTGACCGTCTGGAATCGAACAGCCGGCCGGGCCTCGGCGCTGCTGGAGCTGGGCGCCCGGGAAGCCGCAACGCCAGCCGAACTCGCCGCCGCCTCGGACGTCGTCGTCGTCTGCGTCTCGGACACCCCCGATGTCGAGGCCGTCCTGTTCGGTTCTGCCGGAGTGTCCGACGGCGCCGCCCCCGGAGCCCTCATCATCGACTGCTCGACGATCTCGCCGGCAGCGACCCGAGACTTCGGCAGCCGCCTTGCGGAACGTGGCGTCGGCATGGTCGACGCGCCCGTGTCGGGCGGCTCGGAAGGCGCGCGCCTGGGCACGCTGACGATCTTCGTCGGCGGCTCCGACACAGATGTCGCAAGGGCCCGACCGGTCCTCGAGGCGATCGGAAGGACCATCACTCACCTGGGGCCCCTCGGCAACGGCCAGGCCGCCAAGGCCGTGAACCAGGTGATCATCGGCGGGGCGTACCTGGGCGTGGCGGAGGGAATCGTGCTCGGCATTCGGGCAGGCCTTGATCCGCACCTGCTGGTCGAGGCGTTGGCGGGCGGCGCGGCCCAGAGCTGGGTCCTCGCAAACCGCAGCGGCCCGATGATCGACGACGAATACCCGCTCGGCTTCCGCCTGGCGCTCCACAGAAAGGATCTCGGGATCGCGCTCGAACTCGCGGCGGCGACGGAGGTCATGCTTCCGGTTGCGATGCTTGCCGCGGCGCTGGAGGACCGGCTGCTCGAGGGCGGTCACGGCGACGAGGACATGTCAGTCCTCGCGCGGGCGATCCGCGAGTTGTCCGAGCCGGTGACGGAACCGCAGGCTGGACAGGACTGAAAGTCCGCTTCGATCGATCTCTGCTCGCGTCCCGATCGGTCAGAGCGCGACCTGAAGTGCCTCGCCGGTGGGTCCGGGCCACGGCCTTCCGGAGCCGTTTTTCGCCCGCGCGGGCCTGTATGATCAGCCAATGAACTACGAACTCTTCATGGGAGAAGCTCTGGCCGAGGCCCAGATGGCGCTCGACCAGGGCAAGGCGCCGATCGGGGCAGTCGCGGTCGTAAACGACGCGATGGTCGCCCGGGCCCACGACAAGGTCCATGAAACCAACGACCCCACGGCCCACGCGGTGATCGTCGCCCTGCGTGAGGCCGCACGAAAGATGGGTCGCAGCCGCCTGGCCGACGCCACGATTTTCGTCACGCGCGAGCCATGCCCGATGTGCGTCGGGGCGCTGCTGGCCTGCGACGTGGAAGCTCTGGTCTTCGCGGCCTCGAACCTCGTTGACGGCGCGGCCGGCGGCGCTCTCCAGCTGGCTCAAGACAGCCGGCTGACGCGCAAGCTCAAGATCGTGAGTGGCATCCGCTGCGACGAGGCCGAGGAGCTCTTCGCGAAGGCCGGTTCTGTCGAAGGCCTGCGCGCCGGCGAGCGCCTCAAAGCGGCAGCCACCTAGACCGGTCGTACACGAGCAACCCGGGAATCCGAAGGGTTCGCCCGCCGCAGTCGCCCTCCTCGGCAGACAGCTCGCCCGCCGCCGTCGCCCACGTTGGCGACGCCCGACCGAACAGTCGCCCGGCTCTGGTATTCTCTCGCGCGGAGAGGTGTCCG
>PMBR01000078.1 GCA_003152995.1 Chloroflexota bacterium | reverse complement strand
TTCGAGCCGTCGGGCTTCACCGCAAACCCGGAGATCCCGATCGCCAAGTCGATCGTGGACTACATCTTCCGCTGGATGGGTTCGCGGTTCCTGCCGCCGGAAGACCGAGCCACGCTCGGCTTGATCGACCGGTCGGCGACCGCGGAATCTTCGGTGCAGCCTCTCAACCTTGGACTAGGCGGAACCGGCGCCGCAGGTTCTGGTGGCGCCGGGAGCTCAGGAATTGCCAGCGGGGCCGCCGCCCCGCAACCCGCCGCTGCGCCGGCTTCACCGCCGAGTGGCACTACCGCCGTGGCAGCTCCCGACTCCGGAGCGCAGTCAACGCCTCCCGCCAGAGAGGGCTCCACAGAGCGCCCGCTCTCCGCCTCCTCCCCTGCCTTCGGCAGCCCCAACGGCAACGGCAGTGGCAAGTCCAACGGAAACGGCAACGGCACCGCCGCACGCAACACCCTCGGCAGCCTCGGCATCGGCAAGAGCCAGGTCACCTTCACCAGCCAGGCCGACGCCCCCAGCTGCGCCGAATGCGGCTCGATCATGGTCCGCAACGGGTCCTGCTATAAGTGCCTCAATTGCGGAAGCACGAGTGGGTGCTCGTGACGTACGGCTCGGTATCGCGAAGCGACACCGTGGACGCGGCGACGGCGTGGGCCGGAATCGTCTCCATCGCTACGTGGTGACCAGGAAGTTCTTGGTGGCGCTCGCGAAGTCGCCCGCGAGAGAGCAGTCGACTTCGGCGGTCGAAGTACCCGGCCCTGTGCGCGACCCGACCGTCCAGGTCCACGAGACCTTGCCGGTCGAACTCGCCGTCCTCGTCGGAGCCAGGCCCTTGGCGGTCGAGACCGTTCCGGACGCGTAGGTGACGCTCACGGTACAGGTGGCGCCGCGCGAGGTGACGGCCGCGATGGTGGCGCCGGCGCCGTGCCGGACCTTCGCCGGCAGGCTCGTGATGCGGACCGAGAGCGCCGGTCGCGGCGGAGCAGTCGGCGCCGGGGTCGGCGCCGAAGTGGGTGCGGCAGTCGGCGGCAGGGTCGCGGTCGGCGTCGGCGTGGGCCCCGCGGTCGGCGTGGAAGAAGCGAGCGGGATCCCGTAGTAGGCGTGGACCCAGTTGTCGCCGATCTCGGACTGGGCCAGGTTCAGCGTGACCGTTCCGTTGCAGACCTCGTCCTTGAGCTTCGTCTCGAAGCCGTCCTTGACGTGCGCGCCGGTGGGTCGGCCATCGCTCAGCGCCGCCGTGTACGGTTCGGGCCAGAGATTGCGCGGATCGGTCGGCGCGCCGCCCAGCTCGAGCGAGATCAGGTGGTCCTCTTCGTAAGAGGAGGTCGAGGTGTCGCTGTAGCCGTACTCGGTCATCTGCTGGATCTTGAGGGCTGTCGTGTAGTCGCTCGCCGGACGGATCGTCGCCGTCCAGCCGGAGACGCAGATGGTCGAGTCGATGGTCGCCTGAGTGACGGCAGGATTGAGCGAACCCGGCGTGAGGGAGGCGTCCGGTTCGCCCGGCAGACGATCCGAAGACGAACCCGGCGTGGCATGAGCAAACAGCACGCCTGTCGGGCCTGGAGTGGACGACGTCTCCGGAGGCGCGCTCGGGCCAGCTTCGTCGTCGCCGTCGACAGCCGTCGGGCTCGGGGAAGTGGCTGCCTGGGTGGAAGTGGCCGTCGGCGCGACCGATCGTGTGACCTCGGGGGTCTGCGGCGCCGGACTCACGCTGGCGGTGGCGGCCGCAACCTCGCGGGGCGAAGCGGTCGGCGAGGGAGCCGGCCCGGCGCAGGCGGCCGAGATCCCGAGCACCACCACGACGGCGACCGCGATCGAGATGGCGGTTCTTGCCCTCTGCCCGACCCGCTGCGATGCGAGTTTCCCGATGGCCCGGTAGGCGACGTCAAACCACAGCGCGAAAGCTACGTAGAGCAGCGCGGCGAATGCCGCGAGCGCCAGAATGGCACCCTTGTTGATGCCGCTCTCGGCCGCGTAGCGGGCGCGGGCCCGCGCCCAGCCCCTTCTCCAGACCGGCAAGCTACACCCCACTCCGGATCAGCCGGCCATCTCCCGGCCCGTGTACGAGACGCCCTCGCAGTCTACGCGCTGTCAAACCCTACGTGACCGGTACGAATCTCCCCCGACGGGGCTTCTGCGTTACTCGGCACGCAACTATGCTTGCGTAAAGCGAGGAGGGCACGTGGATCCGATAGCCGAGGCGCGGAGTCTGGCGGAGGCTGCTTTCCGGCCGGACACAACAGAGGATGAACTTGCCGGAAAGGCCTCCAGGGTAATGGGCAGCCTGGCCGGGCCGGCCGATCTTCGGATGGCGGACGTTGCGGCAGCGCTCGCACCGGCAATCAGGTCGGCCCCGAGCCGGGCCGCAGCGGTTGCCGCGACGGTCGTCGGCTACATGTGCGAACGTGGCGCCGATCCGGGCGCCGCGGGTCCCGCCCTCGTGGAACGAATGCTGGCGGCCGTTCAGGGTGCCGATCGGCTCCGCGCGGCGGCCGTGGCACGTCTCTCCGCCGCGCCGGAAAAGGGCCGCGACCCCGGGGACGATTCGGGAGCGATGCTGGCTGCCATAGATGGGCTCCGAGCGGAGATGCCGTCGGACTCCAGGGAGTGGGATCTCCTGAACCGACTGCTGCCTGCCGGCAATGCGATGTTCGGCGTATCACCGAACCTGAGGGCGTCGGCGGTTTCGGCGCTTCCAGGCCTTGGCCGACTCGAGGACGTGCATGACTCCGCCGGCTGGCTCAAGACGATGATCCTGGTCCTGGATCAGGAGCCCTTCGTAGCCGTCGAACCCGGGACCGGGCTGGGAATAGCAGGTCGGATCTCCGGCATCTCGGCCAACTTCCAGCTCAATGTCCTTCTGATGGATGCTTTCCCGCAGACCGGATTCATGCGGCACCGGCGCGTATCCAGACAAGCCGTAGAGGTCGCCCGCGGCGATGGGCCCCAGCAGAGCGGCGAAACGATCACAGGAGTCTGGGATTTGTGCGCCTGGACCGCGATCCGATCCGACGGGGCTCTTGTCCGCGCAGCCGACCAGGAGGCCACCAGGCACTGGATCTGGAACGAAGGTAGGCCGGTCGATATTCCAGTTTTCGAGGGAGCCCGGATGATCATCCTGGCCCCGCCGAGCTACGGACGGACGTGGAATTGCACGCGGGACTTCGCGTATCTCAAGGCAGACATGAAGGTTGACCGGTCTCTCTCGAAGTCCGAGGTCGGCGAACTGATCGCCCGAATGGCCGCCTCTTCAAGGTCCGCCACGGCCGCGGGCAGTCGGCGCTAGTTGGAGTAGTGGCGGCGGCGCGCCGCTGTAACCGCGGTCGCCGCGCCTCGCGAGCCGCGCCGACCTCAGCGGCTGATGGCGACGATGGCTGTGCCGGATGCTGTGCCCGTCGATGCGTAAGCGGTCCCGTCCGAGCCGACGACGAGACCGTCGCCGTCGTAGCTGATCATGTAGTCAGATGCCATCGGGTAGCCGGGCTGCAGCTTGCCACGTCTGCGATACCACTTATCGGCGCGAAGGTGAGACGGCAGTCCCGGTGGCCTTCGTCGGCGCCGCAGTTCTTCTGGCGGTCGATCTCGCAGGAGTGGCTCCGCTTATCGGCCGATCTCCGCCGTCGATTGCCCGAGCGGCGAGCGTGGCGGCGGATTGACAATGGAGCACTGCGGAACCGACGTGGAATAGAAGAGGAGCAGCCCATGGTCGCACCCGAACAGCGTGGGAAGGCCGGATCCGATCTCAAGGCCGCGGGCGCCGGCGTAGATGAGGCCCAGGCGTCGGCTGGGCCCATCCGCCGGCTGTTCGGCTGGATCCTCGACCTGCCGCCCGTACGCCGGCCGCGGCAGATCTTCTCCGTCTACGACTACGCCGGGGGTAGCCTCCTCGCCGAGGGCCTGGCGTACAGCGCCCTGTTCGCCGGTCTGACGGGGCTGCTCTTCTGCGTCGGCGTCCTGGGCTACCTGATTCCGTCACCGGCGGACCGTCAGCGCCTAGTCGATGACTTCACCGGCCAGCTGGCCCCGTTGGCCCCGATCGCCCGGGACGGGTTCGCCAGCGTGGCGGCGCACGCCGCCACCTTCTCCATCGTCGGCCTTGTCGGCATGGTGTGGGGCGCGAGCCACTTCTACGGGGCGCTCGACGAGGCGATCGCGCGAGTCTTCGCCCGAACCCCCGCCCGCGGCGCACTAGATCGGATCCTCCGCAGCCTCGTCTCGGCGTTCCTGCTCATCGGCGGCCTTGTCTCGGGGATTGCCATCTACGTGATCCAGGTGGCGGTGACGGGCGGGATCGCCGAAGGACCTGGAGGAGATGCGGAGCGGACGCTGGCAGGCGTGGCCTTCCCGCTCGTGACGGCAATCGTGGTCGTGACCGCCGTCGGCGTGATGTATCGAGTCGTACCGAACACGCACGTGCCGATGTCCGTTCTGTGGCTGCCGGCACTCATCGCCGGGCTGGTCTTGACCTGCCTTACCGAGTTGCTGGTCTACATCGCGCCCCTCCTCACCGGTGCGATGTCCGTGTTCGGAGGCGTTGCAGCCGTGTTCGCCGCCCTGGCCTGGCTGCACCTGGCATTCCAGGTTCTGATGCTGGGCGCTTCGTGGACTCGTCTCCGCCTGGACGACTCGGTCGCGCATGCGAGGCCGCTCGGCGAGGCCGGCTGACGCGCCGGGGAATCGGAGAAGGCCGCGGGGTTCACGAGCGGCAACGGCAACGCCAGACGCGGTTCACGCTGAATCCGGACGGACGTCGCGCCGATCGCGCGCCTTTTCGGCCACACCGAAACCGGCGAGCCGCATCCGCAGGCTCAGGCAAGGTGGCCGGCACGATCACCCAGGATTCGCGCTCGGGACGGCGTCGAAACCGCCTTCGGAGCTCCGTTCGGAGCATCTGATGCCCGGTTCTGGCTCCGAGTCGATCTCAATTCCGCCGCGACGGCCTCCATCGCCGCTCGGCCGCCCGATTCTCTTCGGTGCCACCGAAATCGTGCGACATCCACCAATCGACAACCCACGACTCGGAAGTGGGCCAGGCGTGCGATCGCATAATCCACATGCGAGACGGCAGGATTCGCGACGGGCGCCCCGGCGCAGCCGCGGCCGCGACTCAAGGGACGAGGTGACGGCGATGAAGGTTCTCGTGGTCTACGGAAGCCGCCTCGGGGCGACCCGGGGAATCGCCGAACGGATCGCCGCCCGGCTTCAGGCAGCAGGCCTGGATGCCGGACTCCAGGCCGCGGAGCAGGTCGCCGAGCTGCCGGCCTGCGACGCATTCGTCATCGGCAGCGGCATCTACGGACAGCACTGGATGAAGGAGGCGGTGGCGCTGGTTCGGAGGAATCGCGCGGCTCTCTCGAAGGTCCCGGTCTGGCTCTTCAGCAGCGGACCCGTCGGTCGTTGGGCGAGCGGACACGATCCGATCGAGCCCAAGGAAGTATCCGGACTTCGGGCGGAGGTAGGCGCCAGGGACCATCGAGTCTTTGCCGGCGCGCTTGACCGCAGTTCCATCGACGAGAGCAACCTCAGCGCGATCGAGCGATTCGTCACGAGGAAGTTCATGGCCGAAGGCGACTACCGCGACTGGGCCCAGATCGACGCCTGGGCGGAAGCCATCGCTCGCGAGTTGTTGCGAGACCCGCGACCGTCGCGGCAGGCGGGCCAGTTGGGGCGATAGTGCCGCCTGGAGCGACCCGGCGGCCCGCGATGTCGATCCGCGCCGGTGCGGCTCGTCGGTTGGGCAGGACGACCTCGCGATTGGTCGTTCGAAACCCAAATCCAGGCGAGGAGATCGACCGATGGCAACTCATGTGATCCACGTCGAAGTCGTGGGCCGCGACGGACCCAAGCTCCAGAAGTTCTACGCGGACGCGTTCGGGTGGGGCCTCGACACGAACAACCCCGACGGCTACGGGATGCACCGCGAAGAGAGCGGGCTCACCGCCGGCATCGGCAAGAGCCCGATGGGCGGCGACGGGCACGTGACCTTCTACGTGCACGCCGACGATCCGGCCGGCACGCTCAAGCGCGTCGAGCAGCTGGGCGGAAAGGTGATCATGCCGCTCACCCAGGTCGCCCCCGAGACGACGATCGCGCTTTTCGCGGACCCCGAGGGCCACATCGTCGGCCTGATGTAGCCGGCGCAGCGCGAGGGCGGGCTCGGGCGGACGACCGCGCTTGCGGGAGTCCGCCCGAACCTGTGCGTGGCCCCGACGCCCAGGCCGCTCAGGCGCCAGGCTCGCCCTCGAACGCGCGACGCAGCGCGGCGACGTCGATCTTGTTCATCTTCAGCATCGCTTCCATGGCGCGGCCGGCACGCGCGCGATCCGGGTCGCCAAGCATCTCGCCGAGCTGGCGCGGGACGATCTGCCATGAAACGCCGAAACGGTCCTTCAGCCAGCCGCACCGCCCCGGCGATCCGCCGTCGGCGGTCAGAGCCTCCCAAAGGCGGTCGACCTCCGGTTGGTCCTCGCAATCGATGACGAAAGAGATCGCCTCGGTGAACGGGAACTGAGGACCGCCGTTGAGCCCCGTGAATGGCCGACCGGCGAGCGTGAAGTCTACGACGAGCACCGCTCCGGCCGGCGTGCTCGGATTGTCCGCCGGGGAGCGCGAGACCGTTCCCAGCCGGCTGTCGGGCAGCAGCGCGATGTAGAAGTTGGCGGCCTCCTCGGCATTGCCGTCGAACCAAAGACAGGGCGTGATCTTCGACATCGGCGGTTCCTCCCAGGACGAATTCGGAACGGCGCGGAACGGAGCGTGGCGGCGGGCCGGCAGGGCGGAGAGCGGCGGGGCGGCGAAGCGGCGGGGCGGCGAAGCGGCGGGGCGGCGAAGCGGCGGGCCGGCGAAGCGGCGGGGCGGCGAAGCGGCGGGCCGGACGGCTCACGTCCAGCATAGGCCTGCGAAGCGCCCGACCCGGTAGCCGTCGCACTGGGTAAGCTCAACTTCACCGGCCTCGAATGTCGAGGCCGTGGTGTGGCGACGCTGGGAGGTTGAGTTGGGTCAAGAGGTCGTCCTGTTCCACTCGGTCCTGGGCCTGAGGCCCGCGGTCGGCGCGTTTGCGGATCAGCTACGAGCGGCCGGCCACACCGTCCACACCCCCGATCTCTTCGACGGCGAGGTGTTCGACAGCCTCGAGGACGGAGCCCGAAAGCGCGACGCGACCGGCATGGGGGAGTTGATGCGACGAGCCCGCGTGGCCGTGGCGGACCTGCCGGCGGAGATCGTTCTCGCCGGCTTCTCGATGGGCGCCAGCACGGCTGAGTTCCTGGCCGCGACCAGACCGGGCACAAGGGCCGCGGTTCTGATGCATGGCGCCTTCGCGCCGGCCGCGTTCGGCATCAAAACGTGGCCGGCAGTTCCGGTGCAATTGCACTACGCAAACGGCGACCCGGACGTGGACATCCGGCAAATCCGGGCTCTAGAAACCGCGGTCCAGCAGTCTGGCGTCTCCATCGCAGTCTTTACCTACGACGGAGGCGGCCATCTCTTCGAGGACGCCGCCTTCGAGGGCCATGACCCTGTGTCGGCCCAACTTATGTGCGATCGAGTGCTGGCCTTTCTGGACGAACTCCAGGATTAGCAGTCGCGGGGGATCCACCGGCAGTTTCGGGCGGCAGCGGCAGCACTAAACTCTGCTTCGACCCTGAACCCGGACGATCGTGGCGCCAATCGCGCAGCTTTTCGGCCACACCGAAACCAGGAGGCCTCGTTTGCAGGTTCCGGCAAGGTGGCCGAAAAGGCGACCCAGATTCGCGCTCGGGGCGGTGTCGAAACGGGCTTCGGAGCGCCGTTTGGAGCATCTGACGCCGGTCTTTGGCTTCGAGCCGACCTCATTGCGCCCCGACGGCTTCGAACTGCGCCGGACGGCCCGATTCTCTTCGGTGCGACCGAAATCGCGCACGTTCTTTCGCCTTGGCCGGCCGCGCACGTCGCTCGACTTGCAGAATCGGGCGATTTCCATCCATAGACAGGTCGCGCACGTCGCTCGACTTGCAGAATCGGGCGATTTCCACCCACAGACAGGTCGCTGCGGGCTCGAGATGCACGCCACGTTCCGAGACCACTCGGCCTAGCTTCGCGTCTCCGCCAGGCGCCGCTGCAGGAAGCGGCGCTCCGCGTCGTTATCCGATAGGCCCAGGGCGCGCTCGTACTCGGCAGCGGCCTCCGTGAAGAGCCCCAGACGGCGCAGGAAGTCGGCCCGGGCGGCCGGTAGCAAGTGATAGCCGGCGAGCTCGCCGCCGGCCGCGAGCTGGTCCAGCAACGCGAGACCCGCCCCGGGGCCCTCCGCCTGAGCGATAGCCACGGCTCGATTCAACTCGACGATCGGCGATGGGTCGATCCGAGCGAGCGCCTCGTAGAGAGTGGCGATCGCCCGCCAGTCGGTTGCTCGTCCGTCAATCGTGCGGGCGTGTTCCGCGGCTATCGCGGCCTGGAGCAGGTACCGCCCGACCGACGCATGCGACAGCCGCGCCGCCGCCGCGAAGCCCCGATCCATCGCCTCGAGGCCCCGCGCGATTTCCGCCCCATCCCAGCGCGTCCGGTCCTGTTCGTCCAGCAATGCAATCGAGCCGTCGGCGGCGACGCGGGCCTCGCGCCTGGAATCCTGGAGCAGCAGCAGGGCGAGCAGTCCGTGCGTCTCCGGCCGATCCGGCATGAGATCGGCCAGGAGCGAGGCAAGTCGGATGGCTTCGGCACAGAGCTCGTGGCGGACGGCCGCCTCGCCGGCGCTGGCCAGGTATCCCTCGTTGAAGACGAGGTACAGCACCGCCAGGACACCCTCGATCCGTTCCGGCAACTCCTCTCCGAGCGGCACCCGATACGGAATCGCGGCCTGCCGGATCTTGCGTTTGGCTCGAACGAGGCGCTGGGCAAGCGTCGCCTCGGGGACGAGAAACGCCCGCGCGATCTCGGGCGTCGTCAGCCCGCCGAGCGTCCTGAGCGTCAGCGCGACCCGCGTGTCGAGCTGCAGAGCCGGGTGGCAGCACGTGAAGATGAGCCGCAGGCGATCGTCCTCGAGCCCGCCGTCGGTTCCGAGTTGCATCGTCGCCACCTCCGTGCCCGTCATTTCCTGCTCGAGCAGCACGAGCTTCTCCGCCTGCCGCCTGTCGCGCCGGATGCGATCGAGGGCGCGATTTCGGGCAGCGGTCGTCAGCCAGGCGGCTGGTTTGGCCGGGACGCCGTCACGCGGCCAGGTTTCGAGCGCGGTCGCGAAGACATCGGCCAGCGCCTCCTCCGCAGCATCGAAATCTCCGCCGAGGAAGCGGATCAGCGTCGCCAGAACGCCTCCGTACGCGTCGCGATAGGCACGCTCGATTGCCGCGTTGCTTTCGGCGGTCGAGCCGTTGATTCGGCGAGTCGCCCGTGGCTGGGTCGCCGGCTCCGATTCAGTCATCCGGCCGGTGCGGGCGCCGGCATCGGGATTATCGGCCGGACTTCGATCGATCCTCCAAAGGCCGCCGGGCAGCGCGCGGCCGCCTCGAGCGCCTTGTCGAGGTCCTCGCATTCGATCATGTAGTAGCCGCCGAGCACTTCCTTGGTCTCCGTGTAGGGACCGTCGGTGATCAGGCGATTGCCATCGCGGACTCTGACCGTGGTCGCCGACGGCGACGCGGCCAGCTTGTCACCGCCGCGGAGGATTCCCTCCCGGGCCAGCCAGTTGGTGTATTCCATCCAGGGTGGCGAAATCTCAGGCGCGTCGCCTGTGGCGGCGTCGTCCTGCTGAGTTTCCTCGCCGTAGATCAACAGCATGTAGCGCACTGGACGCCTCCGAACGGACCGATGGCGGGCGACAGCCGCCACCCTTCAATGGACCGACGATCGCGAAACATCGGAATCGACAGTCTCAGGCCAGATGTTGCCGGTGGCGCGCTGCAAAGATGCTATGTGGCACAGCGTGGCCTTATCGGACTCCGCCGGGAAGCACGCTATCGCCAGATGAGACCCTCGCCGTCGGCGCCGGATCGCCGGCCGCGTACTTGAACGACTGCGCCAGGCGATGCCTGGGCGATGGTCGGGTCAGGAACTGGACGACCGCCGCCGTGCCACGGTTTCCGGCCAGCGCCAGAGGAAGCCGTACAGCGTGGCGAGGCTCTCGTTTTCCGCGCGCTGCAGTCGCTTCCTCGCTTTGCTGAGAGGAAAGGCGTTCAGCCCGTCGTCCGTGCGCAACCCGAAGACCGAGCTGCCGCTCGCGGCTACCCAGCCCCAATGGCCGCCGTGGTTCCGGATGAAAGTCTCGCCGAAGTAGGCCCCCAACTCGGCCGCAAGAGCCTTCCTCCGTTCTTCGAGCCTGGCGCCGAAGACCTCTCGAGTCAGAGACTCGTACAGCTGCAGGCCGATCCCGTCGGCGGTGTCTATGCTCGCGTCCGAGAAGTCGAGCGCCACCTTCCGGGCGCGCCCCCGGTCGACATAGCGGTCGGCCAGACCGGCCATCTGCAGTGCCAGCGGAGCGTCCGACTCGAACTGAGCGCCCCCGGCCGGCTCGTGAGGCCTTTCTCCTGACTCATCCATGTAAGCCAGGGTACTCCCCTCGCATCCATCGCCGGCCTTTCGGTCCATTTCCGCGGCCAAAGGCACGCGTGCCGCCCCAACCTCCCGCCCTGCCGACGCCGCTCGAGGTTATCGGGAAGCGGCCACTGCGCGGCGCCTGATCCCTTTGAGCATTCGACGCATCATCGCGAAGTCGCCGAACTCGATCAGGAACACCGACATGAGCGCCATTGCCGGCTTGCGCCAGTTGTAGACCACACGGAGTCGGGTGACGAGCCGGGTTCGGTTTCCCACCGGCTCGAGACGCCACGACCAGGTGCTGTCGGGCTTGCGCCACAGCATCCAGGCCGCTGGTTCGAAGGCATCGACCTTGAAGGCGGTCGTGTCGTTGACCGTCGGGGACATGGGCACCCAGTCGCCGATCCTGACCGCCTGGAGTTCGGGATCGACGCGTTCGGCGCTGGGGCGGCCGAGGCTGTCGAGCAGGTCGTAGCTGTAGAAGCCGGCCCGTCCGTACCCGACCTGCATCAGCCACGGCCAGACCGCGCTCGGCGGCGCGTCGATGGTGATCGCTCGGGTCGCGTGGAACTGAGCCCGTGGGAATCGTTCGTCGCCGGGCATCGCTGAACGGAGTTCGGACGGAGTCGCTCCCCAGCGCGTGTGCCACGGGCGCAGAAGCGGCGTGACGGCGAACAAAGGGAGCGCGACGAGCACGTCGAGCGCTTCCCTGGCGATCGCGATCGGCTTCACGGCATCTCCCGGCGTGAGTTGGTCGAGGCCAATCTTCAATCGCGTCGTGAGGCCGGGGCGTGTGCCGAACGGAGGTGACGGCGCGTCCGAAAGGACCCATTTCGAACGCGAATCGCAACGTCGATCGGCGCCGATCGGACCCGAGCCTACGCGCTGACATCGCCGGCATGCGCTCACGCCCCGGTGGAAACGGCCTGATCGACGACCGGCTACTCGGCGGCCGCCGGCGCTTCCGCTGCGAGCGGCAGGCCGAGTCGGCGGAGATCAGATCGTAGTTGGGTATCGCCTGTGAACCGGAGCGCGACCATGCCGAGCCCGGCGGCTACGGTCACGTTGGCCTCGCTGTCGTCGGTGAAGACCGTAGCCTGCGGCGTCAGCCCGAAGCGCGCCAGGAACTGGCGAAAGATGGCCGGGTCGGGCTTTCCGACCCCGACCTCGCCCGAGATGAGGATGCCGTCCATCTCCTCCAGAAAGGGGTACCGCGGCCGCGTCCCTGGGAAAGTCTCGGTCGACCAGTTGCTCAAGGCATAGGTCCGCAGGCCGGCACGTCGCAGCTCACGCAGGATCGCGACCGTCCCTTCGAAAGCCCCGCCCAGCATCTCGTGCCAGCGCAGCCGATAGGCCAAAATCAGCTCGGCCTGGTCTTGGTGGGCCGCGACGAGCTCGGCCACGCCCTCCGCGAGAGGACGGCCTGCGTCGAAGCGCGCGTTCCACTCCGGAGTGGCGATCTCCGCCAGAAACCGCTCCATGGCCGCTTCGTCGGCGCCGAACATCTTGCGATAGAGGTGGCGCGGGTTCCAGTCGATGAGGACGCCGCCCAGATCGAACGCGACGGCGGTGATCGGAGTCGTCATGAGGCCTCAAGACTGGCCGGGGGAAGCCGTGACGGCCGCGTCGGGCCCGGGCAGCTCACTTGATCGTATCCGAGCCGGCGCCGGCCGGGTGAGCGGCAACGGGTCGGACCGTTCACAGCGACGCTCCGGCGGCGCCGGCTGCCGAGCCATCGGCCTCAGTCGGAGATCAGCTTCTCGATGGCCTTGGGCGTCATCTTAGTTCGACGCGCGACCTGGACGGCGATCCGGGCGGCGTTGCCGTGGCATCGGTGGAGCGCCTTGTGGTTCAGGCGGGGCCACATGGCCATCGCCCGCCGTTCGACCCGGTCCGCCGACTCGGGACGCCCGTGGGGCATCCCGGGATGCAGGCGGGGAAAGGGAACGATCACAGAGACCTTCCGGCTGCCGGCCGGACGGAGTCTCGCGAACCGAAACATCGGACGGGGGTCGGTCAGGCACCCATCATGCGCGCCCTCGGCAAGTAACACAAATTCCGGCCCGAGCGATCGAGGTCCGAATGGGGCCACAGCAAGAGAAGCGGCGGCGAGATGCCGAGGCAAATCTGCCGCCCCAGCCCCTCTCGTCAGGCGATCCGCTCGCCGGCTCGAACCTCGATGTCCAGGCGGTTCTCCGGCGGCGCCAGCGGGCACGACCAGCGCGGATCGAAGGCGCACGAGGGTTGATAGGCGAAGTTGAAGTCGACGACAACGGTGCCGGCGTCGGAGTCGCCGCCCAGGTCGGCTCCCTTGCCGCCGTCGAGCAGATAGCGGCCGCCTCCGTAAGTCTCGCGGCCGTTGGTTCGGTCGCGGAACGGCAGGAACAGCCCGCCCGAATACTCCGGCAGCCAGAAGAGCGCGAGTCGCCGCGGCCCGCCCTCGAACGGGACATCGAGCGAGCCGAGCCGTTCGAACGCGAGCCGTTGGCCGGTACTGATCGGCAGCTTCAGCCCGCGAGCGACCGCGGGCTCGGGCTTAGCGGTTTCGGGCGGAGGGCCCACGTCGTCGCGGATCAGAGGCAGTTCGAACCGCAAGCCCGGGTGGTACGGGAAGTGAATCGCCCGGAAACCCGGCCTTTGATCTGGAGGCACGGGCGAAGCGGGGTGGTTTCGGTAGAGCTCCTCGCGAACCGCTCGCCAGCGTGCGTTTGCCGGGCGGGGATCGTCGACTGCGAGCAGGCGCGCCTCGGCGTAGAGCTCGTTCAATCGGCGGCGCCAGTCGGCGAGCTGCAGCGGGTCGGCGCCTGTCGCGCTCATCTTGCAGCGCGGCCCATCACACTCGGCCGCGCCAGATTCCGACGGGCTCGAACTTCATCGGCACGTCGACCAGGATCAGCTCGCTCTGGTCGCGCGCCCGGATGCGCAGCTCGGGCTGGTCGGTGACCTTCGCCGCATCGCCGGTGGCGACGTCCTGACCGTCGAATGTCGCCGCCCCGTCGATCAGATAGACATACGCGCCGCGGCCCTCGCCGATGGCGTGTGTGACTTCGACCCCGGGCGCCAGCGACGCAAGGTAGACCGCCGCGTCCTGGTGGACCTTGACGACGTCGCCGCCTTCGGGCCCGATGACCCTCAGCAGCCGGTTCGTTCGGTCTTCTCGGGTGAAGACGCGCTGCTCGACCGCGGGCGGGAGGCCGGCCGTCTCGGGCAGGATCCAGATCTGGATGAAGCGCATCGGCTCGGTCTTGGAGGCGTTCTGCTCGGAATGGAGCGCGCCCGATCCGAGCGTCATGCGCTGGACCGATCCCGCCGACAGCGGCCCGTACGCGCCACCGACATTGTCCTCGTGCCCGAAAGAGCCCTCGACCACGTACGTCAGCCCCTCGACGTCGCGGTGCGGGTGGAGCGGCCAGATGGCGCCGGCGATCAGACGGTCGTCGTTGAAGACGCGCATCGCGCCGAAGCTGTCGTTTTCGGGATCGCTGTAGTGGTCGAACGAGAAATGCCAGCGAGCGCGGAACCAGCCACCCGAGGTGTCGTAGATATCCCTGTCGCGTCGGATGACGATCACGTAACTATCATCCACCCGGGCCGGTCGGGCCGCGAGTCCAAGCCGGTGGCGTTGCGCCGGGCAGGAGCCGGGGTCCGGATCCTCTTTGGGCCCGCCGTCACTCCCAGGGCCGAAGCGGCGCCAGGAACTCGACGATCAGGGCGTTGAGGCGGTCCGGAGCCTCCATGCCAATCATGTGGGCCACGTCCGGCCAGACCACGGCCCGCGCGTTCGGGGCCGCAGCCTCGAGGCGCCGCGCCGCCTCGGCCACATCGGAGATGTCGAGCGCGCCGGCGACCGCCAACACGGGACAGCCCAACTCGCCGAGCCGGTCGTTAGCCGGTGGAAGGAGGCGGATGGGCCGCCCCTTGACGAGGCCCGGTTCGTACAACGGCCGATCCATCGCTCGCAAGGCCTCGCGGATTGACGGATCGACGCGGTCGGACGACTGGCCCGGGCCGTCGACCCAGACCCGGACGTCCAGATCGACTATCGCTTCGAAGTCCGGCTCGGCGGCCGATTCGAGGCGCTCTCCCTCGTCGAAGAGGGCCTGCTCCTTGGGTGTCAGCTCGCCAGTGAAGCCACCGAGTCCGGCGCCGACGCCAACCACCGCGACCACTCTCTCCGGGAACTCGATGGCGGTGTCGATCGCGATCTGGCCGCCGCGGCTGTTGCCTACGAGCGATGCTCGCCTGATTCCGAAGGCGTCCAGCACGGCCAGCAGGTCGGCCCGGTTGCTGAAATCGACGTCTTCGGTGACCGTCCGGCCGAACCCGCGGTAGTCGTAGCGGATCGCCCGGTATCCGGCGGCAACCAACCCTGGGACCATCGCGTCCCAGGCGCGAAGGTCTACGACGGCGGCGTGCATGAGCACGATCGGCGGACCGGAGCCCTCGCTCTTCGCGAACAACCGACCGCCGGGAACATCAACGAAGCGCTCCATGGCCGGAGCATACCAGCGGCCGAGTCCAGCGGCATCGACACGGGCGGCGGCTTCCGCCACGACTGGCAGTCCTCCAACGTCATAGCCCACAGAGCCTCGGCCCGAGGCGAGCGACCAAAGGGGGCAGAGGGATGGACTCGAAGATGCGCAAAGCTCGAGTAATTGCCGCGGTCATGGCGGCCTCGATCGTGGCGGGTGCGTGCGGCGCAGCCTTGACGACTCCCACCGCGACCGGCGGCGCGACAAGCACGCCGGCCCAATCGCCGACGCAGTGGCCGACAGCCTCGCCGTCGGCCACTCCCACGCCCTGGCCGACGAACTCACCGCAGCCTTCGGCGACTCCCACCACCGCCGCTACGAACGCGCCGTCCGGATACGCCATCGCCATGGGCAAGTCCGCGCTGCTCGCGCCGGCGGACGACAACGGCGCGCTGGCGGGCGCCGAGATCAACGATTTCGGGTTCGATTTGCTCCGTCGTCTCGACTCGAAGGGCAACCTGTGCGCCTCGCCCGCCAGCATCGCGCTTGCCCTGGCGATGGTCCGACCCGGAGTCCGCGGCCAGACGGCCTCGGAGATGGACAAGGTCCTGCACGACTTCGGGACGCCCGGCCAGGCCGCCGAAGTCGTGGCCATGCTCCAGTCTTTCGCGTCGCAGACCGTCTACGACGACTCGGCCTGGTGGGACAGCCACCCCGACGCCGACCCATCGGCCACTCCCGACCACACCGGCCTGGACCCGATCGCTGAGTTGGATGTCTCCAACGCCCTCTTCTCGCAGAAGGGCATGAGCCTCGAGCAGGCCTACCTCAACGCACTCAGCTCCGGATTCGGGGCCGGCGTCGGCCAGCTCGACTTCGCGAGCGATCCGCAGGCAGCGATCAACATCATCAACAAATGGGCCAGCGATCGCACCAAGGGCCGCATCCCGGCGATCCTGCAGCCGGGCGACGTCGACAGCTCGACCCGGATCGAGCTTGCCAACGCCATCTACCTCAAGGCCGCGTGGACGGATCCCTTCGACCCGGCAAAGACGAAGCCCCTGCCGTTCACAAGGGCCGACGGGACGAAGGTCACCGTCCCCACGATGGCGACCGAATTACTGCTGTCGTACAGCCCCGGCCCGGGGTACCGAGCGGTCACCCTCGGCCTGGGCAATGGCGGGATGGAAATGACGCTGGTCGTGCCGGATGACATGAGTTCATTCGTAGGGTCGCTCAACGCGGCAAGGCTCGCGGCCATGGACCGCGCCGCCGCGGAATACGAGGTCAACCTGACAATGCCACGGTTCTCGGCCGAATCGAGGGTCGAGCTCGCGGACGTGCTGGGCGCGATGGGCATGCCGACCGCTTTCACACCCAATGCGGACCTCTCGGGCATTACGACCGATCAGAAGCTCATGCTCGACAAGGTCGTCCACCAGGCCAACATCGACGTCGTCGAGGAGGGAACGACTGCAGCCGCGGTGACGGTCGTGGGCGGCAGAGGCGGCATCGGAGCCCCGCCTCATCACGTGACGTTCAACGTCAACAAGCCGTTCCTGTACTTCATCCGCGACGGCGGTTCGGGCGCCATTCTATTCATGGGCCGCATCGATGATCCGTCCACGAAGAGCTGAGCTGCGCGGCCGCCGGCACCCTCGCGACGCGGGCCGCCGATAATGGCGCCCATGTCGCCCGATGTGGATCCGCCCGCCGAACCGTTCAACCCCGAGGCAGTCGCCGACGCGGCTGACGCCAACGAAGCTGACGAGAATGACGCGGCGCCCGACGAGCCCGTCGACCCGTTCGAGTCGCTGGTGTTTGCGGCGCTCGACTCGCTGCCCCGGGCTTTCCGGGACCGGCTCGGCAGCGTCGCCGTAGTCATCGCGGACGAGGCGACGCCGGAGCAGCTCGCGTCCGTGAGAGCGCACGGCCTGCTCGGCCTGTACACCGGCGCGCCCCGCACCGTGTACGGAGTGGAGAACGCCCCGATAGCCAGCAAGATCACGATCTTCCGCGGTCCGCACCTGCGCCAGTTCCGCGATCCCGACGCCCTGGCGCTGGGCGTCGCCGAGACCGTCCGCCACGAGATCGCGCACCATTTCGGCATCTCGGACGCACGTCTGGTCGAACTGGCACGCGAGCGCGACCGCCTCTAGCCGGTGGATCGGGCGGGATCGGGCACGACCGTCTCGAGGCCCTCGATCGCGACGAGAGTTCGACCCTCGAAGCGGGCGACGTCTTCGGCCTCTGCGCGGAGAGCGGTGCGTGCTTCCGAGTCGAGAGGATCGAACGGGTCGACGCGGATGGCCACTCGAACCCCCTGCCGCCGGATGCTCCATGTCGCGGCGGCGACCCCGTCGACCGTCGCAACCGGCCGGAACAGGCCGCCGCCCTCCGGGACCACCTGCGACTCGTTGGCACGGCGGACGAACGGTTCGCGCTCCGTCCAGCCGAGCAGGCACGGGTCGAAGGCGGGCAAGAGCCGAGGCGGGAGCCGGATGGCGCGGGCCCTGTCCGCCGATGGCTCGGCGGCAGACTCGGCGGCGGACTGCGACTCCGATTCGGTCGCTTCGGACGCCGCATCGGTCGCGCCGTCGGCCCCAGACGCCGATCCACGAGCCGCCAGCTCGAGAAGCCCGCCCTCCAGCTCGATGAGCTCCGAGCCGATCGAGCGCAGACCGATCCTGACATCGCGCAGCGGCAAGCCGGCCCATTTGGCAAGATCGGCGTCGGTGGCCGGTGCGTGACCATTCAGGTACCGACGGGCGAGCTCGGCGAGCGCGTGCTCGCGCCCTTCTGCCGACGGAGCACGCTGCTCGCCATCGAGCCAGTCTCTGGCGTGAGCGAACGCGTGACCGCCGGGCAGCACGGGACCGAGAACCGCCACGCCGCGAGTCACCGCGGCGAACAGCAGGTGGACGGTCGCCTGACCAGCGGTCCGAATCCCTTTCGCGGCAAGCCGTTCGCGCAGCTGGGCGCGAAGTAGCGGACCTTCATCGGCGAGCGATCGCTCGATGCACGCGATGCCGCGATCCACGTCGTCCGGCGAAAGACCCTCCTGGGCGAGGCGGCGCCGGTTGGCGGCGACCCGAGTCGGGGCCGTCAGCGCCAGGAGCCACGGATAATCCTCGCTGCAGACGAGGTGCAGCGTTCCCCGGTTGAGCCAGGCCACGAGAAGCGAGCGTCGCTCTGAAAGCGACGCGTCGATGTCGCCGGCGGTGATGCCTTCGACCCGGGCGCGCAGGGCCAAACGCCATGCGCTTCGATCCTGGGCCTGCACCGCGAGCAGCGCCCGAACGGCCGCCTCCGGCCCTTCGGCTATGCGGTGGTCCAGGAGTTGCGACTTCGAACGCCTCACCAGAAGTTGCCGTTGATCCATCGATCGAGTGACCGACATCGACTCCCCAGAGATGCGTCAAGTGGGCGGGTGGCGGGCCGGCTCCTACTGCGGCTGGTGCGGCGGCGGCGGCGTGGGTTGTGGCGACGCGGGCGGCGGTAGCGTGGGCTGCTGCTCCTCCGGCGTCGAAAGAGCCTCGCCGGACTCCGCTTCGAGATCGCGCGGCGCCACGCCGATCTTCTCCAGATCCTGGGGCTTGTCTCGATCGAACGTCACCGCCAGCAGCGCCACCAGCTCGGCGGCTGCCAGCAGGATGATCGCCGTCAGGTAGTACCACAGCATCAGCACGATCACCCCGCCCAGGGCGCCATACGTGACGTCGAAGTTCCCGAGCCGCTCGACGTACAGGCCGAACCCGAAGGTCACTGCGATCCACGCCACGGCAAATGCGGAGGCGCCGGCCGCTGCCCATCGCCAGGGCGACCGAACGCACGATCCGTATCGGAACAGAGCCATCACGGCAAAGACGAGCGCCGCAAACGCCAGGGGCCAGCGCAGAATCGACATTGCCATCCAGGTCGCGGCGCCGATGCCCGCCCGGTCCGCCAGTTCGGTCGTCATCAATGTCCCGCCCACGATGGCCACGACCCCGACCACGATCCCGAATCCGCCAACCACGGTCAAGCCCGCGCCCAGGGCAATGCGCACCGGCAACAGCCGCGATTCCTGCACTCCGAACGCGCGGTTCATCGCCTTCATCAGGGCGTTGATGCCGCCCGCTGCTGCGTACACAGTCACGAGCGCCCCAACCGAGAGCAGGCCGGGCTGCGTGTGCGCGAGAACCGCGTTGAGTTGCGTGTTGATTGGCCCGACAAGGTCCGACGGTATGTTCCTGCCCAGCGTCGAGATGATTCCGGCCGTGGGATCGGTTACGCCGAGCCAGCGGGCCATGAAGGCACCGAGCGCCGCGAGGAAGAGTACGAACGGAAAAGTAGCGAACATGAACCGGAACGCGAGCTCGGCCGCAAGCCCGGTCGTGTCGTGGCGGTCCAGCTGCCTGACGTACTGCTGGATCAGCGCGATCAACACCAACCTCCGGGCGTCGTGGCCGAATGCTCCGCGGTTGCCGGCGCGACTTCGCACGGCACCGATAGCCTACAGGCGAGGCGGTGCGACCGCGCTGCGATCCGGCTCCCTGCGTGCGCGGATCGGCCGATCGGCCGGCGTCCCTCTCGGATCCGGGCCGGCGATCAGCTTATGGAGCTCGGGCGGACGACTTGCTGCCGGAGCGCAGTCCGCCAGAGCCGCTACCCAGGCCTCTGATCCAAAGGTCCTCGCGGCTACCCCGCGCGCTGCTTGGCAGGGCAATAGGTGATGCTGGCGGCCTTGCGCTGGGCCCATGTCTGGCCCGCACGGGTGCGGCTCTTGAGCCAGGCCTTACGGTCTTTCAGGTGACTGCGCTGAACGCCGGACCCGCCGTTCGAGCGGCTGTCGGCTGCAGCGGCGACGGACGCTGTACGGAATCCCGACTTGCCGCGATCCGGTTCGGGGCGCTGGGGAGCAGGCGTCTTCTCTTCGGTCATTGGAGGGATCCTTTCGGGGACGGTCGTAGTTGCGAGGTGTGTAAGGAGGGTCAAGGCGGGCGGCGGGCGAGGTGCCCAAGCCGGAAGGCTCTGGGATCGGCCGGAGTATCGGACTTCGAGACCTCCGGGCCGCCGGGCAATTAGCTTTGGGCGCCGCTGCGGCCCAGCCCGAGATCGCCCTTCACCGCGGCAGCGCCGTGGTGCGCCGACCAGACGGTTACGGCGGCCTCGAGAACGGGTGAATCCGGGCGAACGGATAGCCGGTCGTTCTGGCCCCGAACCGTGGGTCCGAGCTCGGCCAGAACGCCGCGATAGGCGGGCTTGCTATTGGGCCGGCGGGCTGCCGGGCGAAAGACATCGAAGTAGCCGTCGCTGCTCACGATGATGAGCGCGTTCGGCGTGGAGAAGGGCGTGCGGGCCACGACGGAATCCGATCTGCCGTGCGCTGCGAGTGACGGAATCGTGACCCGGCGCGGTCGACTGTGTACCACAGTGGGGCCGCGGCGGCCTGGGGTCAAGCGCGCCCGCGCGAACGTAACGCCCGCTGCGACGCGGCGGCACTCAATTGTGCAATCGAGAAATTGCGAGTACCGTAGGTGATGTTGTTGCACTTTGCGGCAACGCCGCGTGGTCCTACCCCCCTTTCCGACCGACCGTGCGTCTGCAATCTGGTTCGGGAAGAGAATATAGGGGTCACTCATGACCACCGGTACCGTTAAGAAGGTTGTCGCCGAGCGTGGCTTCGGCTTCATCTCCGCCGAGGATGGGAAGGAATACTTCTTCCATCGCGGCGGCCTCCAGGCCCCCCTCGACTTCGACCGCCTCGTCGGCGGCGAGCGCGTCTCGTTCGAGATCGAGACGAGCCCCAAGGGCCCGCG
>PMBR01000131.1:40864-93732 GCA_003152995.1 Chloroflexota bacterium | reverse complement strand
AGGGCCTCATCGAGATCGAAGCTCTCGACTCGCTCGCGCTTCTCGCGGGTCTCAAGCGAGCGCAGTAGGTCGGCTATCTCGTCCTCGCCGAAACCTGAGAGAGTCAGGTCGATCTCGGGGCTGGCCTGGAGATCAGCCAGGAGTCTGGCGAGGAGGGCGTCGTCCCATGACCCCGAGATCTTGTTGAGAGCGAGGTTGAGAACGCGCGCTTGCTCGATCGTGAGATCGAGGTAGGTGACCGGGACCGTGGTCAAGCCCAGCCGTCGAGCGGCGACCAGGCGTTGATGGCCACCGATGACAACCTGGTCATCCTTACGCGCGAGAACGGGCTGGACGAAACCGAACTGCCGGAGGCTCCGCTCAAGGGCGTCGAGTTCCTCGTCGCTGATCCGTCGAGGATTGGCCGGGTCCGGACGAAGCTGGTCGATTGGGACCTGGTCGACGGTCAGGGCGGTCATGCTGACTTGGCCTCCGCCGCAGCCACCCACTCATCGCGACCCTTGATCGGAATTCGGCAGGTTGCTAACGCGTGTCCAACACCTGTCGGGCGCGCTTTAGCAACAATTTCGGGCAGCGCCAGCGCCAGACCGTGGGCGTAGGCGGCTGGGGTGAGGCGGGCTGACACGAATTCCCTCCCAGCTATGACGATGCGCTCGTAGATGGCGTGGAGTAGTTCGCTCCTTGCTTCTGGGACGTCCGCTTGCTGCCAGGTCTCCGCAAGGGCTCGCAGCCACTCCACGGCCCGATCGGCCGGGACTCCGACCTGTGCGTGCTCCTCAGCCTCCGCCAGAGACGCTCGGAGGTGCTTGAGACGCTCCAGGTACGTCTCGTCGCTGATCCCGCCTCCGACGTGTTCGAGGGCAAGCTCGCGCATCTGGCGCTCGATCCGAGTCCGGTCGATGGCGACGGGACGGACCGTCGAGCCTAGGGCGGCCACGACTCTGGCGATGACCCCGTCGTCGAGCGTGATCCCGCCGACCTGCGCGAGGATAGGCTCCTCCCAGGCCTCGGCCGGAATTCGAGCTGCGGCACCCCATTCCTGGCACGGCTTGGTATGGAGCTTGCGATACCGTCTGTTAGCGGCCCATCCGTCGCTCCTGATGGGTTTGCCGCAGACGCAGTAGAGCAAGCCACCGAGCAGATCGACTCGATCATTGCGGCGCGGACCGCTGCCTCGGCACTTGGTCTGCCGGACATCCTCAACTCGCGCCCAAAGCTCGTCGGAGACCGGTGGGTTCGAACGCCATGGCGCGGGGCGGCGGGTCTCGTTGGGCCCACGGTGTCGGCGTATCCAGCCGTTGTAGATCGGGTTCATGAGGATGGCGCGGATGCGAGTTGCTTCAAGGCCAGTCTCGGCGGCGAGCTGCTGGGCGCTCAGGGTGCCCAGGGCATAACGCTCGAATAGGCTGACAGCTGTGCCGATGGTCGCCGGATCGATCTGGAGCACATTCGGAGGCTCGGGAGAGCGTCGGAACCCAAGGCCGGCATGGCCGCCCGGATCGTTCTCCTGGGCAAACTTGGCGGCGTACCCCTCGGTGATCCGTTCCGAGAGCCGACGGCTGTACTTCTCGGCTCCCGCCGACTCCGCCACGAGTTCGTCCCAGTCGTGGGGATCGGAGCTGATGATCCGCCGGTCGCACATCACCAGCGCGACGCCAGCCGGATGGAGGTTGTCTTCGAGGAGTTCGAGAGTTCGGCGCAGGTTGCGCTGCCAGCGGTCCGAGTAGCCCGCCAGGAGGAGATCGAAGGCGCCTGCCTTGGCCTCGGCGAGCATCTGGGTCATCACCGCCGAGCGCCAGACCGTGGTGCCGCTTTGGGCCACCTGAAAGGTCAGTCCCGTGTCGATGAGGCCATAGCGTTCGATGAAGCGATCCTGCTGCTCGCGCTGACTCGCTGGACCGAAGCGGTCGTATTGCCCCTTGGTGGACTCTCGTATCCAGCGGGCCACCCGTAGACCGCCGATGTCGTCGAGAGAGCGGGGCAGCCGCTTCATGCCGCCCTGCCACCGCTGTTCTTGCACATCCGAGGCATGTTCCCTCTGGCGTCAAGGTTCTCCTTGCGCATCTGGTCAGGACCGTCGGGATAGCGGGCGTGGAGCGCTTCGACATAGCGGGCCAGGGCCGCGATCAAGGGGTCGCGAGCGACGGGCGGTTGGACGGGGGCGTTCATTCGAGGCCCCCAGCCATCGCGAAGACCGCGTCAGCCATCGCGGCTCCGGGGTGAGCAGGGTGAGCAAAACCGCCGTTTCTAGGTCTCCTCCTAATACACGCGAGGAGCGAACCTGAGAATCGGCAAAATGCTCCCCCTGCTCCCCCCTTGGCGCTCACGGGCAGGGCCTCACGACGACGAGTCCCTCGTAAACGGGGCTGCCGTGGACCTTGCGGCGACGGACGGGGAAGCCGAGCCCGTCGTAGCGCTCGGTGAACGCTCGGCCAAAGACCGGCGCGGTCATGGCCTTGGACCCGATCGAATCGGCCCAGGCCACGTACTGCTCGTAGACCTTGGGTCCGGGCGTGGAGGCATCCGCCTGGGCCGTGACCCACTCGCGCAGGAAACCTCCCAGGGGGTCCTCGTCCTCGCGATAGGCGGCCGTCTCGCGGGCGACCGCTGCTGGGAAGGGGTGGAGCGTCCCAGCGGTCGCATAGGCCACGGCGCCTCTGACCGCCCAGGCGAGGATGCCGCGGGCCTCTCCAGCGAGGATGGCCGCCAGCCCAGGGTCTTCGGCCGGCCCATCGCCTTCCTCGCCGCGTTTGGCGAACCGGACCGCCCAGGGGATTAGGGCGATCCTCCGCCAGAACCCCTCGGACGCGTCGTCGGCCGCGGGCAGGTGGTTGGTGGCCAGATGGAGGGTATGAGTCGGGGGCCACTCCTCCTGCCGCCCGTGGAGCTCGCGGCCGGTCATGAGATCGATCGTCGCGAGGCGCTTGAGCGTGCCGCCCTTGAACTTAGCGCCCTGCTCGGGTTCGCTTGTGAAGGCCAGGCGTGCCCCTCGCAGGCGCATCAGATCGGAGGTGGGGGCACCGGCTGCCCGGTTGGCGTTGAGCAGGGTCTCGACCGCGACCTCGACGCTGTAGTCGCCCGCCACCTCGCGACCGAGGGTTCGGAATGCCACGGACTTGCCGTTGTTGCCCGAGCCGTAGTGGACCGCGAGTAGCTCCTTGGAGGTGCCGACGAGCGATGCACCGATGAGGCGCGCGAACCAGCTAATGAGATCTTCGTCGGTGGCGAACACCTCTGTGAGGAACCGATCCCAGCGTGGACACGTTGCCCGCGGGTCGTAGTCGAGTCGGGTGGAGCGACTGACCATGTCCGCGGGACGTCCCACCCGCAACGCGCCGGTCCGAAGGTCGACCAGGCCGTTCTCGCAGCCGAGGAGCCAGGGGTCCGGGTCCCAGGCGTCACCGCTCGTGGCCACGGGCTTCATCGACGCCGTGATCCGCAGACCCGCCGCGATCGCGTCGTCCGTGGCGCCCGCGGCCATGATCGCGCCGATCGTCCGCTCCCGCATCTCGCTATCGGTGATCCGCAGTGCTTCGAGGAATCGATCGCCCAGGGCCTTGAGCCACAGCCTGCGGATCTCCTGGTCCCGATCCGGTTGCCAGCGATGGCCATGCCAGATGAGCCAGACGCGTCGGCCGTGGTCGAACCGGACCTCGGCGCCTCTCCGGTCGGCGAAATGGTAGGCCGCGAGCGATTGACGGCTCAGATGGTCGACCTGATCGGCGGCCGCTTCCATCGGTTCGTCTGCAGCACCAGGCGTCGCGTCTTCCATTTCGCGGAATTCCCCGGCCAGGCTCGCCCTAACCCGGAAGCCCTCGCCTGGCGGCTTGCGCCCGATCGAGGCCGCGATCGCCCGAACCTCGTCCTCGTCCAGTGGTGGCCGGCATTGCAGACGGTTGGCCTCGAGGAGCGCAGCGACGATGACCGGCGTCGGCGCCCCACGTCGGCGTATCGAGCCCGCCAGTGAGGTCAGAGTGGCGTTGCGCTGGCCCTCGACGATCACATCGGGGATCGAAGGCATGGGGCTGTCGAGTCCCCGACCACTCCCCACGATATCGCTGATCCAGGCAGGTGCCTCGGCGATGCCATCCTCGGGCTCGCGAAGCCAGCGGTACCGGCGCCCACCGTGGTGCAGCGAGGGTGGTGCGACGAGATAGCTGCCGAGGCCGCGGAGGTCGACCTTGGGTAGGACAGCGGTTTTGGGTCCGATCGGCTCGGTCGTCCGGTATAGGTAGTGGTGGCCACGGCCAGTTTCGACCGTGGCGGTCTCGGGTAGGGCGTAGCCACGGGCTTGGAGGGCATCCACGCCTTCCGGCCCGTCGATGTCGACCGCGACGGTGCCCAACGGGACCGCGATCCCCACGTTCGCGTCGGGCCACATGCCCCACCAGCGTCGGATCTGGTCGGGGTCGGTGCTCGCGTCGAGAAGGCCGTTCTTGGTCCGCGGGTGCTTACCGGGCGAGGGGCAATCGGGACGACGGCAATCGCAGCTGCCGCCGATCGGCGTGTGCAACGGGAGCACCGCCCAGCCGGCGGCTGCCATTCCCAGAGCGCCCTGAAGAAGGGCGCACGGCGAGTTCATCGCTGGCGAGCTGGGTCAGCTAGGTAGGCGTCGAGGTCCTCGGACCGGACGCGCACTACCCTGCCGATCCGTAAAGAACGCAGCTGACCAGTCGAGATGATCTTCCAGGCCATCGATCGGCTGATGGATAATCGCTCGGCAATCTGCTCGATACGGAGCAGAGGGCGGTTGGTCCCATCCACCGCGTCCACGGGCTTTCTTTGCGTCGCCACCTGTGGCATCCTCTACCTGTCATCGCGTCCACAGCAACTGCTGCTGACGCCACGGATACTATATAGGGGCCATGTGTCACCTGCAATCCCCGATCTGGCGATGACGCCTAGCCGAGGTCAAGCATCGTGAGCGTTCGTCCGCGCTTCGCTGGCGACGGCCGCCTCCGGCTTCCGGCAAGCGTGCAGATCCTCTATCGCTCCGGTGACGACGGGGCTCGGGGCGACATCATCGGGGATCTCGCTGACGCGGGCTACGACCCGTTCGAGCGCGTGGCGAGCGGCCTGTTGCTTGCGGAGGAGTTCGCGCGGGTCGATGTCACTGATCGGAAGACTGCCCGCGACTGGTACCAGGAGCACGGCGTTCTCGACCTCTCGCACTTCTTCCCGGCCGAAACGTTCGACGTCTCGCATCACGTCCGCGAAGACACGCCCTTCCACGACGCCCAGGTCGACGTTCTTCAGCAACAACTGAACGTGCGCTGGCACCTGCTCTCGCTCGCGCGTCTGAGCGACCACCTGCCCGACGGAAGCCAGCCCCGATCTGGCTGGGCCCCGGCCGAAGGCTGGGATCCGCGCTGGGCTCAACCCGCGATCCAGTCGCCGTCAGAACTCCTATGGCTCGGCGGGTCCACGAACTACGAGACGCACATCATGCCCCTCGTTCGGCGTGCTGCTCGGCCGGAGGACGTCTTCAAGGAGACGCCGCTCAGCGGGCTCACACTTCCCCCCGGGATGAGCCCAACCGAATACCAGGAATGGTGGCGCCAGGCCCGCACGGCCTACGAGAAGATCATCACGGAGGACATCCCGATCCTGTGGGCGCCCGAGTCTGATTGGGATTACGAATGGTCGGAGTACGACGTCGAGGTGGGACCGCCGTCAGGACGCGCTCCCACAGGTCGGCTCAGCGCCGACTGGTGGGGACTGGTCGAGCTTGAGCGTCGTCTGCTGTCGTCCTTTGTCCATAGGGCCGCGGAGTATCAAGTCGAGATCCGGCGAGCCGGGTATGGGCGGGACCTCACACGCGAGGGCGAGTCTATGAGTGACCACTTCCCGGGTCCGCTCGTTGTCTACGAGCGTCGCTGGTGGGGCTCGCTGCTCGCGCCCGTCTACCTCCAGCTGCTCGAGGGTCTGCGCCGAGTCACCGAAGGTCAGCGCGGGGCCGCCTTCTGCCGGGAGTGCGGTCAGCCGTTCTTGACCCTCGACGCGCGTCGCTCCAGCTTCTGCACCGACCGGGAGCGGTTCCGCTTCTCGCAGCGCGAGCGCCGACGCCGCATAGCCGCACATGTCAGCGAGGCTGAGTCCGAGATCGAAGCCAGAATCGACTGACGGTCGGGGATCTGGCCCAGGCGGGAGGTTTCCGATCGAGCTGCTCCGCACTGATCTTCGCTTAGTGAGCGAGGACGCGGAGACTGGCGGCAATGAGGCTAACCTGCGGATCCGCGCTTACGGCGAGGCCCAGGTTGATGTCGCCGGAACGGGAGGACATCGCCCAGGTCGCCGAACACTGCCGCCTCTCGGGCTTTCGCCTTCCGTAGCGTGATCACCGCTTCTGCTAGAGCGCTAGCCGAAGCCGGTGCTCCGAGAACGAGGGCGGCTAAGAGTTCCTTGCGGTTGGTCCTCGCTCCCTCGAGATCCGCCAGCTCGACGAGTCGGTCGAGACGCTCATTGAGCGGTCCAGCGAGGCCGATGGTGATCTGGCGCTCGGGACAAGCTGAGATTCGAGTCTCGGGATTGATTACGACGTTGCTCTCGTCCATGGCCAGGACTACGATAGACCTGTGATAAACACAGGTCTATCCCCGGTATGGACGGTGAAGAACATGGAGACGGCTGGACCCGTTGTGGCCGGGCGACCACAGGGCGATTGGGCGAGCGGGATCCTCAGCGCAGCGCGGGAACTCGAGGAAGCTCTTGCCGACCCGGACAGGCTAAACGAAGTGGCCTCACAGTTGGCGGCGGTGGCAGACGCTGCCGGCGCCGGCATGATTACCGGAGCATCGTCACTCGGTAACCAACTTGCGGGCATCGTGGCAGGCAGAGCAGCCAGGCCGCTTACCCTTTGGGCACAGAATGGCGCGCACGGCACGGTGCTTGTCGTGGAGGGGGTCCTTGCGTCCGGCGCTCAACTGGTCAGGACAGCAAGCAGGGTTCGCGCCGCTGGCGCCGCGCGTGTCGTCGGCGCGGCCGTTGTCGCCGAGCCTCGAGGCCTCGCAATGTGTCGTCTCGAAATAGGGGACGAAGTGCACGCACTCAGCGAGTTGGCTGCCGCCCTATAGCGGACGATCAACCTTGCTCGGCGAGGACCAATGCGCCGAGCCCGGCCATTGCCGCGTCTTGGTCGAGATCTGGTAGAACGCGGGTGGCCTCCGCCTCGATGTCCGACTTCGTGCAGCCACAGAGCTTGCCGATCTCTTTGCCGGAGTAGGCGGCCACGGTCGGGACCGCCTCCCGTGCGACTGCCAGCAGGACTCCCTCGACTTGGAGGCGAGCCCTGGTGGGTTTCTCGTGTGGAGTACGAAACCAATCCATCGATCGCACGACGAACACCGTCGGAGGCTTCTTGGCGAGCTCCTGCTCGAGATCGTTCGCGAGGAGCATCAGCGCCCGGGCCATATCAGTCGACTCACAGCGATGCAAGAAGACTTGCCGTCCGACGGGGGCGGCCCGGGACCCCGATAGCTCGACGCCGAAGACGACTGGGTTTCCGCGCTCTATTCGCGCCGCCACCCCCCAGACCGTCACGTCACCCTCCTACACTCTTGCTCGTGATCGGAACTACTTTCGCGAACCGCTACGAGATCCTCGACCAGCTGGGTGAGGGCGCCTCAGCCGACGTCTGGAAGGCCAATGACACCCATCAGAACCAACTCGTCGCGCTCAAACTGTTCAGACCCGGATTATCGACGATCCACGCCTACGGGGAAGCCACGGTCCTGACGGCGCTGGAGGGTCCGAGTATCCTGCGCGTCTACAACGCCGATACATTCGGCGACATCCCATACATTGCGACCCGCATCGCAGGCATGGGCACCGCCGAGGCATTCGTCGCGGTCAACCCTCTTGGCCTACCGGCCGACACAGTTGTCAGTTGGATGCGACAGGCACTGGTCGGCCTCGGTGCGTGCCACGACCGCCGGCTTGTTCATCGCGACATCAAGCCGGCCAACATCTTCCTGGATACTCCTGAGTTTGCGCTCCTCGGCGATTTCGGCCTGGCATATCAGCTCGACCTCGACGGCACATCGCCAGCCGAAGGTAGCCCACACACCATTGCGCCAGAGATGTGGGCGACGGGACGAGGCTCGGTTGCCTCGGATATCTACTCGATGGGCGTAAGCACCTATCGGCTCCTCATCGGTAAATGGCCCTTCGACGCCACAACAAGAGAAGAGATAAGCGCGCTGGTGCAGGCAGGGGACTACACCAGACTGCGTGATGTGGCTCCGCACGTGTCTCGGCGTCTCGCCGAGCGTGTGGAGAAAGCAATGGCATTGGATCCAGCGAGCCGCTACTCGACCTGGCGCGAAATGCATGCCGAGTTGGGGCGAAGCGGTGTGGTAAGCAGGGTCTGGCGGCAGCACCGGCCACACCCCGGTCATGATCGCTGTTGGGTAGAAACGAGCAGGCTGAGCGGGCTTCCTCACGACGTTTGCGTGCTTCCCAAGGACGCGCGACACGTTGACATCGAGGTCCGTTGCGCCAGCGGCGCCAAGCGGCGAGTTGCGAGGATGTGCCGGGCTCGAGTGGAGACGACTCGGCTGGCGGTCACGCTCAGGGATGTCTTCGACCATTTCTAGACTTCGGTCGGAATGGCGCTCGGGTGACGGTGACCTAAAGCCTCGCCGCAGCAACCCCGCCTCTCGGCCAGCCTGTTCGTTCGGACGACTGCCTGGCCAGGGGCGGGGAACCTTACAGGCCGCTGAGGCTGCGAAGGGACCGCGCCATCCGTTTGCGTTCGCGGCTGGGAATTGCAGACCCCCCTGTATCCACTCCGGAGGATATGCGGCTCGCTCGTCGCGACCAGCCGGAAGCGGCGACGGGCCCCACCCCTGTCGGGAAATCTCTCGCAAACACCACTCCCTGGGACCATCTAGCCCCATTCTCGCCGGTCAGTCAGGTTCAAAACTTCCAGGCTGACCTGGCCGAAGGCGCGGACGACTACGGGGGTGGGGTCTACACGGGCGACGACGCGTCCGCGGATGACCCGACCGGAGTCTTGCACACTTGTAAAGCGGCGGGATGCTTGCGGATAAGTGGGTCAGCTCGGCGGCGGTCTGTCCCTTCGGCGACGCAGGCATACCGCTTCGGAGGGGTAGCTGGGTCGAAACTAGCCGAGACGCAGATCCTGGATGACCCGGGTGGCGCTCTTCGTGTGCCGCCAATTCAAATACCCTTTTCCTGCTGGGGGTAGGGGGTCGATTTCCCTAGGCCGAAGGCCAATGCGTAGACCCCAGCAGACCCCGCTCAGGTGGCAGCCAGGTTCAGTGGTTTCACTTTGGGCGTGACGCCCTCGCACATACCCTCGATACCCAAGGCGGTGACGCCCGCGACCGGGCCATGGAGAGGGTCAGTGGCGACCCCCAGGCCGCAGGTTCCCTCGATATCCACGGCATGTGCCCGATTGCACAATCTCGATATTCGCGGGCCTTCTTTCCCCCGGCGCCAGAGCGGAGCTCGACCCGGGCGGATAGGCTTTCCGCCCAGGACTTAGATTCGCGCCACGGCTCATCTGCCTATGCGCCGCGTTAGAGGATCAGCATTTGGCGCCTTTTGACGATCAGCAGTTGGAGCTGATCTGCCCGAGTGGACATCGGTTCGTGCGCAAGACCGGCCACCTGCGTGGCAGTCCGAAGTTCCGCTGTCCAGTCTGTGGCGCAACCGTCAGTGCGGGCCCGTACTTTCCTGACCCGAGACTCAGTGTCGGCGACAAAGACGGCGACGAGCTTCGCCGTCGACTACGCGATACCAATCGGTAGAGACGCCGGCCAGTTGGGTCGGGACGCCTGGGGCAGCCGCCTCGCTGGCTCGCTCACCGTCGTCCGGCATCGGCCCGGTCACAGAGCGGAGCCCGACCCGAAATCGACATTAGCGAACGCCGCTTATCTGGGACTTATCCGCGGCTTATCTCCGATAGGCCCCATTGCGGATGGCGACACGTGCAGCCCGGTTTTAGACTGTGCCCTACGACCGCTCGCCATTGGTGGGCCGGTCCCGTAGGCTCCCGTCGTCCTCCCCCTCGGATGCCGGGAGCCTCTTCCATTCCGCCCCTAGACCCCGATAGCTTGGGCGACCTCGCGCCAAGTCAGGTCCTCCTGACCCTCGAGTCGGCGCAAGTAGACGCTCGTAACCGCGAGGCTCGAGTGGTCCAAGAACTGGCTGACCGACTCGATCGACTCGCCAGCATCCCTCCGGAGCTTTGCCGCGGTATGGCGCAAGACATGGATGCCGGTCGGCGCCATGCCAGCCGCCGCCAGGTACCGACGGAAGCGAGCGTAGAACGTCCCACTCGTGACTCCCTCGGGTCGAGCGGCAGCCTGCCAGAGCGACTCGGCAGGAGCCATGGTCGCCAGCTCCTTGCCGGCGTCGGCCAGGGTCGCGCAGATGGCCTCGTAGGCAGGTCGGGGTAGTTCTCGTCGTCCTCTCTTGCCGCCCTTGCCGCGATAGGCGTAGAAGACCGTTTCGCCCTCGGGGCTCAGGTCGCCTGCGCGCAGGCCGATCACCTCGGCCCGACGCCGCCCGGTGAGGACGAGGGTCAGCAGGATCGCCCGGTCCCGCCGGCCGGCGACGGTGTCAGGGACGACCACCAGCAATCGCCGGACTTCGTCGGCGCTGTATCCCCGAGCGACTGACTGGACCGCTCTGGGCCGCTCGACGGCATCGCAGGGGTTGGAGACGACCAAGCCCATCCGGATCAGGAAGCGGTAGAAGGAGGACAGACACGCGATCCTGGCACCGACCGTGGTCGCCGAAGGAGTCCGGCCTGACTTGCCGATGCCGTGGACCCAGGCCAGCACATCAGCTGGCTTGACTCGGTCGGGTGTCTTGCTGCGCTCAGCGAAGAAGGGCCAGAGCATCCGGCTGTATGACTCGACGGTCCGCTTCGATCCCGAGCGGTTGCCCTTCTCTATCAAGAAGGCGTAGAGGGCCTGGTCCCAGGCGGAGGGGTCTCCGCTGGTCAGGGCGGGGAGGGGTTGAGCGGTCATCGTGGGCGCCTCGGGTGCGGGATGGACGCCCACATCCATCACTCAGGCGCGCTCGGATAGCAACGCTATGACCAAATGGCGCTGGGCCCCAGATCCGGATCGGCCGACGGGCTTGAGACGCTCTAGCAACAACACCCTGCGCGAAGTAGGGCTAGGGACGTGTGAGCAATGTGCTGCCGAGCCTACATAGGTCGCCGCCCATACGGCGCCTCCGCCACTGCTACGGCTGACGCCCCTCGCGTATCGTGGGGTAGTGGAGTACCGGGAGGAGTTCGGCGCGCATCCGCGTCGTGTCGCTGTAGTAGGAAACCCGACCGATGTCGAGGAAGTCGCGAGTGAGGGGCGAGGTTGAGCCGGTCAGCTTGGACCACAGCCGGGCACGCCCGGGCGTGCCCGGGCCACACCGTAGATGACCGGCAGCGTCATCCTCCAGGGCCGCGGGCACCCCGACTGATCGCAGGCCAGATCGAGCGTCTCCGGCAGCGTCACCCTGCTCTCGTCGCCGACGTGATAGATGCCGCTCGCGGAGCCGCTTGCGATGGCGGCCGCGGTAGCGGAAGGGAGTGAGCGGAGATGCCGTTGCCGGTCGCCGCCTGGCGCCTCTCCCCGCGCACATTGACGGCGGCAGTCGCAGTTAGGTCGAGCGGCCGGGTCTAGCCCGTGGGGCCTGCGACGATGATCGGCGGCACTGACGGTGTGGCCGTTGGGCCCGGAGGGTCGATATTGCCCGGATACTCTCCCGTGACTGGGGGCGGGGCGGCTCCGTCCGCGGGCAATACGTAGTACTCGGGCGGCTTCGCGTACCAGCAGAACTGGACGCTGAAGTGCGAGAAGAAGTCGGCCCTTCCAAGCAGGGTGACGTCGAGTACCCCCGGCTCAGCCACGAGGACATCACCAACGACTGCCCAATCGTGGTATCCGATCGTCAGACCCTGAAGACAATGGCAGTCGAAGCTGCTGCCGACTCCGGTGGCTTTGTGGACGAACGGAAGGTCCTCGAAGGGGTGGCCTAGGTCCCTTGCGACCTCCGCCGGTATGGTCGTGTCATCAGCGCCGGAATCGAAGATCGCCAAGCGCCTTATCGGCTCGCCTCCGTTGAGGCTGAAAGCGACCCCCACGCGCGGCGTATACCCGAGAAGTCTCCTCTGCTTGTCATAGACGGGCACAGCCAGCTCGCGTACCACCCCCGTCCCGCCTCAGTAGAGGCAGACGGACGAGTCGGGGATCCGGAAGAGGAGCGGCTCTGTGACGTGCTTCTTGCGGGCAATCCGCAGCGCCACGGACGGGTCTGGATCCACTGCCAGAACTCGCAGTCCCTGCACCGCCGCCCACTGGCCCGGGTAGCGAAGCAGCTCGTGCATGACCTGAGGATCAAGCTCCTCGGTCTCATGCCCCTCCGGCCGCCGCCTCGCCACAAGAACCGACATCCCAAATGCTCCTTCAATGCGCTACAGGGTTATCTGCTCTGTAGGCTCAATCAACAATGGGACCATGGTCCCAATCCGTTGCGATCCCGCACCTATTCTACGGTTAGCAGTCTGCCACGGATCAATGGATCTTGATAGGCGAAAACGCCCCCAATATCGAATCGTCCCGACAGTAGAACCCGTTCTCCGTCAAAGGTGGCCGTCCGGTGTCGCCGCCGGCTCGGTCGCTCCGGAACCCCGGCGCTCCCGGACTGCGTCCCGAGTGACCTCGATCAGAGTCGGCGGTGCGTTGAGATCCTCAAGGAGGTCGATCGATTCCTCAATCGGCTCCCCCCGCTCCTCGAAGTCACGGCGGAGGTAGTAGACGTGAGTCGCGGACTGCTTGTTACCTTGATCTGGCACGTTCATCGCCGGTTTCCCTCCGCGCACTGCTGGAATCGCTCTCTTACTCTGCCGATTCCTTGGGCAATACTCCATGAAGCGTCTATGGCTTCGCTGAATCCGTACAGAGCCGGGTCAGTGCTATCGACACAGACGAACCCCACCAGCCGACCACCTTCGGTTAGGGGCCACGTCGCAATCGCTGCATATCGCCGGGTCTTGCAAAAGGCCTCCCAGCCGAGATTATAGCGCCGATCTCCACTTAATTGCTCAAATGGCTCCTTTCCCATGGGCTGCAGATGTGCAAGCGAGGCGACGAAGGGCTCTCCTTCGAGCCAGCACTTTCCGACGACACCTACGCCTCTTTCGAACGTGATCCCGGACGGTCCGGTCGCCGGCTCGGGGACGTGCATCACCCGCTTGAGGTGCTGCTCCTCGTCTTCCCCTGGTACGGCCCAGACCGAGCAGCTCAGCGTCTTCATGAGCAGGCCGGTCTTGTCATTGACGCCAATGAGCAGCAGCAAGGCTGCCTGCTCAAGGAGCTTCGTGCTCTCGAGAGCGGCGTTTCGCTGCTCCGCTCGATAGATCCACACGGCCGACCCCCCGTTAACCACGGCGGCAAGAAGGATCAAGATCTCGCTGCCCCACGCCCAGAAACCTGCACTCGGCCAATCGAGATGCTCGGCTAGGTCCCCGACAGGGATCACAACGATCGCGAAGGCCAGCAGACTGAGCCAAAGCGGAGGATGCCAGCGAGGCCGCCAGCGCACCAGCTTCTCTATGCCCAGGCCAGGAAGCCTAAACGCCCTCCTGGCTGCCACCGGCTCTTCGGGCCCTTCGCTTGATGACACCCCTGTTACCCCCGCGCGTGCAGCCGTGAACGACGGGAGTCTACGCGCAGCCTCGGCGTGCCGTTGGGCCAATCCGCCGACTTCGTGCGATGCCACACAACCTGTAACGGCCGCTCGTCACGATCGCCGTCCGAAGGTCCGGCGGCGGACCAAGGTGATCGGCCGGTTCCCCGGCGAGACGAGCTGTCTCACCCTCGCCTGGGCGGTCATGGACCTCGGCTTCGCCGGTGCTCGTGGCTTGCGAACGTGGTCATGTGTCGGCCGCCGGGCAATCGACCGCCAGCCCGAAACGAGAACAAGTGTTGCTCGACGTTCCTCGGGGATCAGATCGCCCTCGTGAAGCCCAGAGCGATCCTCGCTCTACCGCGACCCGCCACTTGCTCGGACCGGGGAGCCTGATGAGTCGCCTGGACGCCCGGTCCAGGATTGGCCAAGCAGCGGTCGTGCCGACGTATCACCCGGCAGGTCTGAATCGGGAGAAGAGAAGGCTGGAGCAGATCCGCAAGGACTTCGAGGCGGCGCGCACGGCCCGAGAGCTCGGCCGAGGAAGCCACGGCGATCTGGCCCATGTCTCGGACCTGGGAACCCAGACCTGTTACCGCTTCCTTGATCGCCAGGACCACAAGCTGGGCGTCCGAGGTGGCCTTCGGCACTTCGATCGTGGTGGCCTCAGCGCTCGGTTCCGGGGCGGTCTGCGTGCTGGTTGGTCAGCCATCGACATCCGCCTCGGCGCATGTTCTAAACGAATACGAGGATAGTGGCCCGGGCCTAATGCTGGCCAGTTCGAGCGGCCCGCGTCGTCGGCTAGTTCTGTCGAGCCTCCAGCATCGTCCTCAGCCGGTCGACCGCCGAACGGAAACTGAAGTCCACAACCACGAGGCCGGGCGGGTCGCTGGTTGTGAAGGTCCCCGAGAGCGAGGCCGCGAACAATACAAACACCGCGGCCTCGTCCCCTCCGTCCATGAGTTCCACCGTCAACATCGCCTCGGGAAAGCCGCGGCGCGCTAGCCCAACGAGATCGGCCGCCAGCTCACGATCCTCCTGGGGCAGCCGCGCCTCCAAGCCCCGCTCAGGGTGCTCGTGGTAATCGGGAAGCACGAGTTCCTCCCAAACCTTGACCCATTCCTTCGACTGTTGGTTCATCTTTGCCGCCTCCTTGGGTGCCAGCGGGCGGACTCTATGCCCTCCGACACGGGCGAGGGTGGCACCTGCGCGACACGGTTGCAAGCGAGCGAGTAGCAGCGCCGGGCGAGGGATTATCTAGACATTGGCGCGTGACGGCCGTCGCCCCACTGGCCATATTGCACCACGATGTTCGCATCGTGAATGCTGGCGAGGCGACCCTAGCAATCATGGCATACGTGGAACTCCGCCTTGATCTAGTCTCGTGACAGCGGCAAGAGACGTGGTAGGCCGCTCACCGCAAGACACTACCCAAGGGGGAAGCCAGATGTCGGTCGACATCGCGGCACTAACTGCTGACCTGCAGGCCCAAGCGGCCGCTTCAGCCAATGAAACCGATCTCCGCATCCGGATCGAGCCCCTTATCGACATGGCTCGTGTTGGCCTGGGAGTAGCGACCGACCCGGAACGAGAGAAGACCCTAGACGCCAGGAACAGCGTTGTTACGCTCCGAGGCCGAGCTGACACGATGTACGGCGCCCTAGTGATTGAGTACGAGCCGCCAGGCGGCCTATCTACCGCCGGCGGCCTTGCCCACGCGGCCAAGCAGGCCCGGGAGTACATGCTGCTGTCGGCCTCTGTCTCGAGGCCCCACGAGCTTGACGCTCTGCGGCGTCACGCGGGCATCGTCTTCGACGGACGGCAGATCGGTTTCCTGCGGGCCACTGGACCCTTGGGAGCGGGCCCACTCCTGGGCCAACTCGAAGTCCTGATTCCGCTGGAGGGGCCATATCCACTGAACACGGGCTCGGTCAGCCAACTCCTGCTGTACCTACGGGCGCTCGGGAGGAAACGACTTGACGGACGATCCCTAGCCGACGCGTTTGGTCCCGAAGCGGCTGGCTCACCGCTGGCCTGTGACTTCGTCACCCACCTACTTTCTCGTCTCGCAGACCCAGCGGCTCCACCGAAGGCCCAGCTGCTCTACGCCGAGTGGATACGCTCCTTCGGCGCGGTGTATGAGCAGGACACCACCAAAGCACGTCGGGATGCGGGGCTCCTGGCAAAGCTGTACGGCGTTCCACCAAGTACGGGCCTGCCGAGGCTCCTGTTCACGGTGCAGACGTACTACGCCCTGCTCATGAAGCTGCTTGCAGTCGAAGTGTTGTCGCTCCAGGCGGGATCACTGATTTCATCTGAGGCCTCCAAGATCGCCAACGCCGGGCCCTCAGATCGCGCTCGAATCCTTGCCGACCTCGAGGCAGGCCGGCTGTTCGCCGCCCACGGGATTGAGAACTTCCTGGAAGCGGACTACTTCGGGTGGTACCTGGAAACCTGGGACTCCAACACCGCGGAGCTCGTGCAGCGCCTGGCCGAGGGACTCACGCAATTCGAGCCGGCCACGAGCACTCTGGACCCTGAGTCCGTTCGCGATCTCCTCAAGGAGCTCTACCAGTACCTCGTTCCCAAGAAAGTCCGCCACGACCTGGGCGAGTACTACACGCCAGATTGGCTCGCCGACTACACGCTGGACCAGGCCGGGTATGACGGCGACCTCACTGCGCGGTTCCTCGATCCAGCCTGCGGTAGCGGCACGTTCTTAGTGCGGGCGATCACCCGAATTCGCAAGCGCGCGGTCGCAAACCTCGCGACCGACGAGGAAACCGCCAGGGCCATCCTGAGAAACGTCGTCGGCTTCGACCTGAACCCTGTCGCAGTCCTCGCCGCCCGGACCAACTACCTGCTAGCCCTGGGGCCCCTTCTGAGGAAGGCGACGCCGCTGAGTCTGCCTGTCTTCATCGCCGATTCGCTGCTCGCTCCGCTCCCGTACAGTCGACTCGTCGCAAGTTCGATCACCACGGCGACGAGCGACCACCTTGTCCGGGGAAGCTCGGAGGGCGACTTCAAGTACCCCATCGACCTCGCCGACGCCGAGGGCCTGCGCCTGGTGACCGAGGAGCTGGAGCTGGGCATCGCATCGAAGATCGAGCCGGCTGAGTTCGTGGCACGCGTTGAGCGTCGACGACAGACGGCAAGCGCCTCCACCCGCCGTCTTCTCGAACAGCTGTTCCGCAAGGTCCAGAAGCTGGACGAGCAGGGCAAGAACCAGATCTGGGCTCGCCTGCTTCGCAACGCCTTCGCCCCAGCCCTCGTCGGGAGATTCGACTACGTCGTCGGTAACCCGCCATGGGTCAACTGGGAGTCCGTTTCCGATGAGTATCGGAAGGTGACCCGTCGGCTGTGGGAGATCCACGGCCTGTTCACACTGACCGGCTTCAATACCATCCTGGGCGGTTCGAAGCGGGACATCGCGATGCTCTTCTGGTACTGCTGCGCCGATTACTACCTCGCGGACGGCGGCACCATCGCGTTTCTATTCCCTCAGACCACCTTCCAGAACTCCCCGGCCGCGGATGGCTTCCGTCGTTTCATGCTCAGCGACACAACGCCAATCGGTCCCACTGCCGCTGCAGATCTGGTTGCCATTCAGCCCTTTGAAGGGGCGTCCAACTGGAGTGGGCTACTCATCGGGGAACGCGGCCACACCCCAAAGTACCCGATCCCGTACACGCTCTGGACCCGCCGGGGCGGGGCTATCCCCCGAGACGCTGAACTGGCCGACGCGTTGGCGGCATCCCATCAGCACGAGCTTCTGGCCGCGCCGTGTAATTCGAAAGACCCGACTTCGCCATGGGTCATCGGGACCGTCGAGTCGATAGCCGGCGCTCAGAGGATGACGGGCAAGAGCCCGTATGAGCCGCGTGCGGGAATCACAACGTGGGCCGATGGCATCTACTACGGCTTCATCGGCCCGAGGCTTGCTGACGGCCGGATCACCTTCGTCAACGATGCGGCACGTGCGAAAGGGAAGCATCCGCCCGAGCGACCGATGGCTATCGAGCCTGACTTCATCTTCCCATTCATCGATTGGCGGGACGTCAAGCCGTTTTCGGCGACGCCCCGTGCTCACATCCTCGTGCCACAGGACCCGGTCACGAGGCGCGGCTACACCGAGTCGATGTTGAAGGTCACTCACCCGCGGACGTACGACTATCTGTCCCAGTTCCGCGCCGACTTGGAGAAACGCAGCGGCTTCCGGCGGTACTTCGCTCGGAAGAAGGGCCGGACTTCTGATGCGTTCTACTCCGTCTTCAACTTCGGAAACGACAACCTCGCGCCAGCCCGGGTCGTCTGGGCGACGATGGGGAGCGGGTTCAGGGCCGCCGTCGTCGAGACAGTCGACGACCCGCTCCTGGGCAAGCGCCCACCTCAGGTGAAGAACACGGTCATCTTCGCCCCGACGGAGACGCCCGATGAAGCGCATTACCTGTGCGCCCTGCTGAACAGTAGCCCTCTCAACTACTTGGCAACCTACAGCAGCGTCCGGGGCGGCAAGAGCTTCGGGAGCGGCGGCTTCTTTGAACGAATCCGGATTAGCAAGTTCCGCCCAAACGATGCGGCGCACCGCGCCTTGGCAGACGGTTCAAGGCAAGCCCATCTTGCTGTTGGGTCCGCTGATCCGGTCGCTCTGGCCAGCGCGGTTACCGACATCGACAATGCGGCTGGGACGTACTGGGGTCTGTCATCGACGGAGCTTGCCGACATGCGCATGCTCATCGGCCACCTTCGATCGTCGGCATCTGAAGACGCGGTGGAGGACGAGGACCTAAACGAGGGGTAGCACGATGAGCAGATCGTCGGGAGCCAGAACGCATAGACCCATGAACGACTCTTCCGGATAGCACGGAGGGAAACGGATTCGATGGCGAATAGCCGGACTGTTCGAGATTTCCAGATCCCGTTCGTTGTCGCTCCTCTGGCCGACGCGTGGGCTTTCGCGAACGCCTTTAGCCTTGTGTTCGTCGAGCCGGATGGGAGCAGGCATTACCGACGCTCACGGGCAATGGGGGGCGCCTGGTGTTGTGTGGTCCGCCAGCTCGGACCGAACGTTCGCATTGAAACCTGGATCTACACAGCGTGGTTCAACCGAATCCCCTTTGTCATCCCAGCGGAACTGTCGCTTGAATCGGGCCATTTCGTGGGCGTTCATCCAAGAATGGGGTGCCGCAACGCCGTGAACCAGCTTCTCGCCCAGCTGCGTCAGCAGCCGATCCAGTAGGGAAGCTCGCGGCGAAGCGCTCCGGGCAGGTACGACAATGTCGCGCTTTGCCCCAGGGCGGCCTGGCCGGTGATCACGATCCTGCGATCGTGTTTGGACTGTGGTGCGGCTCTGCTCTGCCGTGAACTCCCAGAGCATGTCATGCGGTTTGGGATCAGGGCAGGCGAACCCCGTCGGTACGTTCGGCACTGTCAGCCCGCTGCAAACAACGGCTATCCTCGCGGCAACGGAGAAGTCCCAGCGGTGGTAGCCAGCTGGCTGCGACGCGAAGAGGAGGGCGTGCGGTGTCCGTGAGGAGTCGGGCTGTAGCACTGGCGGCGGCCGGTCTACGTCCGTTTTCGCGGGTGCGAGTCCACCCTGTACAGAGACCGACATGGTCGCGACCGGCTTGGTTGCTGCTGCCGGCTGGGCTTCTCGTCGCAGGGGGGCTAAGTCTCAGTGGCCCGGTCCCGGTCGCAGCTTCGAATCCCGATTACTCATGCGGCACCAGATATGGGGCGATCATCGTTCCGGCGTCCGACTGGGCGGGCCAGCTCTGGAACATCAGCCAGGACGGAGCGACCTACGATGTCTACAGCAACTTCAGAGACGGAAGCTGTGACCGCCTGCCGTACAACGCCGGCCTACCTGGTGGTGACGAGGTTGGGACATGGGGTACGAAGTTCCAGTGTGCCGAGCTGGCCATGCGGGCGGCGGATGCGGAGTGGGGGATCGCCGGCCAGCAAGCCTGGTTGGCCAAAGCCTGGGATGGCAATGCGTCCGGAATGTGGACAACGGGACCGCGGTTGGGGCTTACTCAAGTTCTGAACAGCAACAACGCGGGATTGTTGCCGTCTGAAGGTCGATGAGTCTACGACGATTGTCTACCACACGCCATGGAAACTCGACCCAGGCGATCTCAATAACCCTCCCAGATGGATCCCGTACCTGACCCTGGCGGCGTTGCTCGCAGGAGCCGTGCTGCTGTCCCCTGCCGGTGCATGACGAAAGCGGAGCCCAGCAATGATTAGACGAATAGTTGTCATCTCAGTGGTCGTGGCGTCAATCGCCACGGCTTGTACTGCGCAGAAGCCGGGCCCAACGAGCCCAACATCTACGCTCGGGCTGTCCGGCTCCAGCCAACCTGACTGCGTCACCCTGCCCGCCGGCGTGACGGGGATCTCTTGGGGCGCCGATGGGTCCACGCTGGCCGTGTTGATGGATTTCTCTGCACCCGCAGGCGGCTACTCAAACGTCGATCTGGTGAGTTGGCCATCGCCGACGGTGCGACAACAGTATCGGCCAGGCTATCCGCTCGGTCCGACCGTGCCCGCCTACGATGGCAGTTCGCTCTACTGGTTCGGGAGGCATAACGACGTGAACGGCTTCTGGCGCCTTTCAGCGTCAGGCGACTCTACGCTCATCGGCTCTGCCCCCGATGAGCCCGTTGACATGGCTGTCGCAACCTCCCAAGGCTTCGTCTGGAGCTCGTTTTCCGACATACAGTCGTTGACTTTGGCGGTGCGGAAGATGGATTGGGCGGGGACGACGCAGACGATCGTCCCGTCGCGTCTTCCGGTGCTCCAAACATGGATCGATGGACAGGGCCAATGGATCGTCTTGTCCAGCAAGACGGATTCGGGCGGGCAGCTCTTCGAGGTTCTCCACGGCGTCGATGTCCTGACGGTAAGATCGCCCGTTGTCGCAAGACTCGTGGGCATGTCCCCAGACCGCACGGCTGTGATCTATCGTCCGGAGTCGGACCTCAAGGATCACGGAACCAGCATCGAGCTCCACCGAGTAGCGCTCGTCGGCGGGTCGGACAACATTGTCAGGGTGCCCCTTCCCTTCGGGTTGGGAGCTTCCCCAGTAGTCCTCTCGTCTACAGGCGTCCTCGCCTACGGCGACCAGGCCGGGTTCAGCCATCGACTCTGCTTTGCGGTGCCCGATCTCGTTCAGGGGAAGTGATCGTGTTGGCGACGTGCGCTGGTCCGGTAATGCCACTCGCCGGACTCCGGTCGCGAGCGGTTGGAAGGCTATCGGCCTTCCAGGGGCGACACGCAATGGGGAAGGCTCGTGGGGTCGGCATGCGCATCTGGGCGAAGGCGCGTCCGACAGGCCGACTCGGGCCGCGTCTCTACTTGGGGATACTGCTCGCCATCGTGCTCGCGGGTTGTTCGGGTTTGGAGGGCGCGAACCAGTCGCTAGTTACGACTCCGAAGGCGAGCCCCTTTTCTCCAGCGTCGGCGGCTGCGTTGACCTATCCGGTGATGCCGAGTCCTTCGACAAGGACAGCTGGGGCATCCCCTTCGTTCGACTCGCAATGTGACACCCCCTATGAAGAAACCATCGATGCGATCTGGGTGTGCTGGGGGGTGCCCCAGCACTCGGGCGGCGGGCAGTCGATGACCACTGGGCTCGCTGTTGCGTTCAAGAACCTGAGGGCCGACGCGGGTGCCATCGTCACGCCGGCGTACACCCTGTTTGGCCCCGGAAACACCAGCGTGACGACGACGACCGGTTCTCTGTTCGGCAGCGAGGAAGGCCTATTCATCCCGGCGGGAGGTCAGTATTGGGACTATCTCAACGTGCCAAAGGAGACCCAGACCGCCAGGGTCGATCTCCATGTCCGCTGGCTGCCGGCCGAAGTGGTCTCGTCCTTCGTGAGCCCGGCGTACGATCTTTCCTGTGCCACCGAAGCCCCGTTTCGGGGTTGCTCGTGGGTGAACAACAACCGTTATCCCGTCCGCATCCGTCAGCAAGTCTGGCTCCTGTTGGGGGACCGCACTGTCGCCCAGGTCTTGACCGAGGGTGATGAAGTCGTCCTTCCTGCCGTGTCCACGACCTTCATCCCGTGGCCGAAGGCTCGGGCTGACGACGTGTCGAATTGGCTGGCTTCAGACCCCGCCAATTCGATCCTGCCGTCGCTCAGATATAGTCTCGACCAACCCAATTTCCCGGCACCTTAGTCTGGCGTCGAAGGCGGCGCGCGATTTGTCAGTACTTTTGTGGTGGAATGGGCCCAGAGGCGGGGATATTCAGGTGAGCGACCTCTTCGATCCTGAGTGGAAGCAGGTATGGCTCGATGCGAACTTCCAGCGATGACCGAAGACATCGATCTGACGAGACATAGACTCTTGATAGAGGCTTGTCTTCGGCACCGTGTTCGCTTCTTCTGGCGGTCTCCTGGCACGCTCCTGATCGATGGCCGCGGTATCCGCGCCGTGATCGACGATTTGCAGTCGACGGGCCAGGTCGTCATCGGACTCGAGGGGTTCGAATTGGAGAGCACCATCATCCATCCGCGCATCGACCTGATCTTCGATGCGTTAGTCGTTCCGATTTGGGACCGGCAGAGATCCTCGACGAATGGCCGCGTGAGGTCTGGATTGACGTGACCTTGGAGAAACTGTGACCCAACGGGGAGCGCCACCTGCCCAGCCATCGCGGTCGCCACACCTGCCGGCCCAATAGCCAACGCCCCGCTCCGCGTCAGCGACTCCGTCGAAGCCTTTGATCCTGGGACTGGTGAGACCGGCCCGCGTCAAGAATCTTGGACACTTTCTGGCTCAGATAGGTTCGTTGCGCCGCTTGATTCGGTCATGTCGATGGGGGCTCGTCGCGACTGGCTACCCGTCGCCTGCCCTCACCCTACGGCAGCGCCGGCAACCCGAGCTCATCGGTCCTGACCGGAGTGGCGCCAGGGGGGCCCGGGATCGTCGGCAGAGCCGGGGTCGCAAGGCCGGGCATCGTGGGCAGGGCGAGAGTCGGTGACGGGGATGGAGACGCCAGCTCGGGTAGAGGGTTATCCGAGCGGGTGATGGTGGCCGCTATGCGCTCATCGTGATACCAGGCATCGAAGCCATCGAGCGAGAGTCGAGCTAGCGTTCGAGCAGAGGGTATGCCGCTCGAACGGGAGTCCACGATGGCACAGGCGAGCTTGCCATCGAGAACGAACGGACCCGACAGAGTCCCGATGGGTGTATCGAAGAGAGCGGAGCGAACGTCCTCCGCCGCTCCGAACTCGGCATCGGCACGCCAGCCGCCATCGCGCGCGAGTGGTGCATCGGCCGCCGAGAAGCGTGTGGTGTAGGTCAGTAGATCGGGTGAGGGATCGGCCCGGACCTCCTGCAGGGCGGCCTTCGCTCGTTCGTCGAGCGCTCCACCAAAGCGGGCTTCGACCAGGAATAGCTGCGGACCAGCGGCTGTCGTGATCGGCCCCAGGATGTCGGTGGTCCGAACCCTGGCATCGAAGGCAGCCTTGCCGATGTCGGGGAGGAGACCATCGTTTGTGGCAAAGCCGATCTCACCAGAGGAATCGGGGCCATCCGAGCCGGGTGCGGCGTTGGCGCCGCTGACCAGGGCACCAAATAGCTTGATCCGATCGGGTGCCGCCAGGCCCCGCAGAGTCTTCGCCAGCGTATCGGCTCCGAGGTCCAGACCGGCCGGAGCACCGGCAATCGAGCCCGGGTTCAGGCCGGTCAGTCGATCGAGTGCCAGACCCGATAGCTCGACCCAGGGACCGGCTGTTCCCGATGAGTCGGGTGCATCTCCGATGACAAGCTCTCGAAAGTGGGCGAGGGTCGCACCCGCGGTCTTCTGGCGGGTCAGCAGGTCCCCGGCCAGGGCACGCGAGAGAGCCTGGCCCTCGGCCCAGTCCGCCAGAGCTCCGGTATCGAGCCTGGCGCTCCCGGCGTCCTCGCGCAGACCCATCAGGGCGCGGTTGGTGTCTGTCGGAGCCAGGACCCGGGCCATGGCGATCTCGCCGTATTCATCGGTCGCGGGACCCAGGAGATCGTCGACCCCCGCGGTCTCGGCTCCGGCGGCGATCTGTGGGTCGAGCGCGAGCGAGGCGTCGGCAGGCACGCCGCTCGATGACAGCGCTACATTCTCGCCGGTGACGGTCCAGCCCGCGTCGTGGAGGCCGGCCACGATCGTCTCGACCTTCGTGTTGGCCGCAAGCTCCACTCGCAGGCGCTCGGTGGCGGCGGCGATGTTGGCCGAGGTGGCGGGCGGCCAGGGCCCAGAGCCGCCAGTTGCGGTGTTCGAACCTGCGCCGCCCGTTGGCAGGCCAAAGCGCACGACTCGGACCTGATGGCGCAGATCGCCCGTGATGTACGCCAGTGCCTCGGCCCAGGGATCGGGAGGCGCGCTAGTGGCGACCCCTTCACGATCTGCGAGCTGTCGGACCAGCTCATCGTCGATCAGGCTCTCGCGGGCAGCGGTCACGGCATCGGCCAGTGGTGCGGATGCCCCGGCCTGCAGATCGCTCGCCTCGCTGGCGCTGATGACGCCCGGCCCGACTTCGCTAGCGATGAACGAGTAGCGCTCAGTGGCGAGTAACTCCAGAACGCTCACCCGTGAGCGCAGAGCCTCGCGACTGATCGACTGGCCGTTCACGGTTGCGATGCTCGCCCAGTCGTGGTCCACCTTGGCCAGCAGGACCGCTCCGCCCAGAGTGGCCAGGGCCACGATCACCGCCAGGGCGAGCCCACCGACCAGGACGGCTTCGCGTCGCGGTCGAGCTCGCCGGAGGCGCAAGCGGCCACGCCAGCCACCGAGGGCGCGATCGCGACTGCGTGGCCTCACAGGCTTATAGGTGGACGTTGAGCGTTTGGCCATGCCCTCTTGTCCCTCGCCTTGGTCAGCCCCGACAGGATACCGAGCCGACCGGGGGCACGTCAGGGCCCCGCGAGCGAAGCCAATCAGCCGGGGGTCCGGGCAGGGCGGCCGATGCGAACGCGATGGAGTGATAGGCACGTCCAGGCTCTCATACCGAGCATTCGAGCGGTGATAGCTCAGGGCTACCCACTGATCGCCAAGCTCTACTTGAACAAGAACCAGCAGCACTTCGTCGTGGTCACGGGCCTGAGCGGGAATGACTTCTTTATCAACGACCCGGCGCAGCCCAAGCCCATGGGGAGAAAGACGCCCCGCCGACACCCAGTCACCTTGTTCGCGACATACAGCGGAACATTGCCTCTCTTTGCCCTGTGGGTAGTCAGGCCTGGCCCACTTGTACGCTCGTGCCAGTGGGAGACCCGGACACCCGATCGGCGAAGCTAGCCGCTCGATGGGAATTCGGCCCCACCGTCATCAGATCTGGCCCCACCCAGACGGTATCGTTGTGCAGGCCTTAGTCGCGCGGCCAAGACCCGCAAAACGCGCGGCGAATTCGCGTGGAATCAGGTGGCGAAAACCGGTGAGATCCGCACATCGGTCGATCGGGGGCGGGGCCACAAGAAGGTCATCGTGTCGGAGGCGCCACGGAGACGTCGCTCCGGCCGAGTTCATGCAGGCCTATCGTGGTCAACTAGAAGCAACCGCCGCCGCCTGATTCAAGATCGAGAGGCTCCGCGGGACCCAGGGCGGTTCAGAACTCGTAGGCCGAGATCACTTGGAAGGCGAGGGGTCGTCCTTGACGAACATGCTGGCATTGAGCGGGAGACAACACGACGGCCGCAGCCGGTCACTCAGGCACGTGGGATCGAACCGAGGCGCCGGGCCACTCCTCTGTCTTGCGATAGTCGTAGCCGGCTGCAACGGCTCGGTTCCGACATTGTCGCCTGAACCTCTGGCGAGCCCGACCGCGCGTCCACCCTTTCCGTCGCTGCCCTCGCCCGTGGCCACACCAGTGGTCGCACCTTCAAGCACGCCCACACCCACCGGCAGGCCGGGCACGTTCACCGCCTCTGGACAGACGGACCTCCCCAACCTCGTGGATACGGCCGCGTTGCTTAACGATGGCGAGGTTATCGTGATTGGCGAGGGCGCAGCGGCGCTGCTAGACCCGGCCACGGGGCAGTTCCGGAGCACCGGGTCTCCGCTCCCCTACGACGTGCCCTACGGTCCAAACCTGTCGATTGCGCTCCAAGATGGACGTGTCCTGACGTTCAACGATTTCAATGCGCAGCTCTACGACCCTTCGACTGGTGAGTTCACTCTCGCCGCTGCGGAACCTGGGTCTCACAGACCAGACGCGGCCGTTCTCCTGCCCGATGGGCGCCTGCTTTGCGTGGGTGGGTACGCTCTGCCTCGTGGCGCCACTCCGTTGGCCGACATCTACGATCCGGCCACGGGGAAGTTCACCCGGGCCGACTCCATGAGGACTGCGCGCCATGGCGAGACGGCGACGCTGCTTCGCGACGGACGTGTCCTCGTCGCCGGCGGCGACGATGGGGGCGAGGCCGGCGGCTACGTCTTCGCGTCGGCTGAGCTGTACGACCCCACGAGCGGGAAGTGGACCCGCACGGGGTCCATGACGACCCCGCGCGTCGGCGCGAGCGCGACCCTTCTGATCAATGGCGAGGTCCTTGTCGCCGGCGGCCGCGACGCGGATGGCGGCTTCCTTGTTTCCGCGGAGCTGTACGACCCGGCCACCGGCAGGTTCACAAAGACCGGATCGATGTCGGTTCCTCGCACAGGCCACACGGCCACTCGGCTCCGCGACGGCCGCGTTCTCGTCGCCGACGGTTCGGATGAGAATGGCGACCCCATTGCTTCAGCGGACCTGTACGACCCAACCACCGGTCGATTCGCACCGACCGGGCCGATGGCGGCCGGGTCTGAGTATGGGACGGCGATCCTCTTGGCCGACGGGCGCGTCCTCGTTGTCTACCACTCGGGTTTGGGAACGGTGTCCGCTGATCTGTACTGGCCGTAATTCCGGAGTTTGCTCGCCACGGGCCGAATTGTGACCACGATCAATCCCGCGGCTGTCCGCCTGGAGTTCCCATCGCCGCTTGGCAAGGCCACGGGACGACGCGATGACTGGACACGCTAGGCTCGGCCTCCATGAGAGGTGCCACTGCCGGTCTCTCGATCTGCCCATTCTTCCGTGTGGCGATCGTTCCATGGTGACGGCGTTCACGGCTCGGGCTGCGGAACCTGGCGCAGCTTGCGCCGCACCCAGGCGTTGGCGATGTCCAGCGACCGCCGGCCCTCCCCGAGCTTGTCGAGCGCCTCGGACTTCGCAGGTTCGACGAGATCGGCTACAAGTTCCGTCGTCCGCCGGGACAGCACCTCAGGGTCCGGAGTAGGAGCGGCCTGGGCGCCGTCGAGTTCGGCCATACGGACTGCCAGGGCCGCGATCAGCTGCGTGCTGTGGACCTGCTCATCCCAGGCCGCTGCGACGGCAGGGAAGAGCGCGCCATGGCCGTCGAGGTAGCGCCCCTCCGCAAGCGTGCGCGCTTCCCCGCTGGCCAATAGCTCGTCAACCTGGACGCAGATCAGATCGCGCAGTGTCGCCAGGTGCTCCAGGCGTCTCTGGTCGGCCCGCTGGTCATCGTCCTTGAACGCCAGGGCGAGGTTGGCTGACAGGGCGGCATCGATCAAGGCCTCACGCTCCAGCAACTCGTGCGCGGTCACGTTGATGCGCATCACCAGCTCGAACCGAAAGACGGTCTCGCGCAGGGCGCTCCGGACCGCGGCATCGACAAGCTCGGGACGCTTGCCGCGCATTGCAGTCCTAGCCCCCTGGACCGCCTCCCGGGCTAGACGATCTAGAGGAGCCACCGGCGGGTCCTGGGCGAGGAGGGAGTTCAAGTAGGGGACGAGGTCGCCGTAGGCATGAGCCTCGGCCAGCCAGCGCAGGACAAGCTGGGTGGGGGACAGTGAGGTCTCAAGGGAGTCGAGGCGTCGCTTCAGGGTCATCGAGCTGGCTCCTCGGGGAAGGCGGCATCGCCTTCGGGATGGACCTTGGGGCCAACGGCGGCTTCAACGGCGGTCAGTCGGTCTGCTAGATCGCCTGCCTCGATGAGCTTGCCGGCACCGGCTGCGGCGCTGATGAGGGTGCGGTTGCGCTGGATCGAGTTCTCCAAGGCCAACGTCTCAATGGCCGCGGTCTCCAGCAGTCGCTGGGCGCTCTCGACGGTGCGCAACCCTGCGAAGTCGTAGATGGTCGCGACGCTTCGGGCCTTGCGCCGATGGTGGCCTCCGACCCGCCGAGCCTCCTGCGCCGCGTCGGATGCGTCGGGTTCGTGCCAGTAGCAGAGCGCCTTGCCGCGCAGCGCTGGAGCCTGACACAGGAGGCCGTCGAGCATCTCGTAAGTGCAGCCGCGGTTTACCATCGTTTACCTCTGGTATACCGCCGAGTGCCCGATATCTCGCCATAGTGTCGGATTTGACAGGGGAGAGGAAGCCTGCTCACAGCGGCTCCCAGCCTTGCGAGGAGGCAGCCCGAAGCTCCTTGATCGCGAGGTCGATGCCGCGGGTGTAGTCGGCGTCCGACAGGTTGAGCCCCTCCAGCACGGCTCTGATCACGCCCACCAACTGATCGGCCTGGACATAGACCATCTTGGTCTTGTCTTCCGCGCTCAGGGGAGCGGGTGCTAGGACGCTCGTCGGTCGGCTCGACTCGAGGTAGCGGAGCGCCCAGCCGGTCGTGTCGTTGCGGTCTGCGCCCTGGAGGGCAACCTTGGCGCCAAGGGCGTCCACGCTCGCAAGCAGAGCGCGAGTCGCCTGATTGGCCGACTTGGATCTCGATCGTCGCACACGAGCCACGGTGGCGCCCGACGCCGGCTTGGGTGGCGATACTCGTCTAGCCATCGAGCCGCTCCGCAGTCTGGCCGCTGAACCTCTCGAAGCGGGCCAGCACTACGTCTACATAGCGAGGATCTAGTTCGAGGGCCGCACACCGCCGGCCGGTCCGCTCGCAGGCGATGAGGGTGCTGCCTGAGCCGGCGAAGAGGTCCAGCACCAGGTCGCCGGCTTTGCTGCTATTGGCAATCGCGCGCTCCATCAACGGCAACGGCTTCATCGTCGGGTGCAGCGGTGCATCGGATGGTCGATTGATCTCCCAGACGTCGTCCTGATCGCGATCTCCGCACCAGTGGTGGCTTGCACCTTCTCGCCAGCCGAACCAGATCGGTTCGTATGCCCGCTGGTAGTCAGCACGACCGAGGACGAAGCGATCCTTGTGCCAGATGATCGTGTCGCTCCAGTGGCCGCCTTCCTCTGCGAGGACCCGCGAGACCAGCGGCATCTCCTTGCTGCTCATGCAGACGTAGATCGCGCCGTCCACGCCCGCGAGCAGGGTTCGTCCCCAGGCTCGGACGAATACTTCCCAGGCGATCGGGTCCATGGAGTCGTTGGCGATCCGACGCTTCCTGCTTCCTCGCTGCTGGCCACCGTGGTCGCCGAGGCTGACGTTGTATGGCGGATCGGTGAAGGCCATAGCGGCCTGCTTGCCGGCGAGCACCCGCTCGACGTCCTCGGGCCTGGTGGCGTCCCCGCACAGGAGCCGATGCTCGCCGAGGGCCCAGAGGTCGCCGGGCTTGGAGCGCGGAGTCCGGGTTGCGTCCTCTAGTGCGGAGTCGAGGTCGAAGTCCTCGACTCGCTCCTTCTTCTCGCGGGTCTCCAGGCTCCGCAGCAGATCGCGGATCTCGTCCTCGCCGAACCCCGAGAGCGTCAAGTCGATGTTCGGGCTGGCCTGCAGGTCGGCCAGGAGCCGGGCCAGGAGCTGGTCGTCCCAGGAGCCCGAGATCTTGTTGAGGGCGAGGTTGAGCAGGCGGGCCTGTTCGACGCTCAGGTCGAGGTACGTGACTGGCACGGTGGTGAGTCCGAGGCGTCTGGCGGCCAGGAGACGCTGGTGGCCGCCGATGACCGTGCCGTCTTCCTTGCGCGCGAGGACCGGCTGGACAAAGCCGAACTGGCGCAGGCTGCGGGTGAGCGACTCGAGTTCCTCGTCGCCGATCCGTCGGGGGTTGGCCGGGTCAGGCCGGAGCTGGTCGATCGGTATCTGCTCGACGGTGAGCATGCGGAGGGCGTTCATGCCGACCTGGCCGTTGCCGCGGCCAGCCACTCACAAAGGCCCTCGATTGGGATGCGGTCGGTTGCAAACGCGTGTCCATCACTTGTCGGGCGCGCCATTGCAACATTTTCGGGCAACGCCAGTGCCAGGCCGTGGGCATAGACGGCCGGGGTGAGTCTTGCCGCCCTTGCCCCGGTAGGCGTATAAGCAAGTCTCGCCTTCGAGGCTGAGATCCCCTGCGCGAAGCGAGATCACCTCGGCCCTCCGTCGTCCAGTCAGGACCAGTGTCAGCAGAATGGCGCGGTCGCGCCGACCGGCAACACTGTCCGGGACAACGGCCAGAAGCCGACGGACCTCATTCGCGCTGTATCCGCGGGCGACTGACTGGATGGCTCTCGGTCGCTCGACGGCGTCGCAGGGGTTCGAGACGACCAAGCCCATCCTGATCAGGAACCGGAAGTAGCTCGACAGGCAGGCTATCCGGGCGCCGACCGTCGTGGCTGATGGTGTCCGGCCAGAGCGGCCGATGCCATGGACCCAGGCGAGGACGTCAGCCGGCTTGACTCGATGCGGAGTCTTGCCGAGGTCGCGGAACAGCGGCCACAACATCCGGCTGTAGCTCTCTTGGAAAGGACGTCCGTGACCTTCGGCCTGCGCCAACAGGAGAGTACAGGCGCTGGGCTGGGTACGCCCGAAGGCTACCCAAGTGGCCTATGTTGCCCCGTCACCGCGCCAAGTACCGTTGCGAGCACGGGTTGTACTGATGAGAGAGCAGCATGGTTCCGTGAAGCCACTCGCAGCTGTGGTTCAGTCCCACGACGGCTCACCCATTTCGCGCGAGGCTCTGGTCCGGCCACTGGGCCCGGCTCCGATGACGCTCCTTCTTCCCGGGCTTCCGACGGTCCCGGGCGAGCGCTCGGCATGGCCGAACTCAACCACCGACGCCAAAGAACAAGATGGTTAAGGGTCCGTTCAGGTGATGGTGCCGCGTCCGCCGCAGATGTTGACTCGCGCCCCGACTTTGGGCGTCCTGACGGACTGGCTCGAAGGCGAGTATCAGAGCCCCATCGTCGGGGGTATGGTGGAGGCCGCGCGCGAATCTGGCGCCAATCTCGTCTTCTTTACCAGTTGCATGCTTCGTGCGCCGCTCCGCCTCGGCGAGCGGCACAACGTCGTCTACGACCTCGCCCGTTCCGAGGGCATCGATGGTCTCGTGCTCCTGGCCGGGACTCTCGCCAACCACCTGGGCCTGGAGGATCTCGCCCGTTATTGCGAGCGCTATCGTCCACGGCCAATGTGCAGTGTCGCCGTCGAACTCGACGGGATGACCGGCATCCTCGTTGACGGCGAACCGGCCCTGCGAGAGGGGATCCAGCACCTGGTGGAGGACCACAAGTCCAGGCGCATCGCGTTCGTTGGCGGCCCGGAGGGGAATTCCGAGGCGCGCGATCGCCTGCGCACGTATGGCGAGGTTCTGACCAGCTATGGGCTGCGGCCGGCCGATTCGTTCGTGGCGACGGGAGACTACCAGTACGAGAGCGGCGTAGATGCTGTGCGCGTCCTGCTCGACGAGCGGGGTGTGACCTTCGACGCGATCGTCTCCGCCAACGACCAGATGGCGCTCGGGGTAATCGACGCGCTGCGCGTTCGCAACATCCGGGTGCCGCAGGACGTGGCCATCATCGGCTTCGACGACATCAGCGAGGCCCGCTACTGTACCCCGCCGCTCACCACGATCCGCCAGCCACTCCGGCAGCAGGGCAGGCTCGCCGTTGAGGTCCTCCTGCAGCGTCTTCGAGGCGAGCGCGTCGACGACGCCCTCGTGCTGCCCACCGAACTCGTCGTCCGACGCAGCTGTGGCTGCTACACGGACGGACGCCGCGTGTCGATGACGAGCAGCCTGACGCCCCCGCTGACTCGGCCCGGAACCGAGCTCACCGTCGACGACGTGCTGCGGCTCCGCCGCTCCCAGATCCTGGAGGCGATGCGGGAACCCGTGAGCGGCCTGCCCGACGGTATTCCGGAAGGATGGGAGGAAAGCCTGCTCGACGCCCTCACAGCGGAGTTGCGAGGCGCTCCCGCCGGCTTTGCCGAACGGGTCAACACGCTCCTGAAGGAGACGATGCGCTCCGGCGCGACGGGCAACCCGTGGCAGTCGGCGCTGTCTGCGCTGCACCGCGAACTGATGCCCTGCATAGCCTCGGACCCGATAATGTGCTCGCGGGCCGAGGATCTATTCCAGCAGGCGCGGGTCCTGGTCGTCGAGGCGGTCGAGGACGCTCAGGCCCAGCATCGGCTGATGATCGAGCGCCGCACGCGTGCCTTGTCCCAGGCGGCCGACATACTGAGCGCGGCATTTGATCTCGAGTCGCTCGGCAATGCGCTCCGCGAGTGCCTGCTGCGGCTCGGTGTTCCGAGCGCCTACCTGGTGCTAGATGAGGACATCTCCCTGTCTGGTCCGCGGGTGGTCTTCGCCTGCGATCCGAGACGAGACGCTGTAGCGGTTGAGGGGCTCCGCGACACCACTATCGAGGGGACCTCCCTACCCGATGGCCTGCTGCCAGTCGACCGCACCTACGCCATGGTCGTAGAGCCGATCTTCTTCAAGGACGACCCTTTGGGCTATGCCGTCTTCGAAATGGGGCCCACGGAAGCGTTCACCTATGAGGCCTTGCGCGTACGCTTGAGCGGTGCCCTGAAGGTCGCCCTGCTGATCGAGGAACTACAGGTCCGCGCCGGCCAGCTGCGCCAGGCCCAGAAGATGGAGACGCTCGGCCACCTCGCGGGCGGCATCGCCCACGACTTCAACAACCTGCTTCAGGCCATCCACGGCTACGCCGAGCTGGCTGGGGCCGCCGAACCTGGCAACGGCGAACTGACGGCCGACCTCGAGGAGATCCTTCGAGCTACCGACCGGGCGTCCGGGCTGACGCGGCAGCTGCTCACGTTCAGCCAGCCCACCCCGGCCAACGCCAGGGTCGTGGACGTCAACGCATGCATCGGTCAGGCGATTCCGATGCTCGGGCATCTGCTCGGACCGACGATCAAGCTGTCGACGGTTCTCCGGCCGGCGGCTGGCAGCATCCTGATCGACCCGACTCAGCTCGAGCAGGCGATTGTGAATCTGTGCGTCAACGGACGAGACGCCATGCCAGACGGCGGCTCGTTGACAATCGAGACGGGCAGGCGATCGGAGGAGCCCGGGAGTCCTTCGAGCCCATCCGCGATGGAGCCGGATCTCTGGGCTCCGAAGGCCAGCCCGGTCCAGGCTCTCACCTACGTTACCGTCAGCGACACCGGCGTGGGAATCGCTCCGAAGATCCGAGATCGGATCTTCGAGCCGTTCTTCACTACCAAAGAGACCGGCCAGGGCACAGGGCTCGGCCTCGCCATTGTCTACGGCATCGTCCGCAACGCGTCCGGCGACATCTCGGTCGAGTCCGAGCCAGGCCGCGGCACTCGATTCTCGCTCATGTTTCCCACCACGGACGACGCCGACGACGCCGCGGCGACCGGAGTCGCGGCGCCCGTCCACGGGTCAGAGACGGTGCTCCTCGTGGAGGACGATGACTCGATCCGCAAACTGGCAGAGCGAGTCCTGACCAATCAGGGTTACCGCATCCTCAGCGCTGCGAACGCCGCCGAAGCGCGTGCACTGTGGTCAGCGAACGAGGGCAGCGTGGACCTTCTCCTGTCCGACATCACGATGCCGGGGTTGTCCGGGGTGGCCTTCGCGGCGGAGCTAGAGGGCAGCGTTCGACCCCCGCGGACGCTCTTCATCTCGGGCTATCTTGCCGGTGGAGTCGGTGGGCCTGCCCTCCCCGTTGAAGCCAGGTTCCTGCCGAAGCCATTCAGCGTGGCGGCCCTGCTTGATGCGGTCCGGGCGACGCTGGACTCCCCGGCGGTCGCCGCTACCGGTGGCTCCGGAACCTGACCGCGCGGCTCGGCCTCTCTGTCGGGCAACCTGCCTCGCGATATTCGCCAAGATCGCGGCACACGGCTCAAGCGCTGTCTGGGTTTCCTTCGAACAGCTTGAGGTGTTGAACGAGCGTTTGGCCGTGCTAAGAGAAGTCCACGGTGAGCCCAAGTAGTCGCGGTCGATTCCGAAACAGACAGATAGAGAGCGCCCGGACGTCCGAAGGCGCGATCAGGAGGGCAGTCGACCCGCCGCGGATAGCGCCTGATCACCATGAGCAGATGTTGCGATTGCGGACAGAAGCGCCCCGGCCGAGAGGCCGGACCTACTTCTTCGCTGCATACTCCTGCGGATGGTCTCCGCGATCCTTGTCGGCCGTCTTGGCGATCATGGCGAGGGTCGCATCAACGGTCATGCGATTGGCATCCGCGGCCCGTTTGACATCCTCGTAGGTGATGTTCACAGGGTGATACGGGCCTCTGACGAGGCTCAGCGTCAACGCACGGGATGCACGGGTACAGGCTGAAGGTCACGACAAACGGCTCCCGTCGGCCAGTCGAAGCTGGCGGCGGGCGGTTGCCGCGGAGACTTACAATCGGGGTCGAGCCACGCCGTTCGATCGTCGCGGAGGAGACCCTGGTGTCGCTGCTGTCCTGGATCAAGCGAACCCTGACGGGCGCGCCGGATGCGTCGGCAGCGGAGCCGCCACCGCGCCACGAGCGACGCGAGGCGGGTCGTGAGCGGCATCAGGAGACCGGCGAACCGGCCTGGGAGGAGAGCGACCGGCTCGACGACCCGCCGGGCACGGGGAAGCGCAATCCTGACGCGGCGCCGGAGATCCTGGGCGACGTCTGACGGCGGCCACAGAAGGGTACGGCCCCCGGCGGCCCGTCGAGGCTGGACGCTCCGTCAGTCAATGAACGTGGTCACGTTCTTGCCGCCGGCCAAGGCCACGCATCTCGGGGGGTCGCGTGTGAGTCGTCCCGTGCGAAGGAGGCATCGGTCCAAGCGCCAAACGCGGCACGATCAGGTCATCGTGTCGTTCTGAGCGTGAATGAGGGATAAGGGACAGGCGACCGGAGCAAGACCTCCGGCCCGACGTGCCGGAGCGTGGTGCGAGGGTGACTGCGGATGACCCGACCCTATGACTTGCCCTCCTCCTCCGGTCCGATACACGTGACGAACCGGACCATCAACTCTGCGGCTTCCTCGTCTGTCAGCCCCTCTCTGGCCAGGGATCGCCATGTCTCGAACCCGACCGCGTGCCCGATGGCTGCGTGCCGCACGTGGGCCTCTGAGAGTCCAGGCCAGCCGGCTTCGAGGACCTGGACCGTAGTGGGCGGGAACGCGACGATGCCCGGGCGGAAACGCTCTGGGATCGCGGCGATGTCTCGGAGAAGATTCGACCGCATCTGCTCGGTCGAGCGGTAGTAGGCATAGAGCTCATCGAGTGCGGCGCCGAGCCGGCTAGCAGGATCGACGATAGCGGCCCAGCCCGCAGGGTCCGGACGAGGGTTCGCTGCAAGCCAGTCCGCGCTGCACGCCGTGAAGAGCGCCTCCTCGTTCGGAAAGTGGCGGTAGAGCGTTGCCCTCGTGACACCGGCGCGTTCGGCGACCGCGCTCATCGTGGTGGCGGCCGGCCCGACCGTCCCGTGCAGATCCACCGCCGCGTGCGTGATGCGCTCGCGTGTCCGGTCCATGGCCGCCGCGCGGGCCCGGAGGCGGTACGGGCGATTAGGTTTCGTGAGACGGTTCTGTTCAGCCATTGACAGACGCACTACTCAGGGTGAGGATCATCACGATCACGATACACCACTGACTTACGAACTTCCACGGAGATCAGCATGATCAATGGCAAACACATCTCTCTGGCGCTAGGCATGGCGTTGATGCTCGGTGCGTGCTCCAGTACCGCCGCGCCGGGTGCGACCTCGAACGTCCAGGGGGTGACGTCCGCAGCCTCCCCGGTGGCCGGAGCGACCGACGCCCCGCGTTCTGCCACCGGCAACACGGACTCCTCCTGCGCACTCGTTACGTCCGATGCCGTGGCGACGGCCGGCGGCTTTGCCGTCGCCAGCTATTCCGGCGCCGGCGGGACGTGCATCTTCCAGAACTCGGATAGGAGCAAGTATCTGTCCGTCCAGATCTTCAAGAGCCAGGCCGAGATGGCCACGGATCTCTCGCTCGAGTCGAGCGCCGAACACGTCGCGGGTCTCGGCGACGATGCTTTCTGGTCATCCGGCGCGGGTGTCCTGTTCGTGCGGAAGGGCGACCGCGGGATCGCGTTTTCGGACCCGGACTTCGCTTTGAGCTCCGACACCGATACGGCGCCCAGGGACGCGCTGGTCACGCTGGCGCGGACCGCAGTGCCCAACCTCTAGGCGGCCGCTCGGGCCGCGGCGCCGATTGCCATCAACCCACCACTCGCGCATCCAAGGAGACCAACCATGCTCACCTTGTCCAAGGCACACCTGGCCGTAGTCGAACCTCACGGCCTGGATACTCCGCTCATCCCCGGCCTGACAGCGACTACACGACTCTCGTCGGCTGAGACGGGTTCGATCTCGATCGTCGAGCACGTCTTCTCGCCGCGAACCCTCGTCCCGCCGCACACGCACACGCTCGAGGACGAGATTTCGTACGTCGTGTCGGGCGAGATCGGCTTCCGCTCGAACGGCAAGGAGGTCACGCTCGCGGCCGGCGGTTACATCGTCAAGCCGCGGGGCGAGCTCCACTCGATGTGGAACGCCGGCAGCACACCTGCCCGCATGATCGAGATCATCAGCCCTGCGGGCTTCGAGAGGTACTTCGTCGAGCTGGCCGAGGCCGTCGCGGCCGCGGGTAGAGTTCCCGATCCGTCGGTTATGGGCGCAATCGCCGCACGCTTCGGACTCTCGTTCGACTTGTCGGAGGTTCCGGACCTCGTCGCTCGCCACGGCCTTATCGCTCCCGGTGGCGGGCCCGGGTGATTTCCTCGAACTGACGCCCTCTCTTCGGCGTGTCCGATCGGACAACCCGGATCAGGCATCAAGCTAGGTTGGTCGCCAGCGATCGCGATCGTCATCGATCCGGTATCGCTGGCAACTCGCCCATGGGGGACGTGCGGGACTCGATGGATACACCGACTCTGAGACAGCACCGGGGCGTCCTTGCCGCGGTTCAGGTAGTCCTTGCACTTACGGCGAGGACGATGCAGCCATAGCGCCGGGGAGAACCGGCTAGACCGACAGGGCAAAGCTTCCTCGCGTTCGTCTCGGTAGTTGGCCCACCGCTCGTAGCCCCGTCCCGCGTGCAGCGCCAGGCCACCCTCGGCCAGGGCATCTGCGATCCATCGGCACCGGAGGGTTTTCATCCTTGTGGCCGGCGCCAGATGCAGCCCAGACTCACGGAACGGTCGAACTTATGACCATTACGTAGAGTGCAACCACGAAGCATCAGCCGAAAGCTGGCCTTACTGGTTGCTGAACGGGAGATCGAAATGAACTCCAGAGGCGGTGGCGTCGGAATCGTCGGCGTGATCCTTATCGTGCTGGTGATCCTCTGGCTGGTCCACGTCATCTAGTTGTGAACCGAAGAATCGAGCCGGCGACGCCTGGCTCGGCAGGCGCGGAACGAAGGACCCGGATCGTCACGCCAGCCCCTTTGTGATGCCCGCCGAGATCACGGGCCGTCATGACGGGGCGGCACGTCCGACGTCATCGGGCCGGACCTGCTGCGGTACTTGGCTCGAAGTCCAGATCCGCCCCGCGGAACAGTCCGAATGTCTTCAGTGACCAGGCTTGCCCGACTCGTCCGCATCGTTACCTTGCCCGAGACTCGTGGCCTGATCGTCGCGGCCGCCCATTCGGTGACCCTTCGCGATATCGGTCAGCGCGCCGTCCACGATCGAGGCGCCCTCGTGCGAGACCTGGGCACTCCTGCGAACGCTCGAGACCTGGTTCGTAGTGCCGCCCGACACCCGGCCGTCCGGGAACTTGCGAGCGCCGGCCTCATGTTTCTGCCGATTCGATATCTCCCAGTGGGTTGGGCGGCGACATGGGTGACGCACAGGGTTCTCCGCCGTCACATCGGTCGGCCTGCCGAAGTGCTGGACGCCTCGGCCTTCGGGGCCAGCCGATCACTGAAGAACGTGACACCCGAGGCTCCCAAGGTGTGATTCCCAGGCACGTTCGGCCCGGGAAGAGCGCGCCATCGAAGCCGGCCCTGCTATTCAGCCATAGGGTCGGGTAAGGCTGTGTTCCGTAGCGTGACCAGCCCGCCGGCAAACGTGCGACGCTCACCAAGCCCTGCTCGTGGGCGCCTCGACTTCAGGCGGGCGTAGGGTTTTCATCCTGGCGGCCGGCTGAGGATCCAGCCTAGGCTTCGGAGAAGGGCATGAAAGTTCATGACTGGCATGTGTAAGCACGAAGCATCGGCTGAAGGAGATAGCTGTGGTAGCTGCTGTAACCCCCGTCAAGAAATCGTTCACGCGCGAAGAGGCGCTCGCCGTCGCGACTGAGCTCGGGATCGACTTCACGACGCTAAAGTGCGACCTCGAGCAGTTCCGGATGGGGCTGGACGTCGAGCTCGAGCACGGGCTTCGAAGCCCCAAGACGAATGTCAGCGGGGACGACTGGAACATCACCGGAAAGATCGCGCTCGCCCACCTGAAGGAGTTCCCGGACTACTACACCCGCCTGGCCGTCCTGGAGCGCGAAGCGGCCGCCCACAAGAAAGCGCGGAAGTAGCGCAGGGGTCATTGCGATCCGCGTTTCAATCGCGAACCCTTGACGGACGCTGAACGCAATCAAGGACGACCTAAAGGCCGCCGCGGGCGCTGTGAGACTTCGGGGCGATGATGGGCAGCCCACGTCGAGGGCTCAGTTCTTGCGCGCGGGTCCGTTGACTACGCCCGGTCGCTCGATCACGAAGGCTCCTCCCGGCGGTAAGGCACATCGAGCACCACGATGTCTCGACGGCCGACCAGCGCCTCGCGGATGCGGCGCGCGTTCTGGTTGTAGAGGGCGCGGTCCCACCAGTGACGAGGCACGTACTCCGGGATCAGGACAACTGTGACTTCGCCCGCGTGCTCTGCCCGGGACGTTTCGAGGTACCGGACAAACGGGTTGACGAGCGTGCGGTATGGCGACTCGACGATTACGACCTGTGTCCCCGCAAGGTGTGCCTCCACCTGGCCGCGGAAGAGTTCGCCTTCGGCGAGGTCGGCGGTGACGTGGACCACTTCCACCTTGCGGCTCATCATTTCCCCCACCCGGATCGCCTGGACGACAGCGCGGGAGAACATCGGAGCGACGACGACGACGTGCCGCTGCTCGTCCGGCCCCGGGATGTGAGCGTCGACCCGAACACCCATCCCGTGCGATGCCGCTTCGTACTCTCTGTGTACGAACAGCATCAGTGCGACGAGGATCGGCACCACAAGGATGATGATCCATGCTCCTTCAGTGAACTTGGTGATCGCAAAGACGATCACGACGACCCCTGTCGCCACGGCGCCGAGTCCGTTGAGCAATGCGCTCCGGCGCCAGCCGGGACTCCGATCGACAAACCAGTGGTGGACCATGCCCGTCTGCGAGAGGGTGAAGGCGGTGTACACCCCGAGGGCGTAAAGAGGGATCAGCGATTCCACGTGGCCGCCGAAGATGATGACGAGCCCAATCGAAATGATCGCGAGCGCGACAATCCCGGAGTCGAACGCCAGTCGCTCGCCGCGGAAGGCAAACCGGCTGGGGAAATAGCCGTCCTTGGCCAGAAGCGCACTGACCCGTGGGAAGTCGGCGAAGCTCGTCTCTGCGGCAATGACGAGCACGCCCATGGTGGAGATCTGCAGCAGGTAATAGAGGGGCGAGAGGCCGACGGTGGCGCGGCCGATCTGCGATAGGACCGACTCCAGCTGAGCGCTCGGCACGGCCCCACTCACGACGGCGAGGTAACCGATCCCAAATAGCATCGCCGCGAGCAGAGCCGACATCATGACCATCGTCGTCCGGGCGTTCTGGGATTCTGGCGGCTTGAACGCGGGCACACCGTTCGCGACCGCCTCGGTCCCCGTTAGGGCCGAGCAGCCGTTGGCGAAGGCACGCATGACAAGGAGGATGCCCAGGCCTTCGAGCGGCACAGGGTAAGGAGTGACACCGGTGACGTGCGGTGGGCTACCCAGCACCACTCGGACGAGACCGATTGCGACGACAAGCAACGTGCTGCCCAGGAAGATGTATGTCGGCCACGCCAGGATCGAGCCGCTCTGTCGGATGCCCCGCAGGTTGACGAGCATTACGCCGAGGATCGCTACAACGATCAGCGGAACGTAGATCGGCTGGAGCGGCGGGAATGCCGAGGCGAGGTTGAAGACGCCCGCCGACACGCTGACCGACACCGTGAGCACGTAATCGGTCAGTAGCGCGGCCGCGGCGACCAACCCAGGCAGCTCGCCCAGGTTTGCACGGGCGACGATGTAGCTCCCGCCCCCATTGGGGTAGGCGCGGATTGTCTGTCGGTAGGAAAGCGTGATGAGCAGGAGGACGAGCAGGATCACACCGGTAATCGGCATAAGCCAGGTGATCGCGATCGTCCCGGCCGCCAGGAGCGTGTACATCGCCGCTTCGGGGCCGTATGCCACCGAGGACAAGGCGTCCGAGGAGAAGACCGGCAGTGCCTTCCACTTCGGCAGCCGTTCGGCGAGGTCGGCCTCGGACGCGAGTGGGCGTCCGAACACGACGCCCCGAATCCGGCCTAACGCCCAGCCGAGCGGCGTGGTGGGCTCCTCTGCCGCCAGCTTCGCGCTGAGCACGCCTGGGGCCTCATAGCGAAAGTACCGGGCCAGCGGGCGCCCGACGCGCACGCGACGGTCGCCGCGTTTGGCGCCCGGCAGAACTTTTCGAGGGTCGCTCATGTCCTGGCCCGCCGCCTCTCGTCGGGCTGCCTGCCTCTAGCCAAGGATAGTTGTCACGATGAGACCGACTGCGGCGATGCCCATCGCGATCGTCGTCGTCCAACCGATGACATTCAGGAGACGTCCGTTGGTCCTCTCGCCCATCGCCGCACGATCGTTGCACACGACCATCACCAGGAAGACAAGCGGCACCGCGATTATGCCGTTCAGCACCGCGCTCAGGACGAGGGCCGTTATCGGAGGGACGCCGAGGAAATTGAGGGCCATCCCGACGAGCGTCGCGGCAACGATGACCAGGTAGAACTGCCACGCAGCAGCAGGCTTGCGATCAAGTCCGGATCGCCAACCGAACGCTTCAGAAACACCGTATGCCGCAGAGCCCGTAAGGACGGGCACGGCCAGGACGCCGACTCCGATGAGCCCGACGGCGAACAACAGGGCCGATGCGTCGCCGGCGAGCGGGCGCAATGCCTGAGCCGCTTCAGTTGCCGAAGTTACATCGTGCTTGCCGGCCACGAAGAGGGTGGCACCGGTGGTCAGGATGATGAAGTAGGCCACGATCTCGGAGAAGACCATGCCTGCAACCGTGTCCCAACGTGCGTACTTGAGCTCGAACGTTGTGGCCCCCTGGCGCTGCCGTAGCGTGCGCCGACCGATGCTGATCTGTTCCTCGACCTCCTGGCTGGCCTGCCAGAAGAAGAGGTAGGGCGAGATCGTCGTGCCGAGCAGGGCGACGAGGATGCCGAGGTATGCCGGGTTGAGAGAAATGGTCGGCACCAGCGATCCGAGCAGGACCTTGACGATGTCGGGCCGTGCGAAGAGGGCCGCCCCGATGTACGCGAGCAGAGCCAGCGACAACCACTTGAAGACTTTGTCGATGAGGCGATAGCCTCCGAAGACCTGGAGCGCGATGATCCCCAGGCTGACCGGCACGACGAAGGCGATAGACGGGATGGGCGTCACGAGCAGATTGATCGCCGCCGCGATCGCACCTATGTCCGCCCCCGCGTTCAAGGTGTTGGCGATGACGAGGGCGATCACAGCGGGATAGAGAGCGCGGTGGTAGTGCTCGCGCAGTACGCCGGCCAGACCCTTACCGGTCACCAGGCCAATCTTGGCGCACATGTACTGGACGGCCGTCTGCATGGGCAGCATGGCGATGGTCGTCCAGAGTGTGGCAAAGCCATACTGCGCACCGGCCTGGGCGTAGGTCCCGATGCCCGAAGGATCGTCGTCCGATGCCCCGGTGATCAGGCCCGGACCAAGGGCTTTGCCGAGGCGCCTCAGTGCATTCTTCTCGGCCCGAAGCTCGGCTGCTTTGGGATCTACGGGCCGGTCGGAGTGCACCCGCGGCTCGGCAGCCCTGGTCGATGGGTTCCGTTCGGGCAAGCCAGACCTCCTCCCCTCCCTACTCTAGGCTAGCCGCCCGCAGCGCCAAGTACGTCGTCGCGTTGCCTGCGTGCGAGGCACACACCCAAGCGCTCAGCGTCGGCGGCGTCGGGCCGGCCCGAGGGTTAGCCAGTCAACCATGGCGCCAACGCCCCAGGCCATCAAGCGCAGAATCCAATAGACGATGGCCAGCGGCCACGCCACGATCAGGAGAAGGATCGTGATGAGGCAGCCATGGTCGCCGCCCTGGCGGACGACGATGATTTGCGGACGCTCGCTACCCATTGCTCGCGCCGAGTGGAGCTCGGGTCATATCCAACCCTGCTGCGGCGTCCTCTTCATCCTGGCGCTCGTTGCGGCCGGGCAGGCCGTCTATCGCTCCATTCTCGTTTGACGGGCCGCCGGGCACGGCATCGATGGGCGGCAATGGTCCGACATTGGCCCCGATTGGGTCTTCGTTGAGCCGCGCGTCCACCGTCGGGGCGGTGACGATGTCGACGGCGTCCGGAGTGCCCGGACTGGTAGCACTGTCGTTGGTCACGGGATCTCCTTCAGGTACGCGGGCGATGAATGTGCGGATTACGTACTAGTGGTCATGAGAACCGTGGCGTCGTTGTCTGGGCGCGTTTGAAGTCGGGTGCGACCAGCTGCCGGACCAGAAAGCTGAAGAAGAATCGTCGTCCCCGATTGCCACGAGCCCGGCGAACAGACTGTTGGGCATAGTCAGAGGCATGGGACTCCACGCCGCAGCCTGCGCGTCCGCACCCGCTGGAACGAGGATGGAAACCCCATTTCCCCGTGCTTGGCCGCTTTCCGGCTCCGACCCGATGGAGTTATAGCGTGGGCATGAGGCGGCTGATCGCGGGCGGCTTGCTCAGCCCCAGATCAGCCGTCTACCTACTTGTGCCCGGCCTTCATCGCGGCGTTGCGAACCGCATCGATACCCTTGGCGGCAGGCTTGCCAAGCTCGGTGGGGTGGAGATACAGACCACGTTCGGTGGCCGGCTTCTCTTCTTCGACCGGGATGCGATGGGCGTTGGCCCAGGCGTCCTGGCGAATGCCGGTGAGAAGCCAGCTGATCCGCTTTCCCGCCGCTCCGCCCGCAATCGAGAAGGCGTTGCCCTTGACCTCCGCCTTCACGTGGAGATCGGGCGCCGCCTGGCCGATCGCCGTCAGCTGGTAGCGGAAGTCGCGATTGAGGGTCTCGAACCAGTCCGGCAGCGTCACCGTCGCCTCGCCCTTGGCATCGAGCGTCACGACGCCGTCGTAGACGTTCTTCATGTCCGGCGACTCGACGAAGCTGTGATATAGGAACTTGTTGGCCGGATCGAGGGGATGGTCGATCTTGAACGAGCCGCCGCTCTTGGTCACGTTGCCGACGACGTTCAGGTCGCCGTTGACCCCCGCGTTGCCGTCGCTGTAGATGGCGTAGTTCGACGTGCTGTAACCGTAGACGCCGAACCCCGAGTTGCTGTAGCCGGAGACGCCGTTGCCATCCCCCGGACTGGCTACGGCCATGACGCCGATCGCGCCGCAGAACTCCCCGGCGGCTGGCTGCTCCCCCACACCATCGATGTCGGCGTCGGTGCCGCCACCAGAGAGGACGCGGATGCCTGGCCCGGACGAAAAGCCGATGCCGGCGTTGGTGTTGGTGGCCCTGATGGCATAGGCGCTGCCACTCGCGGTAGTGGCCACGAGACCGTGGTTCTGCTCACCCGCGGCGCGGATCGCGGCGCCGCCACCGTAGGTCAGAGCGTCGTTGGCGCCGTAGACGCCGTACTTGGTGTTGTTGGCGACGACACCCGAGACACCCGAGCCGTTCGAGCTGGTGAAGAAGCCGGCGATGCCGTTGTTGGCGATGCCTCGAACGGCCGTGCCGGTCCCGTTCTGGTGGACATAGAGAGCGGTGCCGGTCGAGTTGGTGGCGAGGTCCGTGTTCGTGGTTCCAGCGCTGTTGGCAGCACCCATGATGAGCGAGCCACCCGCCGCGGCGTCGGTCGGAGCCGGTCTCCCGAGCGAGCCGAGAACCAGACCTGCGAGGCCTGCGAGGCCGGCCCCGAGGATCGAGCGCCGCGAGCGGTTCGGCTCAGCTGGTGGAGCTTCGGGAGCGGGGTCGGACACGACGATCGCTTCGGTCAGCGGTTCGGCAGCCATTCGAGGAATCCTCCAACGGCGCGAGTTTCGCTAGGATGCGTATGCGGCCGCACCGCCGGGCGGATCATTGTGCCGGCAGAAGGCCTGTGCAATCGGGTGGGAGGATCGTCGCGCTGGCCGGTTCGGACGGGTGGCTACCCGTTGCGATGGATGTCATCGTGTCGGCAGAGCGGTGCTCGCCTTCCGGCCCGCTCATCCGGCAGTCGGCACCTGGAGCCACCAGAGATGGCTCCGAGGCCACCTTGGCCGACGACCCTGGCAACGTCGAGCGGCGTCCACGAAAGCCCGTCGGGCGACGTCCAGAAAGCATCGCGGCTGTATACCAGGGACCGGCACCGCCTCCACCGCAGTTAAAGTCACCGTCAAGCAGCAGCGTTGCTGGTCCCTCCTGGAAGTCGCTGACTTCAAAGAAGCAGTCATCGGCGCCGGGCTCCTGCTTGTCGGCCTGCTTGTCGTTTGTCGCAAAGCCGATCTCACCCTTCGCGCCGCCAACCAGGGCACCCAAACAGCTTGGTTCGATCGGGTGCCGGCAAAGCACGCAGAGTCTTTGCCAGCGCATCGGCTGCGAGATCGAGTCCGGCCGGAGCACCGGATAGCGAGCTACGGCTTACTGATCCGAGTCGTGGCCGATCGTCCGCTACTTACCCGCGCGCGGCTTCATCGCAGCGTCGCGAACCGCATCGATCCCTTTGGCGGCAGCCTGGCCATGCTCGACCGGGTGGAGATACAGGCCGCGCTCGGCTGCCGGCTTCTGCTCTTCCACAGGGATACGATGAGCGTCGGCCCAGGCGTCCTGGCGGATGCCGGTGAGCTGCCAGGAGACTTCCTGACCGGCGTTGCCACCTCCGATTGAGAACGCGCCGCCGTGCAGCTTCGACTTGACGTGGAGATCGGGCGCCGCCTGACCCATCGCCGTCAGCTGGTAGCGGAAGTCTCGGTTGAGGGTCTCGAACCAGTCGGGCAAGGTCACCGCGGCCTCGCCTTTCGCATCGAGCGTGACCACACCGTCGTAGACGTTCTTCATGTCCGGCGATTCGACGAAGCTGTGGTACAGGAACTTATTGGCCGGATCGAGCGGGTGGTCGATCTTGAACGAGCCGCCGCCCTTGGACAGAGTGCCGACGACTTCGAGGTCGCCATAGACCCTCGCGGTGCCGAAGCAGTAGACGCCGTATCCGGTACTGCTGGAACCGTAGACCCCCATGTTCGAAACGCTCGCCCCGTAGAGGCCATACCCCGAGTCGCTAAAACCGTAGACGCCGTAGCCCAGCGGCCCTGTGGCCGCAGCCACGACGCCGTTCGCGCCGCAGAACTCGCCGGCGCCGGGGTATGTCGTCAGTGCAACGATGTTGGCGTCGGTGGCGCCACCTGCCAGGGCGCGGATACCTGCCCCGGCCGACCAGCCGGTGCCCGGGTTCGTGTTGGTCGCCTTGATGGCCTGCGCGCTGGTGGAGGCGGTGGTGGCCACCAGGCCGTTGTTCTGCTCACCGCTGGCCCTGATGGCGGCGCCGCCACCGTTGGTCAACGCGTCGTTAGCGCCGTACACGCCGTACTTGGTGTTGTTGGCCACGACACCGCTGACGCCCGAGCCGTTCGAGCTCGTGAAGAAGCCGGCGATGCCGTTGTTGGCGATGCCCCGCACGGCGGTGCCCGTGCCGGCCTGGGTGACGTACATGGCTGTGCCGGTCGAGTTGGTCGCGAGGCTCGTGTTCGTCGTGCCGGCGCTGTTGGCCGCACCCATGATGAGCGAGCCACCCGCGGCAGCTTCGGTCGGAGCCGGTCTCCCGAGCGAGCCGAGAACCAGACCCGCCAGGCCGGCGAGTCCGGCCCCGAGGATCGAGCGCCGCGAGCGGGCCGGCTCAGCTAGTGGAGCTTCGGGAGCGGCATCGGCGAGAACGATGGGTTCGGTGAGCGGTTCGGCAGCCATTCGAGGAATCCTCCAACGGCGCGAGTTTCGCCAAACGCATGTGGCCGCACCGCCGGGCGGATCATTGTTCCGGCAGAAGGCCCATGCAATCGGGTGGGAGGATCGTCGCGCTGGCCGGTTCGGACGGGTGGCTGCCCGCGGCACGGCCGGCTGCTGGCCGATTCGGCGGACGCCGGCCGCCGATCCACCGGCCGACGGCTGGCCCGCCGCTGAACTTCAGCACCCAGTGCGCGTCCGTCCGTGTCAGACTGATCGGCAGGAGGGCAAGGATGCCGCTGTTCGGACCGCCCGATGTGGAAAAGCTAGAAGTCAGGGGAGACGCCCCGGGGCTGATCAAGGCGCTCGGGTATCAGAAGGACTGGCGCGTGCGCCGTGACGCCGCCGAGGGACTCGGCCGGATCGGTAACGCAATCGCCGTCGAAACCCTCATCGCCGCCCTGAAAGACGAGACTTCGGGCGTCCGCCGCGCCGGAGCCGAGGCTCTGGGTCAGATTCGCGACGCTCGCGCCGTCGAACCCCTGATCGACGCTCTCGAAGGCCGGGCCGTAGATGTGCGCAAGGCTGCCGCCGAGGCTCTCGGCCGGATCGGCGATGCCCGCGCCGTCGAGCGCCTCATGGCCGTCCTGCGAGACGAGAGTTGGAGCGTTCGCAAGGCCGCCGCCGAGGCTCTGGGCCAGATTCGCGACGCCCGCGCCGCGGGGCCTCTCAGCGCGACTCTGCAAGACCGGGACGCGGGCGTGCGCAAGGCCGCCGCCGAGGCTCTCGGCCAGATCGGCGACCCCGCCGTGGGGCCGCTCATAGCCGCACTCGAGGACGAGAGCTGGAGCGTGCGCCGGGACGCCGCCGAGGCTCTGGGCCGCATGCGCAACGCCCCCGCCGTCGAGCCTCTCGTGGCAGCCCTCCGCGATCGGGACGACAGGGTGCGCAAGGCCGCCGCCAGGGCGCTCGGTGGGGCTGGCGACGCGCGCGCCGTCAAGCCTCTCGTGGCCGCGCTCAACGACACCGAAGACGGTTGGCTGCGCCACTACGCGGCCGAGGCACTCGGCAAGTTGGGCAACGCCGGCGCCGTGGGGCCTCTGGAGGCCGCACTCCAGGACCCACTCGCGAACGTGCGCCAGGCGGCGGCTGAGGCGCTTGCCGCGCTTGGGAGACAGCCCAGGCAATCAGGCGGGCAGTGAGGTTCTGGCGGACCGCAGGCGATGCTTCGGCTGGGTTGGACAGGCTTGCTCCCTAGCAGCGGAACCGGCCGCCTTGCCGACGGCGGAGCGACTCCGGGTTGAAAGCGAGGGCACGGCTCCTGTTGGCACGCGGCAGGACCATCTTGTCTCGCGGTTTCCGCCCGAGTGGGAATGATTCCTGGGCGTCGCGCGTCGCCCGATGGTCGCCCTCGCTGGCGATCCTTCTGGTAGCGGCGGTCATTCGCTGGAACAACCTTGGAGCCGGCAGCCTCTGGCTGGACGAGCTCGGACAGGTCCACGCCGCGCGATCGCCGCTCGGTGAGTTGCTGGCGACGGTTCGCTCGTATGCCGCTTCCGCCCCCCTCGACTACCTCGCCACAAAGGTCACATTGGATGTCGCGGGCGCGATCGTCGGCGTCGGCACCCTGAGCGCTCGCTTGTGGCCATGGCTCTGCGGGGTGGCGACGGTGTGGGCGATAGAGCGCGCCACGCTGGAACTGACCGGATCGCGTCGGGCTGCCCTGACTGCGGCGGCCCTGACGGCGTTGTCGGGCTTCCTCGTCTACTACTCACAGGAGACCCGGTTCTACTCCTTCTCGACCCTTCTGACGGTAGTGCTCGTGTGGACCTTCGCCCGAGCGATTCGCCTCCAGCGCCGTCGAGACTGGGCCGTGTTTTGCGGCGCGGCTATTGCCGGTGTCTATACCCACTACTTTCTGGCGCTGCTCCTGGCGCTCGAGGGGGCGGGGCTCCTGGCCTCAGCCGGCATTCGAGCTGCCCGGCGGCGACCGACTGCCACGGCCATCGTCGAGATGGGTCGGAGTCTCCTCCCGCTCGCTCTTGTCGGCGTCGTCACGGTGCTGGCCTTTGTGCCCTGGTACCTCTATGCCGTTCGCTTTCAATTATCGGCCGTGTACAGCTACGCGAGTACCGCCCTAAGCCCCGAACGTCTTGCCAGTCTGATGGCAACTCTCGTGGCTGCCGTCCCTCCGACCGGTATGCCCGGTGGAAATCAGTGGACCGACTGGCTGCTGACCGCCGCGGTCGTCGCATTTGCCGTTCCCGGGGCGGTCCGCCTTCTACGCGCTCGTCCGGAGACTGCCATCGCGGTGGTCTCGCTGGCAATCATCCTCGTCCCATTTGTCTGGATCATGGACAACCGCTCAGGCTACTTCGTCACCGAGCGGCAGTTCATCTTCCTGGTACCGATTCTCTACATCCTGGCGGCGGTCGGCCTGGACTCGTTCGTCTCGGAGCTCGCGCGCCTGGCGAGGGTCATGCATCCGCGAGTGTCGCCGGTCGCCGTCGGCAGGCTGGCTCTGGCTGGTCTGGCCATCGCGCTGATGGGTTTGAGCATTGCTCCACTCAACCGCGTGTATGCCGGCGATTTCAAGCCGAAGGAGGACTGGAGGGCAGCCAGTTCCTTTAGCGAGCAGATGCTTTGCCCGGGTGGCCACGTCTACAGCAACCTGTCGCGAGGCTACGCCTACGGGGTCGGTTTCTACGCTCCGGAGCTGGAATCGCGCGCGGTCTACCTCGCACGGCAGGGTCAGAACGAGTTCCTCGCGGATTCCCTCAAGAGATACCCGATAGCCTCGAGCGACATCATCGTCGTCCTGGTTCCCGCGCCTGGGGTCTGGGTTCCGGGCCACGGCACGATCAGCGATTCGCTCGGCAGGCAGGGTTTCCGCTTCCACGACACTACCGACGGTCGCATCCGTCTCTTCTACAACCCCGAAGGGTGCCAGTCGGCTCCGGCACAGACGCTCGCCGTTTCGGGCATGACGACGCCGCGGACCGCGGGTTCGACCGGGAGCATTCGTGTCACCGCTGTCGATGCATATGGCAACCGCGCCCCGGGCTATCGGGGCGCCGTCTACTTCACGAGTTCGGACTCCAGGGCCAAGCTGCCCTTCAACTACACCTTCAACGCGACCGACGCCGGCTCCCACGTCTTCTCGGGGAACTTGATCCTCAGGACGGCCGGCACCCAGTCGGTCACGGCGACCGACACGCTGACGCCAACGATCACGGGCAGCCAGACCGGCATCGTCGTGAACTGAGCCGCGCCGAGCAGCGAGTCGCCGATGCCGCAATCGCCGTCCCCGACCCGCTGTGACCGAAGATCGACCAAGCCACCCGAGCCAGTAGTTAGAATGCCTACCCGGCTGTACCATAGCGCTGCCCGGGCAGGGCAGCAGCCGTGTCGGCGTGCATAGGGGAAGAGGAGGTTCTGGTGAGAACCTGGCTCGGACGTTCCATTGGAATCGTCGCCCTCGTCGCAGCGATGATCGGACCGACCGCGCCAGGCGTCGCGGCCGCGTCTCCTGCCTCGAGACCATCCGGGCCGGCCGCTGCCGGAGCCCACGCCCCGCATGCCGCCGGGGCGAGCCCGTCTACCGTCACGGCCGGCTACCACTGGGTCGACGGTTTGATCAACGAGAACGCGACCTTCCTGTATGGCAACCAAATCAGTGGCTGGATGGTTGGATACGACTCCGCGTACGTCGGCTACTACCCATGGACGGACTCTGAGGGCTATCCGACGGGCGACTTTCCGCAGGTCGGGGACGTCTACTACATGCACATAGTCGTCGCGGTGGTCGGCAATCCTGGGAGCGGCGGCGACATGCCCAATATCCAGGTGGCACTACCGGACAACACCGAGCTCGCCATCAGCTCCGCCAATCCGACGTACTGCTATTTCATCGGCCCTTCTACCACGCAAACCACGTGCCCGACCCCCGGCACCGGGACGATCCTGCCGATCTGGCTCGGCACCGTTCCGGTCGCCAGTTACTACATGTTCGAGGAACAGTTCCCGGTTGTGACTACCGCGCCGCTTGACGGCATCAGCAATCCGGAGAGCTACCTTGCGAATCACAACGACTGGGCGATAGGCGAGTTCGACAACGGTGTCGAGGAGTACGACTGGCAGCCGATCTGGGTCCCGCCGATCGCGGTCGACACGACTATCACCTCCAAACCGGCGTCCAGCACGAGCTCGACCTCGGCCAGCTTCTCGTTCACGTCGAACCTGGGCGGGTCGGCCTTCCAGTGCCGCCTCGACTCGGGCTCGTGGGCGGCCTGCGGTTCGCCGAAGAGCTACTCCGGCCTGGCGGCGGGTTCGCACACCTTCCAGGTGGCGGCCGTCGACGGAATCGGGCGTGTCGATCCCACACCGGCGAGCTACGCCTGGAGCATCATCGCCACTCCTGGCCCGGCGAAGACTCTCGTTGTCGCCGGCCTCCCGAATCCATTTGTGGCAGGGGTCGCCCACAGCGTCGCCGTGACCGCGCACGACACGAACGGCGCCCGCGCCACCGGATACCGCGGCACGATTCACTTCACGAGCTCTGACACGAAAGCCGGGCTGCCGGCGAACTACACCTTCACGGCGGCCGACTCGGGCCTCCACGTCTTCAGCACGGCCGTGACTCTCAAGACTGCCGGCACCCAATCCGTGAGCGCGACCGACACGGTGACGGCCTCGATCAAGGGCACCCAGAGCGGCATCGTCGTCCAACCGGCTGCCGCCGCGACGCTCACCGTCTCGGGTATCCCGAGTCCGTATGTCGCAGGGGATGCCCACAGCCTTGCCGTCACCGCGCATGACGCCTTTGGCAACCGGGCCACCGGATACCGCGGCACGATCCACTTCAGCAGCAGTGACACCAAGTCCGCCGTGCCTGCCAACTACACCTTCACCGCGGCCGACGGCGGCATGCACATCTTCAGCCACAGCCTCGCCAAGCCATTGATCCTCAAGACCGCCGGCGCGCAGTCGGTGACCGCGACGGACACCGTAACCGCATCGATCCACGGCGCCCAGGCCGGCATCAGCGTCGCTGCGGCAGCTCTCTCCAAGCTCGTCGTCTCGGGCATGACGACGCCACGGACCGCCGGGTCGACCGGGAGCATTCGGGTGACCGCGACGGACGCATACGGCAATCGCGTCTCGAGCTACAGGGGCACGATCCACTTCACCAGCAGCGATGCCAAGGCCAAGCTACCCGCGAACTACGCCTTCACGGCCACGGACGCCGGCACCCACGTCTTCAGCGCGAACGTGATCCTCAAGACCGCCGGCACCCAATCCGTGACCGCGACCGACACAGTGACGGCCTCGATCAAAGGGAGCCAGACGGGCATCAGCGTCACTCCGGCGGCAGCGACAACACTGGTCGTCTCCGGGCTCATCTCGCCGCGTTCTGCCGGCGTAGCGGGGAGTCTCGCGGTCACGGCGCGCGACGCATACGGCAACGTCGCCACGGGATACCGGGGCACGATCCACTTCACCAGCAGCGACACCAAGGCCGTATTGCCTGCGAACTACACATTCACGGCGGGCGCCGCAGGCACACACACGTTCTCGCTTGGAGTGACTCTCAAGACAGTGGGAACCCGGTCAGTCACCGCGACCGACACGGTTACCGTCTCGATCAAGGGCAGCGAGACCGGCATCGTCGTCACCTGAGCCGGCGGGGGCGCGCCCGTCGGGGGCGCCCCCGCCGGGCGTGGCTCGGCGGCGTGGCTCGGCGGCGGTCCGGCCTCGGGCTATGCGGCGGTCCGGCCTCGGGCTATGCGCTCAGCGGCGACTGGTCCCAGTCGATGGCGACTTCCTGGTTCTTGTTCCCCATGTTGACCGCGACGGCCAGCTTCACGCCCGGCGCCACGGACGCAAGCTTCGCCAGCGGTACGCGGTGACCGAAAACGGCCGGGAATGGAGCCTCGCCGGGCACGGTGGCCTCGACGGTGAAGATCCACACTGGGTCGTTGAGCCGCGACGGATCGGCCGCCGGATTGATGTCGCGAACGGTCTTGCCGAGGGGCATGGCCGTCGTGACGACGGCGGTGCCGTGCGTGCCGGTTGCCAGCAGCTGATCTGCGCTGCCCTTGATGGTGTTGACGGCGCCGCTCCGGACGCCGCTCGCCACGGAAGCAACCTCGCCGGCTGCGGGCTGGCCGCTGGCATCGAAGTCCATCGCGAAGCCGCCGGGCGCGACCGGCGCCGCCACCGGTGCCGCGTTGATGCGGCTGAAGTCGGGCGAGACGTTCATCGGGTTGAGCGGGTCGATCATGACGCCGATGTGCGCGCCCGGCAGAACCATCGGGATGTACAGCCGCGGGATCGCCGACTTGACCTCAGCCTGATACGGCGCGCCGGCGCCGCCGATGGGCGTGACCTGCAGCCCGAGCTTGTAGACGGGCGCGTCCGGCCCGACCGACGGCGATGAGATGGTCGTGCCGGTGTCGGTGATGCTCTCGATGAACGCGTCGCCGGGCACGCCGTTCTTGACCGGGCCCGTCGTGCCGGTCAGTTTGCGAACCAGAAAGTCCACGTCACGACACCTTGTGAGCACGCTCCCCCGAACTTATCCGGCGTTGCGAGGACGGCGGCGGTGCCAAAGATACAGGCCACCAAAACCAATCGGGTAGGTGTGGCACCTGCCGGTCCAGTCCGCAGTTCGAGCGCGCGGCCGGCGTCCATAGCCGGTCCGGCCCGCGCCAAAACTCCATGGCTCGTACGCTATCGACAACCGCATGAGGCCCGCCTCGACATGACCCAGAAACCGCCCCTCGACGACCCTCCCTTCGCCGCCTCGCCCGATCGATACGAGGTCATGTCGTATCGCCGATCCGGGCGCAGCGGGCTCAAACTGCCGGTCCTTTCGCTCGGCTTCTGGCACAACTTCGGCGATGCGTCGCTCGGCGGCACGCAGCGTGCGATCGTCCGACGGGCCTTCGATCTCGGCATCACCCACTTCGACCTGGCCAACAA
>PMBR01000131.1:0-40859 GCA_003152995.1 Chloroflexota bacterium | reverse complement strand
AGCCTGGACCAGAGCCTCAAGCGGCTCGGGCTCGATTACGTCGACATCTTCTACTCGCACCGCCTCGACCCCGACACCCCGCTGGAGGAAACGCTCGGCGCGCTCGACACGGCCGTGCGTCAGGGCAAGGCTCTGTACGCGGGAATCTCTTCGTATCCGCCCGCGGAGACGCGACGGGCCGCGGCGATCCTTCGCGACCTCGGCACGCCGCTGCTCATCCACCAGCCGTCCTACTCGCTCCTCAACCGCTGGGTCGAAGACGGCCTGCTGGACGTACTCGGCGAAGAGCAAATCGGCTGCATTCCGTTCTCGCCCCTGGCGCAGGGGCAACTCACGAACCGTTACCTCAACGGCGTGCCTGCCGGATCGCGGGCGATGCACTCGCCGTTCCTCGGCGTCGATGAGGTCGAGAAGAACCTGCCGCGTATCCGGGCCCTCGACGCGATTGCCACTCGTCGAGGTCAGACCCTGGCCCAGATGGCGCTGGCCTGGGTTCTGCGCGACCCGCGAGTGACCTCCGCGATCATCGGCGCCAGCTCGGTCGAGCAGCTCGAGGACAACGTCCAGGCCCTAAAGAAGCTCGATTTCGAACCGGAGGAGCTGGTCGAGATCGACCGCTGCCTCGCCGTCGGCCAGTAGCCGGGGAAGGCGCCCATCGGTCGATTTCGATAAGCCGTGTATACTTACGACCTTCGTGAACGAATGGGCGCTCCGGTCCGCGCCCCGGTAACGCGCCGTCCGATCTCGATCCACTCACTGCCCTGACCGGTCCCGCTGTACAAGAAGCGGGTGGGCCATGTCAGGAGCACTCTACTCATGTCCACCAATCAGCTCGGCCTTGTGCCTGAGCGTCCGACACCGCACGGCCAGGCCGTGTCCATGCCCCCGGCGCCGCCTGCGCCTTCCTCATTCGACCAGCTCGGCCTTGCGCCCGACCTGCTGCGCACGGTTGCCGCCGAGGGCTACACCGAGCCGACGCCGGTCCAGGCGCAATCGATCCCGATCGTGCTCTCCGGCCGCGACCTCCTTGCCGGCGCCCAGACGGGCACGGGCAAGACTGCCGCCTTCGTGCTCCCGATTCTCCAACTCCTCCATGCCAGCCGGCCCGCGCCCAGGGTGATGTCGCCCGGCCAGCTTCGTCCGCGTGGCTCGAGTGGTCTGCCGATCCGCTGCCTGGTGTTGACGCCGACGCGCGAGCTCGCCCTGCAGATCGAGGAAAGCGTTCGAACCTACGGCGCCGGGCGGCCGATCCGCTCGACGACGATCTACGGCGGCGTGGGCTTCGAACCGCAGGTCCGCAACCTGCGCACCGGCCCGGAAATCGTGGTCGCCACTCCAGGGCGGCTCCTCGACCACGCCGGGCAGGGGACGATCGATCTCGGGTCGGTCGAGATCCTCGTCCTCGACGAGGCCGACCGCATGCTGGACATGGGCTTCATCCGCGATATTCGCCGCGTCCTCTCTCTGCTTCCTGCGCATCGCCAGAACCTTCTCTTCAGCGCAACTTTCTCCGACGAGATCCGCGAACTCGCGAGCGGCCTACTTCACGACCCGGCCTACGTCCAGATCGCGCGCCGCAACGCGGTGATCGAACTCGTTCGCCAGGTCGTCTACCCAGTCGATCGCGAGCGCAAGCGCGAGCTGCTGAGCCACCTCGTCAGCAGCGGACGCATCGACCGTGCACTCGTCTTCGCGCGGACCAAGCACGGCGCGAACCGACTTGCCGAACAGCTCTGCCAGGACGGGATCCTCGCCTCCGCGATCCACGGCAACAAGAGCCAGAGCCAGAGGGTTCGCGCACTCGGCGACTTCAAGGAGGGTCGGGTCGCGATTCTGGTGGCCACCGAAGTCGCGTCGCGAGGTCTCGACATCGAAGGCCTGCCTCATGTCGTGAACTTCGAGTTGCCGACGGTTGCGCAGGACTACGTCCACCGCATCGGCCGCACCGGTCGAGCCGGCATGGAGGGCGACGCCGTGTCGCTCGTATGCATCGACGAGAGCTTCCTGCTGGCCGACATCGAGTCTCTGCTCCGCCAGCCGATCCGACGAGAAGTCGTGCCCGGTTTCGAAGTCGACCCCTCGATCCGGCGTGAGCCGATCCGCCAGCGCAGCGGCGACGTCCGATCGAGCGCGGGCAGGCGTCCGAACGCACCACGAGTCGCGGCTCCGGGTGGTTTCCGTCAGGCGCAGGCAGCGCCGAGCAGGCCGCGTCCAGCGGCGCCGGCCGAGTACCGCCAGTCCCACGCGGCGCTGAGCAGACCGCGCCCGGCGGCGCCGGCCGAGTATCGCCAGACGGCACCAAGTGGCTTCAACCAGTCCGCGCCGGTTCAGCCGCGCCACGCCTCAGCCGGCGGGTTCCGCCGGCCGGTGCCGGACGACTTCCGTCAGGCCGCATCGGCCGAGCCCCGTCGGGCGGCCCCGAACGTGGCCTCGATCGGATATGCGCCGGCTCGTCGACCCAACACCGGCGGTGGCTCGCCCACCCGGCACGGATCAACGTATCGACCGCAGAGATCGGGGTCCGCGGGCAGGCCGGCGAGCGGTGGTTACCGACCCGGCGAGCGCAACGCGCCCGTCTCGCTTCCGGGCGAGCGCATCGCACGCCAGGGCGGCCGGCCCGGCTGAGAAATCGGTTCGGACGTCGATCGTCCGCTAACCTTTCGTGACGAATGGACCTGGCGGCGAGTACCGCCGGGTCGGACGCTACCTTCGCCGCGCCTGATCGATGACGGTTTGGGGAATCGCCCGCAGGGGCTGGAAGACAGAGAAGCTAGGCGCGTGCCGGGGCACTGAGCGAGCCGGTGGACGAGGCAGTCTCGCACGGACAGCCTCTCGATCCGTTTCTCGATGGCGGGGCTCCGCAACCGCCCGTTCGCGGGCACGCATTTCGAGTCCGTCACCTCGAGTCCAAGGAGCGCCGCGAATGAAGCGTACTTATCCGTTCCCGCCGATCCTCCTTCCGCTTGGGGTCGCCGCCGTCGCGCTCATCGTCGGTCTGGTCCTGCCCTGGTGGAAATTCGGGTCGCAGGGCATCGGCGTTTTCGATGACGGTCTCTTTCCGGTGGCAGCGCTCGTGCCGGTACTCGGGTTGCTGGCTCTGTTGGACCTGTGCGCCGACGTCGTGCTCGGCTTGAAGCGGCCGGCCCAGATCGCGTCGTTCACGCGGCAGCAACTGCGCACGGTGGCGGCGGCGGATGCGCTCGTCCTCGCGGCAGTCTGGTTCTTCATGGGCCGCGTCGAGATCGGGCTCGGCTACTGGGCCAGCCTGATCGGGAGCGCGGCGGTGCTCGCTACCGTCCTCCTGCCCGCCCGGCTCGAGATGATGCGCCAGGGGCTTGCGGACACGCGAGTGAGGGCGACTTTGCCGGTCTCACAGGTGGTCGCGCCCGAAGCGGCGGTGGTCGCGCCGGCAGTCGCGCCGGCAGTCGTGCCCGAAGCGGCGGCGGCCGCAGCCGAACCGGCAGTCGCAGACTTACCGCCCGAGACGGCGGCACTGCGGCCTCCGTCACCTTCGGCCGAATTCACGCCGCGCTGGTTCTGCGTGCTCGAGCCCGAGCCGCTGCTCGATCCCGGCGATCACTCTCGCCACACGGCCACCCTGATGCCTCGAACCTGGTACGTCGCCAGACGCCGGGAAGGCGCGTGGTTGCTCGCAACGGGTCCCAACGACGTGGTCGGGTGGGTAGCCGAAGCCTCCGTGCAGTGGGCTCCAGAGAAGCAGGCGTGACATGAGAGCACAGAGAGTCCGCAAGCTCGGCATCGCAGTAGCTATTCTCGTCATCGCCACGCTTGCAACCCCCGGGATTGTCGCCTCCGACACGCTGCGCCCGGTTCGCAGCCCCGCGCCTGCGGACGGAGACGTGTGGCAGTCCCGGCCGGGCTGGCCGGAGATCAGTTACTCGATCTCGGGCGTGACGCTCGATGCTCCGACGGTTCAGGGCGATTACCGCGTGTACACGGGACACCTGCAGCCGGGCGGCACCCTCAGAGTCTCAGGCTCGGCCAAGTTCCACCCGTCGGGTGGAGGAACGTTCCCCCTGCTGATGACCGCCGATGTGAACGTCGACGGCAAGACCGACAAGTTCAGCTGGGGGCGCACGGATGTCAAAGAGCCGAACGACTTCTCGCAGTCGTTCGACGTCTCCGTCCCCATCCCGGCGCATCCGGTGAGTGGCGGATTCGCCATCAACATCAACTGGGGCGATTGGGTATTCGATGGCGACGGGGTCAGCGGCACATTCACCGGCCCGCCGCCGCTATGCGACGAGGCAGTCAGCTTCTTCGGGATGGATGCCAAGAAGGTGGCCGACACACCGTCGGGCATGCTCGTTTCCTACGATGACCTGAGCGCGGGCTTCGACAGCGCCGTGGCCGCTTACAAGCAGGCGCACGGCGAGAACAGCATCACCTTCAGCCCGGGCACATCGGCGTACATGGCCGGCGAATGGCTGTTCGGCTACGGCGGCGGCGGCGGGAGTGACGCCCCGGCGGTACGCAAGGAGTTCTCGTTCACCAATCCGACCAACAAAGACTCCCTTGACGTAGCCACGGCCCAGAAGGATGGGACCCTCTACACGGGGGTCTTTCGCCCACCGGCCGGCAGCGAGGCGAGCCTCGTCCAGGACATGGTGAGAGCGAGCAACAACGCCACACACAAGCTCACTCCTGGGGAGGTCCTGGGGCTCGCTCTCGGCGAGACCGGCGGCGACGGCCGGAAGGCCTTCCTGCTCGCCCACAACGCCCTGCGCGGCCTGGGTCGCGGCGACCTCGGCGATCAGGCGGTGTTCGGCCTCGGAACCGACCTGAAGTTCATCGACAAATACTTGCAGCCACTGAGTACTAGCGGGGACGACGCGGGTGTCTGGTATCACGTCTTCGGGACCGGCTTCTACCATCTCCAGACATACGGCAAGGACCCCAGCGGCACTGCCGCCACAGCTGCCGACGTCGTGACTACCGCCGCCTATCCGCTGGTCTTCGGCGGCACGCTGGCGGCACGGCTATTCACCAAGTACCCCGATCGCATCCTGTCCGTCCTCAATTCCGTCCGGGGTTTCGACGACAGGTCAGGTCTGTCGAAGCTCGCAACAGATCTCGGCGAGACGCCTTATGACCGTTTCGCGTACACCTCAGAGCAGGCCTACCGCGAGAACCCCATCTTCGGGCGGAACGCTTCCGACCCTGGCAAGTTCTGCTACAACATTTTCGGGATCAAGGTGGCCACGGCGTTCCACAACGGGTTCCCCAAGTACCACCCGGTTCCAACCTTGACGGGAACGGCGAACGGGGGGGCAGCCCCACCGGTATCCGACGGCACAGTGAATCTCTTTAGATCCTTCGTCGATGCCACCTGGGAACGAGACGGCCAGACTCTCACGATGGACCACAAGACCGGTGCCCTCACCGGAGATCTTGTTCTCGACGTCATACCCTTCTATGAGCAATCGAACCAGGCTTACGGCGCGATATGGGTCGACTCGGCGGCTGCCCCGGTCAACGTCACTTTCAACGCCACGGACACAGGAACGCTACACGTCGACAGCGTCGATCCGTCCAACCAGCTGACTGCGTACAGCGTGCCAATCTCGGCCGGCGATTCGCTAACCTATGCCGTTCCGGAAGGCGCGAAACAGCCCGTCCTGGCCGGCAAGGACGGCAAGGCGATCGAGCCCGCGCAGGCGAACCTGAATTCGGACACGACCATCCGCGTCATCGTCGTCCTTGCGATCATGGGCCTCGCCGTTGCAGTCGTCGTGCTGGCATGGCGTCGGAGCCGCCGACAGACATCGCCGGCCACATAGGTGACGAGCCGCAGGAACTGACCCTTTTCGGACATCGAGCCAGGGGCCCGGGGTACTGGGTCGCAATTGGCGTGGGTGGCGCGCGCCACCCTCCTCGATTAGCCGGACATAACCGCCGGCTGATAACCTCCAATCGAGCCTCGCTGGAGGCCGCCCCTCATCGAGGCCGAACTCGTTGACCGCCACGCCCTCCCCCGAACGTCTGCTCGAAGACCTCAACCCATCGCAACGCGAGGCCGTCACGACGACTTCTGGTCCGCTGGCGATCATCGCCGGCGCGGGCTCCGGCAAGACGCGAGTGATCAGCCGGCGGGCGGCGTATGCGATCGAGATCGGCGTGATTCCGGCCGATCAGATCCTGCTCGTGACGTTCACCGACAAGGCTGCGGGCGAGATGGTCGACCGCATGGCGGCGATGGGACATAGAGGCGTATTGGCCCGAACGTTCCACGCCGCGGCGCTCGCCCAGCTGCGCCACTTCTGGCCGAGCCGCCACGACGGCGGGCCGCTGCCGGCGATCCTCGACTCGAAGCTGCGCCTGATCGTGCCGCTCGTCGGACGCCTGCCGGGCGGGTATCGGTTCACGCCGGGCAAGGACCTGGCCGACACGATCGAATGGGCGAAGGTCCGCCGCATCCGGCCCCAGCGGTGGGTCGCCGACGGCGGCGATCGGGCGCCCATTCCGGCCGACCTGTTCGCCAGGCTGTACCGCGACTACGAGCGGGCGAAGGCGGAGGCCGGCCTGCTCGACTTCGAGGACATGCTGGTCGAGACAGTCGAACTGCTGGAGCGCGACCTCGAGGCCGCCACGCTGGTGCGATCACGCAAGCGCTGGTTCAGCGTCGACGAATACCAGGACACGAACCCGCTGTCCGAGCGGCTCCTCGAGTTGTGGCTCGGCGAGTCCCGCGATCTGGCGGTCGTCGGCGACCCGGACCAGACCATCTATACCTTCACCGGCGCCACGCCGGACTTCCTGCTTGGCTTCGCGGAGCGGCATCCCGGCGCGCCGGTCGTGACGCTCGCCCAGAACTACCGCTCCAGCCCGCAGATCCTGGAGTTCGCCAACCGTGTCGTCGCGGGCGGCGGCGAGAGTACCCGAGGCGCGTTGCGAGCGACCCATCCGGACGGGCCTCCGCCCTCCGTTGGGCGGTATGCGGATCCTGATGCCGAGCTCGCCGGTGTTGTCACCTGGATTCGCGCGGTGGCTGCCGCCGGTGTGGCGCTCACGGAAACGGCGGTTCTGGTCCGCGTCAACGCCCAGCTGCCGGCAATCGAGGATGCGTTGACGCGCGCCGGCATCGGGTTCACCGTTCGCGGCCAGCGCTTCTTCGATCGGCGTGAGATCCGCGAGGCGTTGGCCCTGCTGCGTCGCGTCCGGCTGACTGAGGTGGGTGGCGCTCTCGCCGCGGCGTTCGAGCGGCTGCTCGTCGAGCGGATGGGGCTCGACGACGTCGCCGCCGACGCCGGCCACGAAGGGCGCGAACGGGCCGCGTCACTGGAGCTGCTCCTTGGGATCGTGGAGGACCTCGCCGCCGCCGATTCGGTGCTCACGATCGACGCCGTCCTCGCCGAACTCGATCGCCGCAAGGGCGCGGAGGCGGCAGCATCGAGCGACGGCGTGAACCTTCTCACCTACCACCGGGCGAAGGGCCTCGAATGGGACGCGGTCTACCTGCCGGCGCTCGACGAAGGCCTGCTGCCGATCCGCCAGGCGAAGGAGGCCGACGAGGTCGCCGAGGAGCGGCGGCTGCTGTATGTCGGCATCACTCGCGCCCGGCGGTTCCTGGCGCTGTCCTCGTCGTCGCGCAGGCCGTCTCGATTTCTGGAGGAACTCTCGCCGGCTCGATCCAAGTCGCGACGCGGGGCCGGCGAAGGGGCGCCCCGGGTGCGCGTCCTGCCCGGCGCGCCGATCGCCGCCGTCGCCGTCGCCGATGAGAGCGTGCTCGAGGCGCTCCGCGTCTGGCGCCGCGAACGCGCCAAAGCGGACGGCGTGCCGGCGTATGTGGTCGCCCACGACACGACGCTCGGCGAGATCGCCGACGTGCGGCCGCGCTCATTGCCCGCTCTCCGCCGCGTCCGGGGCATGGGCCCGGCCAAGCTGGAGCGCTACGGGCCGGAGATCCTCGCCGTTATCGAGGGCGCCGCAACGGATTGAGGCCGGCGAGTGCCTCGACACAAGCCGGCCTCATCGTCCTGTGAACGGCTGAACCCTAAGGCTGGTAGATCTCGGCTGACGTGAGGGTTCCCGTGCTGTCGCCGGCGATGAGGACTCGGCCGTCCGTCAGCAGGATCGCGGTGCCGTATGCACGGGCCGTACCCATCGACCCTGTCGGGCTCAGCAGGCCGGTCGCGGGATCGTAGATCTCGCACGAGTTACCCACGCTGGGGGTCGGGTCTACGGCCAGCGGGGGGTCGGAGACGCCGCCTGCCAGGAGAACCCGTCCGTCATCGAGCAAGGTCGAACTGTAGGAGCCGCGGTTCTGGTCCACGGTGCCGGCAAGAGTGAACTCGCCGGTGTTCGGGTCATACAGCTCCAGGGAGAGGATGGGAGTGCTGATGACAGAGCCCCCGGAGACGAACACCCGCCCGTCCGTGAGCAACGCCGCGTTGAAATTGGAGCCGGCAACAGGCAGCGAACCCGTCTGGCTGAACTTCCCGGTCGTGGGGTCGTATATCTCGGCCAGCGAGCTTGGGGAGTGGTACATGTCGCCGGCGCCCACCATCAGGACCCGTCCGTCGGCGAGCCGCGTGGCCGTCTGCCCGGTGCGTCCACTGGCCATCGAACCGGTCGGGGTGAACTTGCCGGTCTGGGGGTCATACAACTCGGCCGAAGCCAGCATCGCCGGACCGACCGCGGTCCCTGGGACTTCATTTCGGCCCCCGGCGCCGGCGTGGTAGGCCATCGCCACGAAGTTCGGCGACAAGCCCATTACTAGAGGGTTATCTCCGCCTGCGACGAGCACGCGGCCGTCCAGGAGCAGAGTCGCCGTGGCCCCCTCGCGAGGGCCGCCCATGGAGCCGGTCGGGCTGAACTCGCCGGTCTTCGGGTCGTATATCTCGGCCGAGGCGAGCGCGCCGGGGCCGGTGCCGTAGCCGCCCACGAGGAGGACGCGCCCGTCGCCGAGACGCGCGATTCCCGCACCCCCACGATCGGTGGTCATGGCGCCCGTCCGGCTGAACTCGCCGGTCTTCGGGTCGTAGATTTGGGGTGACGTCGCAGCGTTTCCGAGGAAGAGCACCCGCCCGTCCAGGAGCAGGACGGCTGTGGTGGCGTCCGCAGTGATCATCGAGCCGGTCGGGGTGAACATGCCGGTGCCCGCCTCGGCCGGGGCCGGCGTCGGTGGTGCCGTGCCGGTGGCGGTCGCCGTCACCGCCGCGCTCTTGCTAGGCGTGGCGGCGCCCGGTCCCGTGACCGGCCCGGACAGCGCGAGAGGCAGGCCGATGGCCGCAACCGCGATGGCCGCCACGAGCGCCAGCGCGGCTGCCGGCGCAAAGCGCGGGAACGCCGGCAGCATCCACCGGGTCCGGCCGCCACAGACCGGCAGTCCGGCCATCACCCGACCGTGGAAGGCCAGGCTCGGCTCGGGCCGCTTGTCCCCCCGGACCGCGTCACGAATTCGGTCTTCGATGTCCATCGCCGTTCTCCATTTCCGCTCGAAGCCGAGCGAGGGTCCGGTGCAGGCGCGACTTGGCCGTCCCGACGGGGATGCCGAGCGCCTGCGCGACCTGGGTTAGTTCGAAGTCGTAGCCGAAGCGCAGAACCAGGAGCGCCTGGTCCTTGGCCTCGAGGCAGGCGATCAAGCGACGGGTCTCATCGCGCGCCGCCAGAGAGTGCTGAGCATCCGGATTTGGCGGCGGCTCCTGTCCGTCGAGGGGCACGAGGTTGCTGTTGCGCCTGCGCCGGTGATAGTCGATTGCGGCTGAAACCGTCAGCCGCCGAAACCACCCGCCCCAGAGGTCCGGATCCCGAAGGGAGGGCAGCCGGCGCCAGGCCGTGACGAACGCCTCCTGCGCGGCGTCCTCCGCATCTGGCTGGCTTCGCAGGATGGCCAGGCAGAGGCCGATGGTTTCGCGCGACTCGAGCTCGACGAGCTCGGCAAACGCCTCGCGATCGCCGCCTCGGGCCGATGAAACCAGGTCCCTGCGCTGAGTCATCACATCTACTGTGACGCAAAGTCGGCCTCGAAACGTTCCAAATACGTCGAGGTCGGCCTCGGGGACCAGCCTGCCCGAGAGCCCGGCCCAGTGACGAGCCCGGCCGAGCCGCCCGACCCGCGCCAGGATGTCGGCGGCCGCCGGCGCGCTCTCGCGGCCGGCTCTTCGACCCGACGCCGGCGCCAGAAACAGCGACGCCCGGCGAGCCGACCGCCGGCCGCCGGGCGTCGCGATGGTATGTCTAGCTCTTCTTCTCCAGGTGTCCTCCGAAGCCCCAGCGCATCGCCGACTGGACCTTGTCGCCGAAATCGGCCTCTCCGCGGGAGCGGAACCGCTCGTACAGCGCGGTGGTCAGAACCGGGGACGGGGCGCTGACGTCAATTGCCGCGATGCTCGTCCAGCGGCCCTCGCCCGAGTCGGAGACGCGGCCCGAGAAGTTCGCCAGGTCCGGGCTTTCGTTGAGTGCCTGGGCGGTGAGGTCGAGCAACCAGGATGCGACGACGCTGCCACGGCGCCAGACCTCGGTCACGGCCGCCAGGTCGAGGCTGTACTGGTACAGCTCCGGCTCGCGGAGCGGTGAGGTCTCGGCGTCGATCTCGCGCTGAGCGAGCCCCGCGCCGGCATGGTGGAGGATGTTGAGGCCCTCGGCATACGCGGCCATCAGGCCGTACTCGATGCCGTTNNATCTTCACGAAGTGGCCGGCGCCGGCCGGGCCGCAGTGGAGGTAGCCCTGCTCCGCCTTGCTCGGCTCGCCTTCCCGACCCGGCGTGCGCGCGGCCGATGCCACTCCGGGGGCGAGCGCCTGGAAGAGTGGATCGAGGCTCGCCACGGCATCGTCGGGCCCGCCGATCATCAGGCAATAGCCGCGCTCGAGGCCCCATACACCGCCGCTGGTGCCGCAGTCGAGATAGCGGATCCCGGCCGGCTCGAGTTCCTTCGAACGGCGGATGTCGTCGCGATAGTAGGAGTTGCCGCCGTCGATCACCATGTCGCCGGCCGCAAGAAGTGGCTTGAGATCCTCCAGCGTGGCGTCGACCGCCGCCGCCGGAACCATCAGCCACAGGACACGCGGTTGTTCGAGCTTCGCCACGAGATCCGCCAGCGAGCTGGCGCCGCCGGAGATCGCGCCTTCGCTCACCAGCTCGGCGACCGTTTCGGCGCGGCGCTGGTATCCGAATACTGTGTGGCCGCAGCGCAGCCAGCGACGTGACATGTTGGCGCCCATGCGCCCGAGTCCAACGAGTCCGACTTGCACGGAAGAATTCCTCCTGGCGAATCTTGTTTGGTCAGAGACTGATGCGGACCCGGCAGGATCCGCGCTTGATCACGGCGATAGTCGGCGATAGTCGGCGAGGGAGGCTCGCCGTCGTCAGCGCTGGATCCGGGCCGACCCTCCCGCGGCAAAGGCCTGGACCTGCTCCAGGGTCACCATACTCGTATCGCCCGGCGTGGTGGTGAGCAGGGCACCGTGGGCCCAGCCGAGCGCGACGGCTTCCTGCGGCGTCGCGCCGCTGAGCAGTCCGTAGAAGAAGCCCGATGCGAACCCGTCCCCGCCGCCGACGCGATCCAGGACGTCGAGCTCACAGATGGGCGCGCGCACGGTCTGGCCGTCGACCCAGGCGACTGCGCTCCAGGTGTGGCGAGCGGTGGAACGGACTTCCCGCAGCGTCGTTGCCACGACCTTCACGGTCGGGAAGGTCGAGCGCACATCGTCGATCATCCCCAGGAATACGGCCGGATCGAGCGCCGATTCGGCCTTCACTTCGGGGCCTCGGATGCCCAGTCCCTTCTGGAGATCCTCCTCGTTGCCAACCAGCACGTCCGCATACGAAACGATCTGCCCGAGGATCTCCCGGGCCTTATCCGAGCCGCCCCAGATGCCCCACAGCTTTGCCCGGTAGTTGAGATCGAAGCTGGTGACCGCACCGGCCTTCCGAGCGGCTTTCATTGCTTCGATGATGAGGGGTCCGGTGGTCGGCGAAAGCGACGCGAAGATGCCACCCGAATGGAACCAGCGCACCCCGCCGGAGAAGAGCGCATCCCAGTCGAAGTCTCCGGGGGCGAGCCGGGCGGCGGCTTCGTTGCAGCGGTTGTAGAAGACCACGGGCGCCCGCACGCCGAAACCCCGATCGCTGTAGACCGTCGCCATGTTGGGACCCGTGACGCCGTCGTGGACGAAGCGCTTGTAGATGGGCCGAACGCCCAGGGCGCGGACGCGCTCCGCGATGAGATCTCCGATGGGATAGTCCACCATCGCCGCAACGATGGCGGTCCTCATACGGAAGCAGTCCGAAAGGTTTGCAGCCACGTTGAACTCGCCGCCGCTGACATGGATGCTGCATTCGGTCGCTTTGCGGAAGGGGACGATCCCGGGATCCAGCCGGTGCACAAGCGCGCCCAGCGAAACCAGGTCCAGGTCTCCTTCGGTGGGGACGATCAGTTGAGTCATGAACTACTCCTGTCTCGGACCAATCGAATGCCGGATGCCACGGCCCTTTGTGCAATCACCGAACCACTCGAGCTGAACCGCCGCGGACCAGCCGTTCCACTTCGTCCCTGCTGGCCATGCTCGCGTCGCCCGGGGTCGTCATCGCGAGGGCGCCGTGCGCGGCTCCCCATGCGACGGCTTCCGCCGGGGAGAGGCCGGAGAGGAACGCGTATGCAAGCCCGGAGGCGAACGCATCGCCCCCGCCGACCCGGTCGTAGACTTCGAGGTTCGGCCGCATCGGCGCCTCGTAGGTCTCGCCGCCCGCCCACAGGATGGCTCCCCAGTCGTTCCGGGACGCGGTGTGGGCGGTCCGGAGCGTTGTCGCGACCGCGCGCAGGTTGGGATACGCGGCTACCACGCGCTCTGCCATTCGACCGTAGCCGGCGGGATCCAGCGAGGACAGGGATCCGTCGACGCCTTCCACGCCGAAGCCCAGCGCCGCCGTGAAATCTTCTTCGTTGCCGAGCAGCACGTCGACCTCTCCGACGAGCTCGCGGTTGACGTCCTGCGCTCGAGATTCCCCGCCGATCGACTGCCAGAGAGAGGGCCGGTAGTTGAGGTCGTACGAGACGATCGCGCCGTGGCGTCGCGCCGACCGCATTGCTTCGAGGGCTACGGCCGGAGTCGTCTCAGATAGCGCGGCGAAGATGCCGCCGGTGTGAAACCAGCGGGTCCGCTCGGTCCCGAAAATCGTATCCCAGTCGATCTCGCCGGCCCGGAGCTGCGAGCAGGCGGAATGGCTACGATCTGAGCAGCCGAGCGCCGAACGAACGCCGAAGCCACGCTCGGTGAAGTTGAGCCCGTTGCGCGCCGTCCGCCCGATCCCATCGAACTGCCGCCAGATGAGGTGCGAGCGGTCGACGCCGCCGGCCAGGATGAGATCCTCGATGAGGCGGCCGATCGGGTTGTCGACGAGTGCCGTGACGATGGCCGTCCGCATGCCGAAGCAGCGGCTCAGGCCGCGAGCGACGTTGTACTCGCCGCCACCCTCCCAGGCCCGGAATGTCCGAGCGCGACTTATGCGGTCTTCCCCAGGGTCGAGTCGCAGCATCACCTCGCCGAGCGCGACGCAGTCCCAGCGTGCCCCGTCGGCGGGCGCAATTTCGAGGATACTCACGGCGCGCCTCCTTCACCCGCTCTGACCCGCCGGACGATCTCGACCACTGCGGCAGCTCGCACCGCTATCTCCTCGAACCGTCCCGCCGCTACGTCCGCCCTGGGCGCCACCCAGCTGCCACCGCAGGAGAGGACCGACGCCACGCTCAGATAGCCGGGCAGAGTCTCGACCGTGATGCCACCGGTTGGGCCCCACGTCATCGCCGGGTATGGGGCGGCTAGCGCCCGCAAGTAGCGGAGGCCGCCGATCGGCTCGATCGGGAAGAGCTTCACCGTCTCGAGACCGAGGGACATGGCGGCTTCGACCTCGCTCGGGGTGCAGACGCCCGGCATCATCGGCAGTCCGATCCGCCAGGAGTGCTCCACGACGGCGCGGTTGAAACCCGGCGCGACGAGCATCTTTGCGCCGGAGTCGAGCGCGATGTCGGCCAGACGAGTCGACGTGACGGTGCCGGCGATGAGAAAGACGTGTGGCGCGTCGCGGGCGATCAGCCGGAGGGCGTTTGCGGCTGCCTCCGTCCGGAAGGTGACCTCGACGATCGGCAGGCCGCCGGCTTCGAGCGCTTGAGCCAGGGCGACGGCACGTTCGTCGTCCTCGATCTCCACCACGGGAATCACGCCGGCGGCGCGGAGTCGATCTGTAGGGATCGGCGGCCCTCCGCCTGCGATCGGATCTGTCGTCACGCCCGTGCCTCCTCTCCCCCAAAGACGAGGCTCGGGATCGACCCGTCGTCCGGGTCCGCCCACTCCTCGTTGGGGACCCGCGCGTACCAACCGGGCCGGCCGGGGTCGCGATCGTACGGGTATCCGCCGAGCTCGTCGTATTGCTTCTTGTAGCGGGCGACCCGTTCGGGGTCCAGGCGGACGCCGAGGCCCGGCCCGTCCGGCACGGCGATGGCGCCGTCGCGATAGGCGAGCTTGCCGCCCTCGATGACGTCGTCGGTGAGCTGGTGGTAGTGCGCGTCTGCCGCGAACTGCATCGTCGGCAGCACCGCCCCGAAGTGGAGCATCGTCGCGAGCTGGATGCCGAGTTCGCCCGACGAGTGGACACCGATCCCGAGCTGGAACGTCTCGCACACGGCGGCCGCCTTGAGCACGGGGCGGATTCCGCCCCAGAACGTGGTGTCGAGGAGGACGACGTCGACCGCAGGATCGCGGACGTTCGCCGCGAGCTGCTCGAGGTTTGTGACCACGGTGTTGGTCGCGATCGGCAGACCGACGGCGGTGCGGACCTGGCGCAGGCCGTTCATCCCCCAGGTCGGATCCTCGTAGTAGTCGTTGCGGAGGCCCTTGATCGCATGGCCGACGCGAATGGCGTCCCGCACACTGTATGAGGCGTTCGGGTCGATTCTGAGGGCGTCGTTCGGGAACGCCTCGGCCAGGGCGAGGAAGCAACGGAGCTCGTAGTCCGGCGGGAAGACGCCCGCTTTGAGTTTGTGCGACCCGAAGCCGAAGCGCGTCTTGAGGTCGAGGGCGTGCTCGACCAGCTGTTCGATCGTCCGGACCTCGCCGGTACCCATGGCCGGGTCGGGATACCGGAAGAAGAGGTAGCTGGCGAAAGGCACGACGTCGCGCATCTTGCCGCCCAGGAGGTCGTAGACGGGGAGGTCGAGCATCCGGCCCATCGCGTCCAGGCAGGCGAATTCGAGCGCGGCGTGAATCTGCGTTCGATTGTCGTACAGGGCCGCAGTCGGATTGAGGATCTTGAACCAGAGGGCCGTCGTGTCGAAGACATCGTGGCCGAGCAGCTTGGGCCGCAGCGACTCGACGGTCAGCTGAGCGCTCTGGCCTCCGCCGCCCATCTCGCCGAGCCCGATTACGCCGCTTTCTGTCTCCAGCTCGACGATGGTGCGAACGAAACGTCCCCAATGGGCGCCCGCCGCGTGGCGCAGCGGGGCCTCGAGCGGCACGCTGACCGTTGTCGCCCGAAGGTCGGCGATCCTCGATCCGCGGGGCGACTTCATCGTGGCGTGACTTGACGCGCTCATCGCGGCGCTCCTCTCTCCGGCTTCGTCGCCGGAGCCGGCGGCTCGGGTTCAGACTGTCGGTAACCGCGTGCCAGGGCCACGGCACGCTCGAGAACGGTCCGAACGGGTATGCGGAGGCGTTCCGCGGCGGCCGCGGCGTCGGCGTATTCCGCCTGCACAGTGACCGGCTCGCCGTCGAGCAGGCCGCGCTTGACCCGAATTTCGCAGCCCTCAACTATGACGACGACCTCGTCGCGGGGGAGAGCCCGGCGGACGACCGGCCGCAGGCGCACGCCGAGCGTGGTCGAGTGGGCGAAGAGCGCCCGAGTGGCGGCGTCGATCGCCTCCTGCGCGACGATCGCGGTCACGACGTTACCCGGCCGGCCTTTGCGCATGACGACCGGCGTCAGCCACGCATCGACCGCGCCCGCCTGGACGAGCGCGTCCAGGACCGCCGGCCAGAGTCGTGGATCGAGATCGTCGACGGTCGCCTCGAGCTCGATCAGATCGTCGTGGCGCCACGGAACGGGGACCGCCGCGAGCGCGGTGCCCAGGACGACCCGAAGGACGTTGGCGCGCTCGCGCGGGTCGGCCGAGCCGGCGCCGACGCCGACGGAGTCAATGCGCATCATCGGCACTGGGCCCCACTCGCCGGCGAGCGTCGCCAGCAGCGCCGCACCGGTCGGCGTGCACAACTCCCCCTCGCCGCCCGCGAGGACGGGAGCACCGCGGCCGGCGAGGATGGCCAGGACCGCCGGCACCGGAACGGGCAGCGCGCCGTGCGCCGACGCCACCCTGCCCGAGCCGAGGGCGACGGGACTGACGACGACACTGGCGAGTGGCTCGAGCAGCCCCAGAGCATGCAGCGCGGCGGCGCAGCCGACCACGTCGGCGAGGGAGTCGAGCGCGCCGACTTCGTGCAGGTGGATGTTCTCGGGGTCCTCACCGTGGAGCGCCGCCTCGGTCGTGCCCAGAAGGCGGAAGACATCCTGAGCGAACGCAGCCACAGTCGGCACAAGGGCCGCCGCGGCAACCAGACGCAGCACATCGCCGAGGGTTCGCGAGACGGCCGTGTCGTGGACGTGAACGTCGATCTTGGTTGCCGCCAGCCCATGGCGTCGAACCGGCCGAGGGCGGATCTCGATCCGCTCCACGCCCAAAGCCCCGACGGCTGCCGCCACCGTCTCGATCGGTGCACCCGCGTCGAGCAGCGCGCCCAGCAACATGTCGCCCGACGCGCCCGCAGAGGCGTCGATCCACAGGCAACGGCCGGGTTCTGCCACGGCATCTCCTCTTGAGCACGATTTGGCGGCGACCGGAGCGGCGACCGGAGCGGCGACCGGAGCGAGACCGAGCGGCGACGGGAGCGGCGACTGACCAAGACTGAGCGGCGACCGGACGAGTCTTGCACAGGGTGGCCCGGCCGGCCGGCCGGGTCAATCTACCACAATGGCGGAAAGTATTGACAGTTTCTGCAACCGGTTTCATTCTGTGCGGTATGGACCGGCGCAATGGCAACCCAACCCCCTCGATCCGAGACGTCGCCAGCCGCGCGAACGTCTCGCCGGCTACCGTCTCGCGGGCCTTCGCGGAGCCCGGGCTCGTTCGCGCTGAGACGCTGCAGCGCGTCCTCGCCGTGGCCGAGGAGTTGCATTACCGTCCGAGCCGCGCCGCGCGCAGCCTGACTACGGGCAAAACGGGCAACATCGGCCTGGTCGTCCCGGACCTCGGCAACCCGTTCTTCTCCGCCATCCTCAAGGGTGGCCAGGCGCGTGCTCGCGAGGCCGACCACGCCGTCTTCCTGGCCGACTCGGAGGAAAACCCAAGGCTGGAGCTGGAGCTCGTGAGGGCGATGGCTCGACAAGTCGACGGCGTGATCATCTGCTCGTCGCGGCTGTCCGAGGCTCAGCTCCAGCAGCTCCGCCGTGACACGACCCTCGTCCTCCTCAACCGTCGCGTTCGAGGCGTGTCGGCCGTGCTGCTCGACAGCGCCGGTGGAATGCGTCAGGCGATCAAGCATCTGGTCGCTCTCGGCCACAACCGGATCGGCTTCCTGGGCGGTCCCGATGGGTCGTGGTCCAACCGCGAGCGGCGTCGCGGGCTGAGGCTGGAGACGCGCGGCAAGTCGCTCGACATCGTCGAGCTCGGACCATTCGCACCCCATTTCGAGGCCGGCCAGCACGCCGCCGATCTGGCCGTCGCTGCCGAGGTGACGGCCGTCGTCGCCTTCAATGACCTGCTGGCCCTCGGCGTTCTCAGCCGTCTCGCCGATCGCGGGATCGGCGTGCCAGACGAGATAAGCGTTGTCGGTTTCGACGACATCCCAATGGCCGGTATGGCCACTCCCCATCTGACGACCGTCGCGCTGCCGCTCGAGCAGTCCGGGCGTGTCGCAATCGAGCTGCTGCTGGAGCAGCTTGCCCATCCCGGATCGGGCACGCATGAACAGGGCCTGCCTGCCCAGCTGATCGTACGAGCTTCGACTGCACCGCCGCGCGGCGGCCGGTCTGGCTTGCGCGGGACGCGAACAGAGCCCTGGCAGGAGACAACGGCAATCGCGGAGAGATAGCAGGAGGATCACAGTTCAATGCAAAGTCGATCGTGGACCAAACGGCTGGGAGTCGTGGTTGCCGCGGGGCTGATCGCCTCGGCGTGCAGCTCGACGGCTACACCAGCCCCCACCACTGGAGGGGTTCCAACCGCCACCCCAACCGCAGCGGCCGTTCCAACCACCGGCGGGACCACCGCCGCGGCCGCAATGAAGATTCCTTCCGCGCCGGTGACGATCAACGTCCTCGACGTAGCCGGCAACCTTCAGCTCACCAAGCAGATGATGGAGAACTTCAAGGCGAAGTACCCCAACATCGTCTCCAACGTCACCTATTCGACCGCTACCGCGCCCGAGCTGGCCGGTAAGCTGCAGGCCCAGGAGGCCGGCGGCGGTTCCGGAATCAGCCTCGTCATGACCGGTACTGACGGTCTGTCGGCGGGCATCAAGAACAACCTGCTGACGCAGATGACGCCCGACCACAGCGACATGTTCCCGGGCTTGATGGACAACTACCTCGCTCCCGCCGCGGCCATGCAGGGCCTGGCTCAGGGCTTTGGCATCGACGTCGTGTACTACCCGTCGGGCCCGCTCTACGAGTACAACCCCTCCAAGGTCACGACCCCTCCGACCACACCGGCGGAACTGCTCACCTGGGCCAAGGCCAACCCCGGCAGGTTCGAATACGCGCGTCCGGCGAACTCCGGCCCGGGCCGGACCTTCCTCATGGCGTTGCCGTATCTCCTGGGTGATTCTGATCCCACGGATCCGGTCAACGGCTGGGCTAAGACATGGGCCTACTTGAAAGACCTCGGCCAGTACATCAACCTATATCAGACTGGCACGACTGCCACGATGAAGGACCTGGCCAACGGTACGGTCGACATGCTTGCCTCTACGACTGGCTGGTACATCAACCCGATCATCCTCGGCACCGTGCCGAAGACGACCGCCGTCGGTCACTTCGAGAACATGACCTGGGTGACCGACGCTCAGTACGCCGTCGTCCCCAAGGGCGTCTCTGCGGACGTCCTGACCGCCGACCTGGACCTCATCGCCTGGATGCTCCAGCCCGATCAGCAGGCCTTCTCCTATGACAACGGCTACTTCTATCCGGGCCCGGCCGTGAAGGGCGTCACGCTCGACATGGCTCCCGCCACGAGCCAGACGGCCATCAAGGCAGTCCTCCCCGCCCAATTCGACACCTGGATCAACCAGTATCCCAAGGTAACGTCGTTGCCGGCCGACACGCAGGTGACCGCCTTCAACATGTGGGACCAGCAAATCGGTAAGAAATAGCACCAGCTAGTTCATCAAATCTGGCAACCAGAGGAACCTGAGCCGTGCGCGACCAACGCTTCTCCGAACTGCGTCTTGACCGCATCGGCCGCAACTTCGGCGAGCAAGCGGCACTAAGCGAGCTCAGTCTGACGATCCGAGGGGGCGAGTTCATCGCCCTCCTCGGGCCGTCGGGTTGCGGCAAATCGACGGCACTGAACTGCCTGGCCGGTTTGCTGCCGCTGTCGAGCGGCAGCATCTACCTGGACGACAAGCAGATCGACGGACTCCCGCCCGAGCAACGCGGCTTCGGGATGGTTTTCCAGAACTACGCCCTCTTCCCGCACATGACCGTCCGCGAGAACATCGCCTTCGGCCTCAAGATGCGGCGCACCCCCAAGGTCGAGGTCCGGTCGCGGGTCGACGAAGTCATGCGGCTGGTCCGACTCGAGGATCAGGCCGCCAAGCTGCCTTCCCAGCTGTCGGGCGGCCAGCAGCAGCGCGTTGCGATCGCCCGAGCGATCGTGTACGAACCGCCGCTCGTGCTCATGGATGAGCCGCTCTCGAACCTGGACGCCCAGTTGCGGCAGGCCATGCGGATCGAGATCAAGCATCTCCACCAGTCGCTCCACCTGACCACGATCTACGTGACCCACGACCAAGAAGAGGCCCTCTCGATGGCCGATCGATTGGTCGTGCTTCGCGACGGTGTCGTGCAGCAGGTCGGCACACCCGCCGAGGTGTATGAACTGCCGGCCAACCGGTACGTCGCGGGCTTCATGGGTTACCGGAACATGCTCACGCTGGACGTAGGGAGCACTTCCACCGGACATGCCGTGCTCACCGGGGAAGGCTTCCAGCTGACGGGCAGCACCTTCGGGGCGCTCGATGCCAAGCGCGCCGTGGCCGCCATCCGGCCCGAGGACATAGTTGTGGGCGGCCCGCCGCCAAACCGAATCGACGTGACGGCAGAAGTCGTCGAGTACCACGGCCGCGAGGTTCTCGTCGAGGCGCGGATGTCCGGCGGGCAGGCGCTCTACTTCAGAACTGAGAAGAGGCTCGCGCCCGGCGACAAGGTCACGGTTGCCGTCCCGCCGGAGCGCGTCCTGATCTACCCGTCGGACGCGCCCGCCGCTCCGCAGGAGGTGGCTATATGACCGCGGCCTCGCCGCCTGCCGCCAGCCGGCTGACCGCGGGCAGCGGCCGCCCATCGCTGAGGCACCGCCTGGCAGACCGCGGCATCGACAGAGTCCTGCTCCTGCTCCTTCCCGGCATCCTCTTCCTTGCTCTGCTGTTCATCTATCCGTTCCTGTACGGTCTCCAGCTTTCGTTCGCGCCCCAGAAGGGCGGGTTGGCGGAGGCGGCCGGCTTCAATGGGCTGCTCGGCAACTACCAGAGTTTCTTCTCGGATTCCTACATGCGAGACACCATCTGGACCACGCTTACCATCGGCATCCCGGCCGCACTCGTGAACGTGCTCGCCTCTGTGCCGATCGCCTACCGGATGCGTGGCAGATTCCGCTTCAAGCGCACACTGACGACTCTGCTCGTGGTGCCGATCGCCCTNNCTGGTCGACTTCAAGCTGATCAGCCAGCCTTTGATGCTCGTCCACAACTACTGGGGCGTCTTCTTCTCGCTGGTGATCACGGGCTTCCCCTTCGCCTTCCTGCTGGTGCTGTCGTACCTCTCGGGGATCGACCCGAACCTGGAGCGCGCGGCCTCGGTGATGGGCGCCGGTTGGTGGGCCAAGTTCCGCCATGTCACCTTCCCGCTGCTCGTTCCGGGGCTGGCGATTACTTTCTGTCTGTCGTTCGTTCTCGCCTTCTCGGTCTTCCCATCGGCCAACCTGGTCGGCAATCCGGCCGGCTCTACGCGGGTGATCTCGATCGCGGCCTACCACGCTGCGTTCGAGGAGTTCGACTATTCGATGGGCTCTGCAATCTCGATGATCATGGGCGCAGTAATGCTCGCGATCATCGCGGTGGTCCTGGCCTGGCGCAGCACCATGTTCCGAGGGCCGACGGGAGGTAAGGGCTGATGACAGCCACTGTCAACGCTCCCGCCGCGCTCGATCCTGCTGCGCCCCGGCATCGCCGCCGGGTCCCCTCGATCGGCGCGCTGCTCGTCTGGGGCCTGGTCGCATTCTTCTTCATCAACCTCTTCGCCCTCATCCTGACGGTCTTCCTCGATTCGATCGCGGTGACCTGGTTTGGGGGCTGGCTGCCCGAAGGGTTCACATTCCACTGGTACGGGGACGCCTGGGCGGAGTTCGATCTGACGGACATCCTCACCGTGACCGNNACTGTGCTCTACAAGGTTCAGCTGGCGGGCAGCATCTCGGGCGTAATCATGGCCAACCTGGTCCCGACGGTGCCGTTCGTGGTGCTGATCATGATTCCGTTCATAGAGCAGATCGACCCCAAGATCGAAGCGGCGGCGCGAATGTGCGGCGCGAGCACGTTGACGATCTTCTTGCGGATCCTGGGACCGTTGATGATTCCGGGCATTCTTGCCGCGGCGATCCTGGTGCTCGTTCGGACGGTCGGCATGTTCGAATTGACATTCCTGACGTCGGGTCCCAGCAGCCAGACCATCGTCGTGGTCCTCTACGATGCGGTCTTCGGGGCCGGCATCCGCGCCCCACAAGAGGTCGATGCGATGGCCGTGATCTACACGGCCTCGATGATGCTGCTTCTTGTCATAGCCCTGCGCTTCGTCAATCCGACTCAGCTGGTGACCCGCGTCGGCGACCGCTGAGTCGAGCCCGCATGGCCTCCGACCGATCGCCGGCCGGCGCGGCCGCCGATCCGGCCGAGTCGCGGCCCGAGACACTCGAAAGGATTGTCATGACCCGAATAGTCGTCGCGCCCGAGCGCGAAGGTGACCTCATCGGACTCGCCCTGGCCGATCTCGAGACGGGCCAGTCGTTCGAGTCGCCGGGCGAGCTCGAAACAGTGGTCGTGGTGCTCGGCGGCGTAGTCGATGTCGAGGCGAACGGCCACTCTCTCGGATCCGCGGGCGGCCGAACGTCCGTCTTCGAAGGCCCCGGCCACGCCGTCTATGCGCCCGGCGGAACCACTCTCCGGCTCACGGCCAAGGGACCCGCGCACCTCGCCATCGCCACGGCGCCGACCGGCGAAGGAGCCCCGTCCAAGGCGCGAATCATCGGTCCCGGGGACCAGCGCCTGGCCGAGGTGGGCAAGGGGAACTGGACCCGGAACGTCCGGACGATCCTCGGCCCCGAGCACGCCGCGGGCCGGCTACTTCTGGGAGAGACGATCAACCCGCCCGGAAACTGGTCTTCCTACCCACCGCACAAGCACGATCGCGAGGCTCCGCCCGAGGAGGTTCGTCTCGAGGAGGTCTACCTCTTCAAGGTCGATCCGCCCGAGGGTTTCGGGGTCCAGGTGCGCTACGACGAAGCCGGCTCTGAGGCGTTCACCGTTCGCGACGGCGATGCGGCCGTCATCCGCAGCGGCTACCACCCGGTTGTGGCTGCGCCCGGCTACTCGCTTTACTACCTGTGGGTCATGGCCGGTGACGGCCGCAAGATGATCCCCCATTTCGACCCGGCCCACGCCTGGGTCCAGGAGTCGTAGGCATGGCACGCAAGTCCGCGGACCGCGGAGGCGCGGGCGGGGCGATCGGGACGCTCCGGCAGGCCGGTGCGATCGAGGAGTCCCTCTTCTCGATCGACGGCGGCGCGGTTGGGATCCGGGCAGGAGAGCGCGGCTGGCAGGTTCTGGCATGGGCTCCGAACGGGGGGCCGTTGCCGGGCGGGATGACCGGCGACACCACGGAACTCGACGACGGGATTCTGGCCACCGGCGTCCCCGATCGCGGGAACGCGGCCGTGCTGCGCAGGCTCGCTCCGTGGCTCCGACCACGACTCGTCGGCGGGGCGACCTCGGCCGGCGTCGGCGACCGGATAGGGATCGCCACGCCGGGTCACGCCGCCGCGTTTCGGGCCAACCCGGGCATCGTCCCGGTGTTCGCGCAGCAGTCGGCACGGGAACTGGCGCGGACCGGCCGATCGTTCCAGGACGTGGTCGACGCCGCCACGTTCGGTGCGCTCGCCGCCGGCTGGCGGGACGGGTTCGGCGCCGACGCGGACCACCTCAAGTCCATCGCCGACATCGATGCCGGAATTGGCGCCGGCTGCACGATGTTCACCGCCGACCCAATCGAGCTCGTGCCCGACCTGCCGGCCGACGCGCCGCACGGCGCCATCGCCGCCGCATTCTCGGCGGTCCCATGGTCCGCCCTCGAAGACGATCAGTCCTCTTTCCAAACCCGCTATGCCGAGCGGCTGGATCTCGACTCCGGCCCGTTGGAGTTGGACCCAGCCGCTATTCGGGCCGCGGCGGCGCGGTTCGGGGCCGCGGTCGTCCAGGTCGCGGCCATGTACCGACACCTGGCCGGTGCGTTGGCCCCGGGCTCGTTCGAGTTCGAGGTAGCCGTCGACGAGATCGAGTACCGGACCACGCCCGTCGACCACGTGTACCTGGCGACCGAGCTTCACCGGCTCGGCGTCCGCTGGGTGAGCTTCGCCCCCCGTTTCGTCGGCGAGTTCGAAAAGGGGATCGACTACCTCGGCGATCTGGAGGAGCTCGCGGCCGACGTGAAGGTCCATGCCGCGATCGCGCGCCGCCTAGGCGATTACAAGCTGAGCGTCCACTCGGGCTCCGACAAGTTCTCGATCTACGACTCCGTTGCGCACGGCACGCGTGACCGGGTCCACCTCAAGACCTCGGGCACGAGCTACCTCGTCGCCCTCGAGACGATCGCGGCGGCCGACCCGGAACTCATGCGCCGCGTCTGGAGCGTGGCTCTCGAGGCCTACACGACGGCCAGGGCGAGCTACCACGTCTCGGCCAGGACCGCCGGCGCGCCGTCGCCCGACGGAGCGTCCGCCGAGGCGCTCGGCCGGCTGTTATCGGACCCGAATACGCGCGAGATCCTCCACGTCACGTACGGCGCCGTGCTGAACGGCGCCCCGGCCGACGGCGGAACCAGTCTTGGCGATGACCTGCGAGCGGCCATCTGGACGCAGCGCGAGGCGTACTGGTCGAACCTCGCAGAACACATCGGCCGCCACCTCCGCCCGTTCGCGGCGGCTGCGGGACGGCCGGCAACGAAGGGAGTCGCTCGATGACCACCGGCCCGGGAGCAAGCACGGAGGCAGGTACGGCCCTCTTCGACCTGACAGGTCACGTGGCCGCAGTCATCGGCGGAGCCGGCGTTCTGGGCAGCTCCGTGTGCCATGGCTTCGGTGACGCCGGCGCCTCGATCGCGGTGCTGGACCGCTCCCGCGAGCGCGCCGACGAACTCGTGGCGGCTCTCGCGGCGAAAGGCATTCGGGCCGCCGCGATGGTGCTGGACGCCTCGGATAAGGAATCCGTAGAACGGGCCCGAGTGGAGGCGGAAGGGCGTCTCGGTCCCGTCGACATCCTCGTGAACGCCGTCGGCATAAACAGCTCGACACCCTTCTTCGAGCTGGACCTCGAGGAGTGGCACCGCGTCCTGGACACGAACCTGACCTCGGTCCTGCTCGCCTGTCAGATCTTCGGTCGGGCCATGGTCGAGCGCGGCCAGGGCGGGACGATCATCAACTTCTCGTCGACCTCCTCGGAGATCCCGCTCTCGCGCGTCCTGACCTACTCCGTCTCGAAGGCCGGGGTCAACATCCTGACCCGATACCTCGCCCGCGAACTGGCGCCCCATCGGATCCGCGTGAACGCCATCGTTCCCGGCTTCTTCCCGGCCGAGCAGAACCGCAAGCTGCTCGACGAAAGTCGCATCGAGGCGATCCTTCGACATACACCTGCGGGTCGCCTGGGCGAGGCCAGCGAGCTGGTCGGAACGATGATCTGGCTCGCATCGGAGCGCGCCTCGGGCTTCGTCACCGGAGCCTTGATCCGCGTCGACGGCGGCTTCAGCGCAACGACCATCTGAAACAGAGGAACCGGCGCGAGACTAGCGGCCGCGGGCGATGAGAGCGCCTACCGTGCCCGCCCCCACGCCGTCGTCGATGCCGACGACGGCAACCCCGGGCGCGCACGACGAGAGCATCGCCAGCAGCGCGCTCAACCCGCCGAACGTGGCGCCGTAGCCGACGCTCGTCGGACAGGCGATCACCGGAACTCGAGCCAGGCCGCCGACGACGCTCGCCAGCGCGGCGTCCATGCCGGCCACCACGATGATTGCGTCGGCCTGCTCGATCTCGGGCAGCTCTTCGAGCAGCCGATGGAGGCCCGCCACGCCGACGTCGGCGATCACGCGGACGCCCGCCCCAAGGAGTGAGGCGACCGTTTCGGCCTCCTCGGCGACGGGAAGGTCGGAGGTCCCGGCAGTCAGCACGAGCAGCCGTCCGCGAGCCTCTGGGACCGAGCGAGGGATGACCAGCAGCCCGGGACGCTCGCGCCAGTCGGCCTTCAGACCGCGCGATTCGGCCAGGGCGCCGATAGCGGCTGCGTCCCCGGCGCCGATTCGAGTCACGACGACGCTCGACTCGTCGTGGTCGAGTTGCGCCTCGACGATCGCCAGCAGCTGTCCGCGCGTCTTGCCCGGCCCGTAGACGAACTCCACCACGCCCTGGCGCAGGCTCCGGTTGTGGTCGACGCGGGCGAAGCCGAGGTCGCTGAACGGCAGCCGACGGAGGGACTCGGTCGCGTCCGCGACGGGAACGCTACCCTCGGCCACGCCCCGCAGGAGCTCCTGCAGCGCTACGGCGTGGGGGTGGCGTGGCGCCGTCCCGGCGGGTGGCGTCCCGGCGGGTGGCGTCACCTCATCCGCACTCATTGGGGACTGTCTCCCGCGCCGTTTCCGGAATAGGCCGCCGGCGACCAGTTCTCGAACCCGAGCTCACCGAGAAGGGTCTGTACATCGGTCGACCGATTCTGCAGCTCCACGAGCTCGGCTTCCTCGACCTCCACGCGGGCGTGGCTGCCGAAATCTCGGACTCGAACCTGGCGGAAGCCGAGCGCCCGGAGCGCGAGTTCGGCCGCTTCGACGCGCCGCAGACGGTCGGCGGTGATGAGTTCCCCGAACGGGATCCGGCTCGCCAGGCAGGCCGACGCCGGCTTATCCCAGCCGGCCACGCCGAGCGATCGCGCCAGGACGCGCAGCTGCTCCTTTGTTATGCCGGCCTCCGCGAGAGGGGAGCGGACCCCGAGCTCGGAGCCTGCCGTCATGCCGGGACGGTCGTGCCGCTGGGTGTCCGACGCGTTCGTGCCGTCGATGACGCAGGCGTAGCCCTCGGCCTTCCCAATCGCCGAAGCGGCCCCGTATACCTCGAGCTTGCAGAAGTAGCAGCGGGACCGCGGGTTGTGGGCGTAGCGCGGATCGTCGAGCTCCTTCGTTGGAATCGTCCGCCAGACAGCTCCGTGAAGGCTTGCCTCGCCGGCGGCGACCGCGGCATCGGCGCGATCCCAGGCCGGCACGGCCGCCGACTCGGCGGTGAGGGCCAGGCAGCGCCGACCGAGGAGCGGTGACGCGACGGCGAGCAGGAAGCTCGAGTCGATCCCGCCCGAAAGCGCGAGAACGCACGAGCCAAGGCCCCCGACGATGTCGAGCAGCCGCTCGAACCGCTCGATGGCAACGGGATCGCCGGCCGCCGGGCCGCTACGAGCCAACTCGAGCAGGGCCCGGCGTGGGCCGCCGGCGGCCAACAGCGCCGCAGGAGCGGCCGTGGCAGTCCCTGGCCGGAGGCTTTCGGGTGGGGGTTCGCGGTAGTGCATCTGTCACCTGACGATACATCCTATCCGCCGACCACGCCCCTGCGCCCGTGGTCAGACCGGAGGCCGGAGTCGGTCGGTGTAGACTGGACGGGCCGTCCGCCGACTCTGCCGCTGCGACGTCGAGTCCCCGGCTCTGACCTGAGAACCCCCGGGAGGCGAGCCCGCCGATGCACCACGAAACGAGCCCGCACGCCGCGCTGACGCCCGATGCGCTGGCCGATCCGCCGACCTCTGACGGCGAATGCCCGCCGCCCGACGCTTCGCAGCGCGAGCCGTTCGCGGAGTTCCTGTGCGGCGATCTGCCGCGCTGGGCCCTGGTCCGCCACCGCATGGATCCGGCCGAGGTGACCGACGTTGGTGCGGCCGTGAGCGGCGCGCTCGAGACTGTCAGGGCCGCGGTCGAGCCCGGCTCGCGGGTCTGCCTGGCGGTCGGCAGCCGGGGCATCGACAGGATCGACGAGGTCGTCCGCTCGGCCGTCTCGTGGTTTCGCGCCGCGGGTGCCGAGGTGTTCGCCGTGCCGGCCATGGGCAGCCACGGCGGCGCCACTCCGGAGGGCCAGCTGGAGGTCCTCGCCTCCTACGGCATGACCCCCGCGTCGATCGGTTGCGAGATTCGATCGAGCATGGAGACGGTCGAGCTGGGCCAGGTCCGGCCCGGTGTCCCGGTCTTCGTGGATCGCAACGCCCTGGAAGGCGCCGACTTGGTCGTCCCGATCAACCGCGTCAAGCCGCACACGGACTTCACCGGTGAGGTCGAGAGCGGCCTCATGAAGATGATCGCGATCGGGCTCGGGAAGCAGCGCGGCGCCGACACGTTCCACCGGCAGGGTTTCGATACGTTCCATGAGCTGATTCCCGAGGTTGCGGAGTTCACCGTTTCGAAGGTCAACATCCCGTTCGGCCTGGCCCTCGTCGAGAACGGCCACGCCAGGCTGTGGCGGATCGAGGCGGTGCCGCGCGACCGCATCTGGGAACGGGAGCGGGAGTTGCTGGTAGAGGCCCGAGAGCGTATGGCCCGGCTGCCAATCGGCAGCATCGACGTGCTCGTGCTCGACTACATCGGCAAGGACATCAGCGGCCTGGGGATGGATTCCAACGTCGTCGGCCGGTACTACAAAGGACCGACCGGTGCGGGCCCGAGCGTCCAGCGGATCGTCGTCCGCGATCTGACCGCCGAGACCGAGGGCAACGCTGTCGGCATCGGTATGGCCGATGTCGTGCTGCGGCGCGCCGTCGAGAAGATGGACACCGCCAAGACGTACATGAACTGCATCACCGCCAAGACGCCCGAGGGCGCTCGCGTCGCTCTGACGACGGATACGGATCGGCAGGCGCTCTCCGTCGCCATCGCCTGCTGCCTCAGGGTCGAGACGCACCACACCCGGATCGTCAGGATCAGCGACACCAAGCACCTCGAGCTGCTCTACGTCAGCGAGCCGGCGCTGGCCGACGTCCTGGCGACCGGGCGCTGCGAGATCGTGAGGCCGCTGGAGGCGATCGAGTTCGACCGCGACGGGATGTTCAAGGCTTCAATCGAGTAGGGCAAAGCCGTCCTCTGGACGCTGGCCCCCCAGTGCACCGGGCCGCCGGCTCACCACCCACCTCGCGCCGGGCCATTCATGCGACGCGGCGATACTCCCCGCCGGCCCGCGTCATCAAGCCCGCTACCACGAGATAGCGCCGCAGAGCGGCCACGTCATCGTGGTACACGCCCAGCCGCTCATTCACCTCGCGCTCGGAATATGTCCGGCCCTCCGCGAAGCAACGCGCCGCCAGATATCGCAGGACCGCCTGCCGCTTGCGCTCCTGGGCAGGGATCGAGACAAGCCGACCGTCGCGCAGGAAGGCCCGCAGCACCTTCGCGTCGTACGCCGGCAGCGACTCACCGTCCGGGCCGGCCAGCCGGTCGCCGGCTTCGCCCGCGTGTTCGAGTCCCGCCAGCTGCTTGGAAACCGTCTGCAGCCTGTCCAATCGCAGCGCGTATTCGACGTATGGACGGTGCGGCGTCGACTCGACAAGGCCCGCCGCCTCGAGCCGCTTGAGGTGATGGACGACCGTCCCGGCCGAGAGTCCGCTTGCCGCCGCCAGCTCCTCGACCGCCATCGGCCGCACCGACAGCAGCCCGACCAGCCTCAGGCGTGAGGCGTCGGCCAGGGCCCGGAGCGCCTCGAGGAGTTGTGGATCCATGCCGCGAGTGTAGCGACGATTTGATACTCGTCAAATCGCTCCGCCGTGCGTCAGCGCTGGCGTTCCTCTAGCTCCATCTGTTCGAGCGCCACCACGATCGCCAGCCCGAGCGGCACTTCGAAGTCGGCAGCTATCTGGACGCCGTAGCTGTCGCGGATGGCCAGCAGCCGGCGTGAAGCGAATATCACTTCGGTCCCGTCGTGGGAGACGTGGAACTCGCGGTTGATGAAGTCTCCGGTCACTGAGAGCGCGGTTCCGTCGGCCATGGTGATCGTGAAGTGGTCTCCGAGGAGGGCGAGCAAGGCCTGCTGGATGGTCGCCACGACCTCGTCGCCCCGCTTGATCTCGAAGGTCCTTCGGACGTGCGCCAGCGACTGGCCGATCTGGTAGAGCGGGTTGCCGGCCGGGTCCAGGAGAGTGTGGATGCGACGCAGGCTCAGGACCTTGCCTTCGACAGCGAAAACCCGATTGCCCGCCTCATCCTCGATCCAGAGGTCGCCACCGAGCGAGAAAAGCGCCTGGTTCAGCACGTAGGTATGCCCCGAGAACGACATCGTCGAATCTCCTAACTTGGTGGCCCTGATCGCGGTCAGTGTAGGCGGTGCCATGACGACCGCCGCGGATACTTCCAGATCCGGCGCCACGTGTTGTGCCGGCCGCCCTCGGACGGAGGCCGCAGTTCCCGGCGTCAAAGTGCCGCTCCATGCGCACAGGCGCCTCACGCGACCCGGCTCGCTCTTCTATCGTTCGGACGAGTCCGCGACGCGGCGGTCCTGGGTCATGGCCGGTCCATGGCCATAAGGTTGGATAGCCGGTCAGGTTCGCGGTGGACTAGGGTGCGCTGCATGGAAGAGACCAGCCGTATCTGTCCCTGGTGTTCCACGTCGATCCCCGCCGGAGCGTCTGCCTGCCCCAAGTGCGGCGCCACGGTCGAGGGTGCCGCGGCCGACATCCCGGGCATAACAATTCCAGACCCCAAGGCCACCCTTGGCGTCGACGAGGGCAGAGTTCCCGACGCCGTCGACGCGAAGGCCTGGCTCGACGCCGGCCACGATGATCGGGCGACGGACGAAGAGGCCATCCTCCCGCCGAGCGAGGCCGTTCGCCTCGAGATGCGCAAGATGCAGCTCGAGGCCCAGATCGAGAACGCCGGACGATCCGTCATGAACCCGACGGGAGACGTCGCCCGCAACGTGGGCGAGCCGTCGCGCGAGGCGCTCGAGGCTTACGACGCGGGTCTTCTCGACACCACGGGACCGGCCGGCGAGACGGACATCGCGGAGCGGGTCAAGGTCTGGGAAGAGGAAGAAAGGCGCTGAACGGGGCCGGGCGAGATGGGGACGACTTGACTGCAGCCCACCTACCCGCGTAGCCTGCCGCGATGCGACGCCTTCTGGCAGCGGCCCTGGCGCTCACCGCCTTGATGTGGCTGCCCACCGCAACGCCACCACAAATCGCCGACGCTGCCTCCGTTTGCACCGGCTGGACGAGCGTGCGCGTGCCGCCGACCACGATTCGCGTGCTCCGGAGCAGCGGGGCGTCGAGCGGCTACGTTGAGGTCGTGCCGTTCAAGAAGTACGTCCAGATCGTCCTGGCGGCCGAATGGCCGCCCACCTGGCTGGCCGCGGCGCTCCAGACCGGAGCGGTCGCCGTGAAGCAATACGGCTGGTACTACTCGATGCACTGGCGAGGCGGGACGGCTCACGCCGCCTGCTACGACGTGTCGGACAACAACAACGATCAGATCTACCAGCCCGAGTCCCGCACGCCTTCGGCCGCCCAGCTCTCAGCGATCGAGGCGACCTGGACCAAATCCGTGACCAAGAACGGCTCGTTCGTGATGATGGGCTATCGCTCGGGTGCCTCAGTCGCGTGCGGCGCGGATCGCGACGGATACCACCTCTATCAGCACAGCTCGCTCGCATGCGCTAGAGCCGGCATGACGGTCGATCAGATCCTGCACGTCTACTTCGACTCGGGGGTCGCCATCTGGACGCCGCCCGCCACGCCCTCCGGCGTCATCTTCTCGCCGGCAGTCCAGGCCCAGGTGACCGTGGGGTCGTCGGCGACACTGGCGTGGGCCGAGCAGCCCGCCGCCGGGACCACGGTTGCGAGTCGAGTCGTGTCGCTTCTCATGGCCTTGCCGCGCAACGGCAGCTGTGCCGTCGATCGCTGGGTGACCGCCTCGCCGGCCTGGCAGGCAACCGCAGCATCGCCTCAGACTGTCACGGGGTTGCGGTCCGGGCTCTGCTATCGCGCAGTCGTTGCCCTGTCGTCATCCGACGGCATCACGACGGAGTGGCAGTCGGGGACGATGATGGTCGATCCGGCGGCGCCCCAGGCGACCTTCACCAGCCCGCTCCCGAACGTCGTGACGGCCACCACTGGCACGACTGCAACGGTCCGCTGGACCGAGACGGTCGCAACCGGGACGCACATCGTCAGCCGCAGTCTCGTCACGGAACGCGCGGCTCAGGCCGCCGCCGGGACTTGTGCCGGCGCGCAGTGGGCGACCCTGACGTCGACGACCTCCGCGTCGCCTGTTTCGTCCGCGGGGCTGGGCAAGCTGTTCTGCTACCGGTATCGGCTCGTCCTGACCGACAGCGCCGGCCACAAGAGCACGACGATTTCCGCCGACCTGATCGGCCCATCGGCCTGACGCCCGGCATCGGCTGAGTCCGCACCGGCCGTAACCCGTTCGGGCGAGGCGACATCGCCGACACGGCCGTCGCGCGGCTCGCGGAGCCCGGTATGCGTCGCGGCAGCCGACCGCTACCGGGCCTCCATTCGACCCATATTCGTTCCGGGCGTACGATTGACCTCGCCTGACGTCGAGGGGCAAGGAATTCCTCGCCGGAGAACGGGGTGCAGCGATGGGACCGAACGAGCAGGGTGGCGAGAATGGCGGAGCCGGCGACCAGGGCAGCGGTCCGCGCCGCGAGCAGGCCCGGGCGGCGGCCGAAAAGATGATCAGCCAGCTTCAGGTGATGATCGACCAGGCCGGCAAGACGGCCGGACCGGTTCTCCGTGACGTGGCCGCGAAAGCCGCCGAACTGGCTGCTGTGGCGGCCGAGAATGCCGGTCCGGTAGCTCACAAGGCTGCCAGCGTCACCGAACACGTGGGCGATCGTGTGGCGATCCGAAGCAAGGACCTGGCCGCGGATCTCCGCAAATCCGCCGAGGCAGCCCGCGCCCACAACGCCGAGTCCGCCGCCGACGACTCGAAGCCGGACGACGCGCCGCAGGCATAGCGCCCGTTTCGCGGGTCCTTTGAACCAGGGCCGGTAGATAAGGCCGCGCGTCCGGGGCGGCATCTCGCACGATTTCGGTGGGACCGAAACGGGTCGGGCACTCCCGCACGATCGGAGGCCGAATGCGAGCCCTCGCGCGCCGATTCGAGTCAGAATCCTTCCGTTTCGCGGCGGCCGCGGCGCCCCTCTGCCAGTTCGACCACACCCGAACGCGCTGACCGGTCATTCGGGCCGGCCCGCGCAGGTCGAGAACGTGCGGTTTGGGCGCTTGGTTTCGGTGTGGCCGAAAAGCCGCGAGATCGCGGGCCACGGACGGCGGCGCTAACCCAGCCGGTCGAGTCGCGCCCGAAAGATGTCGCAGCCGTCGTCCCCGGTCAGACGGTAGGCCCAGCCGCCTTCGTGCGGCCAGGTCCGCCCGACCAGCGGCTCGTCGCGCTCGGCTGAGCTGGCGAAGTCCAGCAGATAGCGGCGCGGTGTGGCGCGCAGCGACTCGCCCTGGCCCGCGGCTTCCAGCGCCTCCTCGAAGAAGTCGAGATAGACGCTGTTGTTCACGTGGTCGAGCGGGTCCAGATCGCGGCGGTGGACGTGGAAGCGCCGCTCGACGGCGTTGGGCGGAGCCTCGGGCAGCGCCACTTTGAGCATCTCGAAGCTGGCCGCGCCAGCGACGACGAACTTGTGGAAGTCGTCAGGGACGCGCGTCGGGACGCCCCGTTCGTTGACCATGACCCAATCGATCTCGAGACGCGCCAGCAGCTCGCCCGATGGGTCGCGGACTTCGCTCTCGCGCCGGGCGCCTATGCGTCGATAGCCGACTACTCGCGTGCTCACCAGCACTCCGTCGTAGGTGTGGATCGGCGCCAGGACGTCGAGCCGGATCGACCGCACGAGCCAGAAGAGGCCGCGCTCGCTGTACCAGTCGCGCCCGAACCCGAGCGCCGTCGAATGCTGCCAGGCGATGTCGGCGACCCATGCCAGGTAGACGGCCGTCCGAACGGTCTCGCTGGCGGTCGATTCCTCGAATCGAACCCGGAATGGCCGAACGATCCGGTAGGGCAGCTGGTCCGCGAGGACCGCCGGCTCGGACGCCGGCTCGGGCGCCGGCTCGGGCGCCGGCTCGGGCGCCGGCTCGGGCGCCGGCTCGGGCGCCGGCTCGGGCGCCGGCTCGGACGCCGGCTCGGGCGCCGGCTCGGGCGCCGGCTCGGACTCGCTCACGGACGCGCCTCGGCCAGCTCGTCGAATGTCTCGAGGGCGACCACGCGGGTCCCATCCCGCCGCGTCGTCGATCGGTCGAGCCGGATTTCGGCCGACTTTCGGGCGTCGAAGACGACGAGCGCGACGATGAGCTCGATCTCCTCGTCGGCGGCGTGCGACCGCGCGTCGTCGAGCTGGTTCAGGACGTCGGCGTTGATGCCCCGCGCACCCCACTTGCAGTCGTACACCTGCGGCCGGGCCGGCGATTCGACCGTGACGTCGTAGGGGTGGATCTCGGCCGGAATGCCGTCGAACAGGACGCGTCGTTCGCGCTTGACCGGTCCGCCGCGACGGGCCAGAAGCTGTGCGGTCAGCTCTTCGACGACGGCGCCGCGATACTGGCTGCGGGCTTGCTCGCCGCGATTCGCCACCTCGAGGGAGGCGGCCATCAGCTTCTCGGCACGATCCCGGATCTCGGCCGCAGCCGGCCCGACTGCCGGCCCGGCCGCCGCCCCAGCCGCCGCGGCTCCCTCGCCAAAGAGCGACGGGAAGATGCGCCGCCAGATCTCGGGGTCGGTGCGCTCGCCGTTCATTACGGCGCGGGCCATCCAGCGCTCCGCCGGGGTGGCTTCGGCCAGCAGCGTCGCCACGCGCGCGACAAGCGGGTCGGCCTGGATCCCGGCGTAAACCACCGCGCGGGCATCGCGGGCGGCGTCCTGGAATCTCATCGGCGGAACTGCAGCAACTTGAAGGGCGAGTGGTCGGCCGGCGGTTCGGGCGCGGGCGGTTCGGGCCTGTCTCGGTCCGCACCGTCGGCCGGATCCGAGTCGTCGTCGACATTTCCGTCCAGCGCCAGGGCCACGACATGCGGGAAGGTCGATAGCCAGTCGATCGCCTTGTGCGGATCGGTGATCAGCCCGATCTCGGCGATCGCCTCGTCAACGGCCGCGACCGCCCCGGCGGGGAGTGGCGTCGTTTCGTCTGCGAGCGCTTGAATGCTCGGCAGGTATGCGTCGACGAGGTCGGTGATGTACTGCCACTCGTCCTCGACCGCCTCGGCCAGGTCGGCCAGGGCGCGATAGGCGACTGCGGCTCTTTCGACTGCTTCGGCTCGCTCGCTCACCCGCCAAGCGTAGCCGATGCGGTTCGGTGGAGGGGCGGCGAGTCGGAGCCGGCGCGGAGCCTACGGAAGGACCTGCCAGGTCACGCCGCCGTCGTGCGTCTGTGCCAACTGGCCGTTCTCGGGCTGGATCGGGCACATGGACGTGGGCGGGCATGTGGAATCGACCTGGAAGATCGCCCAGCCGTCGGTCGCGCTCACGAACGAGACGGCCATGACGTGCCGGCCGGCCGGGCGTGACCCGGTCGAGCTGGTCCACGTCGCGCCCGCATCTCGAGTGACCCGGATGTGGACCGATTCCGTACCGTGCATGCCGAGCTGCAGCCACGTCTGCCCGTCCACGATCGCCGAGTAGTCGATGATCTCGATCGCCGCGGCCGACCGCCAGGTGCGGCCCGCGTCTCCGCTCGCGTAAGTCGTGGCCCCGGGCGCCGTGGCGCCGTCGAGATAGGCGACCAGAACCACGTTCGGCCCAAAGGCTCGGAGCTGGTAGACGCCCGAGTATCGAGCCCCGAACGAGACGGGCACGCTCACAGTCGACCAGTGCGCGCCGCCATCCTGGGTCCGCAGGACTGCCTGCCAGCCAGCGACGATGCCGTCGAGCGGGTCGGAGAAAGCCATCATTGGTTCAGGGCCACTCATCGGCGGCTGGTCAGGCAGCGTCGCCGTGCCGGCCCGCTGCAGACTCGCTCCTCCGTCGTTGGTTCGATACACGACCCAGGGTTCGGGGCTCTTGGCGCTATTGGCCGAGAGCAGCAGGAAGCCGGTCGACGGCGACACGAAGCTCATGGCGGCGCTCATGCCCGTCCTGCCGGCCGGCAACGCCGTCTTCCGCCAGGTCCGTCCGCCGTCGGCCGTCCGCCACAGCGGGCCGTCGGTTTCCAGAAGCCAGCCATGGTCGGCATCGATGAATTCGATGGTCGGCTGGTAGTCCGTTTCCCCCGCAGGCGTGGCGTCGCGCCAGGTCGTTCCGGCGTCGTTCGTCAACAGGAGCCGCGGGGCTCCTCCGCCGGCCACGGCCGGCATCTCGCTCAAAGCCCAGCCATTGGTCGCGTCGAGGCGACGCATCTGCCAGACCTTGTCCCCAACCGAGGCGCCCGACGGCAGCGCAGATGGCGCAGACGAGGGCGACGGCGAGAGCCACCAGTTGCTCGGCGGTCCTGCCGGGCTGACGACCGGGGACTCGGACTCGCTGGCCGCCGCGCTCGAAGACGCGGAAGGCGCCACGCTGGACGGCCTGCCGGCCAGGCCGAAACCCAGTCCGGCCGCGACCAGAACAACGACCACTGCGGCGGCCAGACCGGCCAGTGGCTGCCGGGACCGGCGACGCTCAGGTGCCGCTACCAGCACGGCGCGGCGCACTTCTTCATTCACGGCTGCCGGACGCGACATCGCCGACAGATCTGCCCACTCCCCAATGCGCCGATTCGCGGCGTCGTTTACGGAGCCGCCGCGGTCGTTCCTGCGGTTGCCTGCCGATTGGTCGTCCATCACGCGTCCTCCAGCTTCCGGCGGGCCCGGAAGACCGCGGACCGAACCGCCGCGGAAGTCGTGCCGAGGGATGTGGCCGCCTCCTCCGAGTCGAGGCCGGAGACTGCGGTCAGAGCCAGCGCCGCCCGTTCGAGCGGGCTGAGACGAGAGAAAGCAGCTCGGATGTCGAGCCAGCGGGCATGCTGGTCGAGGTCCAGCGTGGTTTCGACCGCGGGCAGCTGGCCGAGGAGCCGGCGCAGGCGGCGGAATCGATCGGTTGCCAGATGTCGGGCGGTCGTGAGAAGCCAGGGCAGCATCGGCTCGCTCCAGTCGACCGAGCTGCGCCTGACCCAAAGTCGCGAGAACGACTCCTGGGCGATTTCTTCGGCCGCCGGCCAGTCGTTCGTCCAGGCCAGAGCGAGCCGGAAGACCGGCATCCAGCACTCCGTATAGGCGTTCTCGAAGGCGCGCTTGTGCGACTCCATCGAGGCGGCCGTCGCGGGGACGGCAGGAACGACAATCGGCATCATCAACTCGTACACGCCGCAGGTGGCCGTTTCGTTCTACGGTAGCGTCGGGCGGCGGCCGAATCGAGCCACGAGTGGAGGAGTTGGCAATGGACCTCGGACTGAACGGGCGAGGCGCCCTCGTTGGCGGTGCGTCGGCGGGGCTCGGGCGGGCGTGTGCGGAGCGCCTTGCGGCCGAGGGCTGCCGGCTGGCTCTGTGGTCGCGCGGCGGCGAGGCGCTCGAACGGGCAGCCGAGGAGATCAGGCGTGCTTACTCGGTCGAAGTTGCAACGGTCGCCGGAGATGCCGCGGATCCCGCCACGGCCGCGCTGGTCGCAGCCACCGCCGAAAAGGCGCTCGGCGAGATCGAAATCGTCGTCCTCAATGCCGGCGGGCCGCCTGCGGTAGAAGCGGCGAAGACGGATCCGAAGGAATGGCAGCGGTCGTTTCAACTCCTGGCGATCACGCCGATCGAGCTCGCGACTCTGCTGCTGCCGGCGATGCGGCGGCGCCGCTGGGGCCGCGTAGTATCCATCATGTCGTCGGGCATCCGCCAGCCCATTCCGGAGCTTTCGTATTCGAACGCCTGCCGCAGCGCGCTGGCGGCCTGGCTCAAGACGATCTCGCTCGAAGTCATGGCCGACGGCGTCACGGTCAACGGCGTCCTGCCCGGCCGGTTCGACACTGCTCGGGTCGCCTCTCTCGACCAGACGCGGGCCGATCGAGCGGGCACGACTGCGGGCGAGGTCCGGGCGCAATTCGAGAGCGCGATCCCGGCCGGCCGCTACGGCGACCCCGACGAACTCGGCGCCTACGTCGCCTGGCTGTGCTCGGACCTGGCCCGCTATCAGACCGGCACCTTCGTCCCGATCGACGGCGGCTCGTTCCGCGCGCTGCCGTAGCGCCAGTCAATCCCCGCGATGGCCGCGGGATTCGATGCTGAAGGTGCCCCAGTGGCCGGTGTACGGCAGCCAGTCCTCGTCGACGCGCTCGACGAGCGCGGAGGCCGGGCCTTCGTGCAGCGCGTCCAGCAGATCTTCGAGATCCACACGCGGGCCTTCGACTACGACGCGGAGGCTGCCGTCCTGCTCGTTGGCCACGAACCCGGTCAGGCCCATTTGCATCGCCCGCACGATCACGAAATAGCGAAAGCCGACGCCCTGGACGCGGCCGCGGACGTTCGCCTCGAGGCGCGCCAGCTCGCCCGGCTTGCTCATGTCCGGGTCATGGGCGGGGCATCGGTCGGTCGGCCGCGCGGCCCGGCCGGGGCCAGGTCAGCGCCAGCACGTCAAGGGCGAGCTCGGGATTGACGTTCTCGTCGATCTGGACCTCAACGGCCGCCAGCCTGGCCAGGAAGGCGGGCACGGCGCCGGCGGCGATCGTGGGGGCGACGGTGGCGAACTCGTCGAGCAGCTCCGGATCGTGGAGCTGGCGACGGCCGCCCAGGCCCGCCACAGTGAGGTCTCGCGCGACCGAAGCCCAGATGGCCAGCAGCGTGGACGCTGCCGCCCGGCGGTCGGAGGCCGACGCCTTGGGGGCGGCCGATTCGGCGGCCGATTCGGCGGCCGGGGCGTCCGACTCGGCGCCGGCGGTCCCGTCGTTCGCCGCAGTCGCGGCCGAGGCCTTCTTTCGGCGCCGCGCCGTGACTGGAGTGGCCGCATCGCCGCCGCTTTCGTGCCCCTCGCCGCCGGCGCCGCCCTTGCGCCCTTCGTCGAGGGCGGCATCGAGCGCCGCCGCCGAGTTCATGAGAGTCCGCACCGAGGTGAGGCGCTCGTGTCGGCCGGCCGCCAGCAGGTCCAGCAGGCCGCGCGAAATCTCGCCCCGCAGCCGGGCCGCCTCGGGGGCGCGAGCGTAGGCGAGGGCCAGGCCCGGGCATCCCGCGGCGAGTCGGGCGAAGCGCGCGGCCGATGGGGCGTCGGCAACGCCGAGATCCCCGAGCCAGCGCTCGATCTCACGTCCCGCTACGGGTCCCAGGCGAACTCGAACGCAGCGCGATCGAACGGTCGGCAGGAGACACTCCTCTTCGTCGGCGCAGAGGATGATCGTGACCCGAGGCGGCGGCTCCTCCAGCATCTTGAGGAGCGCGTTCTGGGCGTCGTCGTTGATTCGATGAGCCTGCTCGACGATCGCGACGCGGGCGCCGCCTTCGATCGGCAGGAGTGCCAGCTCGCCGATGAGGTGGCGGATCGTGCCCGGCTCAGCGTCGGTCGCCTTGCCGATGCGCACCTGGCCGCCCGGGCCGTCCGGCGCGAGCCGGTGCAGGTCCGGGTGATTGCCCGAGGCCATGAGCCGGCAGCCCCGGCAGTGGCGGCAAGGACGCGCGGCGCCGTCCGGATCGACGCACAGAAGCGCCGCGGCCAGGTCCATGGCGAGCGTGGTCTTGCCGCTTGAAGCCGGCCCGACGAGCAGGACGGCGTGCGGAACGGAGCCACTGACCATGGCCGTGACGGCGGCCAGCGCTGCTGGCTGGCCGCGCGTCATTGCGTTCTCCATCGGCAGCGGGCCCGACGGCACGGCTCGACGGTGGATGTGCGCCGGGTGCTTACTCGCCGGCCGGCTCGCCGGTCGATGCCGTGGGCGCCTCACCCTCGGCCGGCTTCTTGCGGGCCGGAGCGCGGCGCTTGGGCGCTGCCTTGACCGGGGCATCGACGGTCGGGGCCGACTCGATGGTGGCCTCGGTCGCGGCGGGCTTGCGCCGGCTGCGGCTGGCGGGCTTGGCGGGTGCCTCGGCGAGGGCGGCAGGAGCTTCGGCGGCCGCGCCGGCCCCGGATGAAACCTGGGCGGGGGTCTCGGAACCGGCCGTCGTGACGGCTTCGACCTTGCGACGACCGCCGCGTCGGGCGCCGGCCTTGGGTGCCTGGCCGCCTTCGGCCGCGCCGCCTTCGGCGTGGATATCGGTCGGGACTTCAATTGGCGCCGCGGTCGGCGCCTCCGCCTGCCGGCTCAGCTTGGTCGAGAGCTGGGCTCGCAGGATCTCCTCGAGCTCCGGCGGAACCTCGCTCCACGGCTCGGCCGAGTCTCGGCCGCTGCTGCGCACGACTCCACCACCGCCGCGGTGCTGTTGCGGCTGGGGCTGGCGCTGCGGGCGCTCGTCGCGCCGGCGCGGCGGCTGTGTCGGTGCCTGTCGAACCGGTTCCGGATAGCGCGTCGAGGATCTCCCGTAGCGCTCCCGTTCGACCGCGGAGGCGTAGGCGCTGCGAACGCCGCGGCCACCGCCGCTCCGGCCTTGACTCTGACCCCGACCGCCCCGCTGGCGTTCGGCCAGCAGATACTCGGGGATCTCGGGCTCGGCGAAATCGTCCTCATCCGCAGGTGTGACCGGTGTCAGGCGCTCGGGTCGTCCGACCATGCCGATCTGGGAATCCCAGACCGATCCGAATTGGTTGGGTCGGTTCGCCGGCGGAGCGGCCGGGCCTTCCTGCTCGGCTTCGTCGCCCGTTTCCGGGGCGTCTTCGCCTGGCGCGGTACCCTCTCGGGCTCCGCCGCCATGGCCTCGACCTCGACCGCCGCGTCGTCGGCGTCGCCGGCCGGCTTCCGTCGGCTGAGCGCCGTCCGCATCCTCGACCTCCGGGCCTTCGCCGAGATCCTCGACGAGAACCTCAATGGGCTCCTCGATATGCACGGAGGCGGCGTCGGCGGTCTGCGCCCGCGAGAGCTTCTCGCCGGGCAATGCCACCAGCTTGCTGGAAGCGGCACCGGAAGCGGCGCCGGAGGTGGCGCCGGAGGTGGAGCGACCGGAGACCCGACTCGGGGCGCGTCCTGCCCGTTCGCCCGACCCGGCCGCGGCTGCTGCCACGGCTGCTGCCGCCGCCTCTTCACCGTCGCGAGATCCGGTTCGCCGCCCGCCGCGGCCACGCCGCCCGCCGCGACCCTCGGTCTGCTTGTCGGGGACCTCAGTCATCGAGAGGTCCTCATCGTCGCCCGCAACGCGCCGCCCAGAACGGGACGATTCGCGATCGACGCGGGCCAGCTGAGTGATGTCGTAGAAGACGTCGGCGGCCTCGCTCAGGTCGGAGCTGGTGTTGCCCCGGAAGCTG
>PMBR01000133.1 GCA_003152995.1 Chloroflexota bacterium | reverse complement strand
GATGCCGACGGACGCCCGAAGCTGCGCCTCGAAAGTCGCCGGATCTGTGGTCGGGTAGTCGCACAGGTCGTTGGTGCCGAGTTCGAAGGTCAAATAGGCAGTGGAGCCCGGCGGCAACTTCACGGCTTCGGTGACGATTCTCGTGGCCTGGCGAGAGGCGTCGCTCATCTTCTTGCCGGATGTCGCCGCGTCGACGACGTTCACCTTGTCGCCGAGCGACTCGAAGCGCTCCCGCAGGCTGAAGACGCCGTCGCCCTTGTACGTGCCGACGGCCCAGGAGAACCCCGGGTGGTCGCGCAGATAAGCCGGCGAGACGCTCCAGGCCTGGGTATACGAATCTCCGATGGCGGCCAGCAACGCCGGCAGCTGGGGCGAGATGGTCGGGGCAGGGGTCGGAACTGCCGTGGGAGGAGCCGTCGGAGGAGCCGTCGGAGGAGCCGTCGGCGTGAGGGCGGAGACAGCCGTCTCGGAGGGTGTCGGCGAAGTCGACGCCCAAGGCGCAATGCCGGTCGGGCTCCCTGAGGAAGTAACGGTCTGGGATGCCGCGGCCACCGGCGAGTCATCGGCGGAGCGCGATGGTGTGTGGGCGGGGCCGCCGGCGATCAGCGCCGAACCCACGCCCAGCACCAGCACGGCCACAAGCGCGACTGCGCCGAGTCCGAGACCGGTGCCGATGGCGCGTTCGGCGGAAGGACGTTGCATCTGACAATCGTAGTCCGGGCGCCCGGTTGGTCGGTGGCCAATGCAACCGAGTCGAGTACGACCCCGTGTCGCTGGCCGCTTAACTTCCCCCTGCTGCGTTCCTCCCCGCTACCATTTGGCTATGCCGACCGATTTCGCCATCGAAGCGCTTGGCCGTTGCCCGCTCTTCAGTGGGCTGGGCCCGGAGCCGCTTCAGGCGATCGCGCAGACTCTTCGCCGACGCCGCTTCCGGCGTGGCGAGGTGCTCTTCCACGAGGGCGACCCCGGCGATTCGCTCTTCATCGTGGCGTCTGGAGCCGTCAAAGTGGTCGTGCCCTCGGAGGAGGGAGACGAGGCGATCCTGGCAACGCTGCGGCGCGGCGATTTCCTCGGCGAGCTGGCGCTCCTCGACGGCGCGCCCCGTTCGGCCAGCGCGATAGCGCTCGAGGCGACCGAAACCATGGCCCTGCCACGCGATCGCTTCAAGGCGCTGGTGGCTTCCGAGCCGGTAATCCGGGACGCGCTGCTGAGTTCGTTGGCCGGCGAGCTGCGGCGTTTGACCGCCCACGTGGCCGAGCTCCACTTCCTCGACCTGACCGGCCGGCTGGCCGCGCGACTGGCGCGCCTTGCCGAGGAGCACGGCACGCGCGAGGCCGACGGCTCGATCCGCCTGGACGCCCCGCTAACGCAAAGCGACCTGGCGGCAATGATCGGGGCCACTCGTCAGAGCGTGAACAAGCTGTTGGGCGAGTTCGTGGAAGAGGGTTTGCTCCGCCTGGACCGGGACGCGATCGTGATCCCGGATCTCGAAGCGCTGGTGCGCTCCTCGCGCCGGTAGTGGGCGGAGGCCGGAGGCCAGACGCCAGACGCCAGACGCCGAAGCCAGAGGCCCGGGCCGGCGGTGCGCAGCCGCATCCGATCCTCGCACAGAACCGTCAGCCCGCCGAGATGACTCCCTCGCGCCCCAGTTGGAGCAGCTGCGCCCGGCTCTCGTCGAGGTGCTGGGTCGCGATCCCGAACAGGCGGCGAAGCAGTAGCTGAGATTGGGACGAGCCGCCGGCCAGCAGGCCGAGGAGCCCGGAAGCCGGCATCGAGAGCATCACGGCGGGGCCGATCGCTCGGGCGGTGGAGAGGGCCGTGGGGTCCTCGCGCAGGGCCGACCAGCCGAGCAGGTCACCCGCATGCAGCGTCGAAACCAGAACCAGGCGTCCGTCGTGGCAGACGCGCAGGGCAACCTGGCCGCGCTCCAGCCAGTGAACCTCGGAGATCGGGTCGCCCATCTCGACCAGCGTCTCGCCGTCGTTCAGGCGGCGCCGTGAGGATTCGGCAGCCAGCGGCGCGAGGTCGGCCGCGGCAATTCCTTCGAAAAGCGGCAGGCTCGCGAGTTCGTTGGCCTCGATGCTCTCCCTGGTGCTCATGCTTCGCTCCAACTCCGGGCCTGGCGGCTACTGCCGCGTATTGTCCGCCAGAAGCGGCGCTCGTGCGCGGGACTCAGACCGGCTCCGGACCCGAGGGCGGAGCATCTCGAACCGTGGCGTAGAGGAAGGCGGCGGCCGAGATCCCGGCCCGCCGGCGGCCCTCGCTCCCGCCCAGGAATGCCGTCTGACGGGTCTCACGGGCGCCCCATGGGCCGCTGATCGCCACCTCGACCTGCGTGTCCTCGCCCGACTCGATCGTTCGCACAGCAACGCCGACGACCGAATCCGAGACCTTGCGAGCCTGCTCTGCCAGTGCGGCGATGGGCGCGTCGGTCTCGCCCGGCGCAAGTAGATGCGACGATATGAGCCACGGGGCGTCGCCGAGGAGCCGCATCGTGGAGCCGCCCGTGCCAGCCTCGACGAGCGCGACGGTCCAGCCGCGCGCCGAAAGCTCGCGGCCGAGGACGCCGGGCCACGTATCGCCGTCTCGGCCCCACACGTGATCGCCGACGGCGGCCAGAACGACTGCCTCGGCCGCCCCGACGAGTTGCTCGGCCGAACGTCCGCCGTCGGCCCGGGCCGAGATGCGGACGTCCACGGCGTCCGTTCGCGCGTAGGTGGCTACGACGGGGTTCTCGGCGCGCAGCAGCGGCTCACCCAGCAGCGCCGCTACCGCCGACTCGCCGATCCCCGCCAGCCGGTACGTTCGCGTGACGCGCTCCTGGCCCAGGCCGCGCGCGATCAGGTGGGGGAGCACCCAGCCCTCCCACATCGGACGCATCTCGCTCGGTGGCCCCGGCAGCGCCACGATCACGCACCCGTCCGGCCGATCCACCCACCACCCGGGTGCCGTGCCTCGTTCGTTGGGGATCGCCGTGGCCGAGGGGATGAGCCACGCCTGTTTGACATTGGTCTCGGCGAAGGCCAGGCCGCGCCGCTCGAAGAGATGGCGGAGCCAGCGCTCGAGCCCGGGGTCAACCGCTGGCCGCTCCCCGACGACCGCGGCGATCGCTTCACGCGTCAGGTCGTCGGGCGTGGGGCCGAGGCCGCCGGTCGTGACGACGACATCGGCCGCCGCCAGGGCGTCGCGGAGAGCGTCGACGACGGTCGCCAGCCTGTCGGGCAGCGCTGCGATCCATGCGACCTCCACTCCAAACCCCGCCAGCGACCGCGCCAGATCACCGCTGTTGGTGTCGCGGGTCTCGCCGACGGTGAGCTCGGAGCCGACGGCCAGCAACACCGCGGTGCGCAGCAGGCGCGCCTCAGGCAGCGATTCGGGCGTGGGTGGCCTGGGATCGGGCATACCGGGAGCGTAGTCGGTTCGCGCTCGTTCGTCCTCCTTCGCGCGAGTCGCCGGTCGTCTGCACAACGGCGTTGCCGAAGTCCCCCGCGCCGCTGCTATGATCGCCGCACTGTCCGACCCACATTTTGGGAGGTCCCTTGGCTGACCGGCCTTCCTCGTCCGATCCGTCACAGTCAACCGGCAAGAGCGCGGACTCCCGTCCGCCCGGTCTGGGCGCCCAGTTCGGTCGAACTCGGAGCGCCCTCTTCGGTCTGATCTCGGCCCACTTCAAGCTCCTCTCGGCCGAGCTCTCCGAGATCATGAAGGAGCTCAAGCGCGCTGCCGCCCTCGGCGGCATAGCCCTCGCGCTCCTCTTCCTGGCGGGAATGCTGACCTTCGTGGGCTCCATTCTCTGGCTCGACGAGTGGATCTTCGGTTCGATTGGCTGGGGCGTCCTGCATGGCAGCACCTGTCTGATCGCAGTCGCGGTCACGCTCGTCTTGTTGATCATCCCGCACTCGACGCCGCGCATTGGACTCGCGGCCTTCGCCGCGCTCGTGGCGGCTGCGGTCGTCTTCCTGATCCTGTGGCTGCAGCTGAGCAGCCGCGCCTGGGGCTGGGTCGGCGACAACTTCTTCGGCGGGCTGGCCTGGTTCGACGGTCATGCCGTATCCGCGGCCGATCGACCGATCGCTGCCGGCGTGATCGTTCTGGCGGTCCTGTTCGGTGTCCTGGGCGCGATCGGCGGTCTCGTCCTCGGCGGCAGCGCTTTGCGCCGAATCTCCGGAGCGGTCGGCATCGCTATCGTCGCGGCCGCTGTCGGGGGCTTGCTCGGTGCGCTGCTCGGCGTGCCGATCAGCTGGGGGATCGCGATCGCCGTGGCGCTGGCCCTCTTCTTGATCGTGTACCCGATCCTGGCCGCGATACTCGTGCTCCGGAAGGCCGACTTCGAGGAGCTCAAGAACCACTTCATGCCCAACCAGACCATCGAAACCACCAAGGAGACGATCGAGTGGGTGCGCGAACAGATGCCGCTCGGGCGGAAGTCGTAGCCCGCCGCCAGCTTCTGCTGGAAGAAGTCGTCGGGCTCGAGGCTGCCGGCCGTTCCGCTATAGACATTCCCGCCAAGATCCGGCGGGCGCCGGCCAAGACCGCAGCGATCGCCGCCGGCACGGCGTTCGTCGTTCTGGGCGGGCCCATGCGGACCTATCGCGCTGTGCGCAGGCGGATCTTCGGCCCCTCCGCCGATTTGCCAAAGTCGATGTTGCCCAGGCAGATCGACAAGGCGCTCCACTCGCTCGGGAACGACGGCGACCAGGTCCGCGGACTCTTGGAGCGCGAGTTCGGAGCCTATCTGGAGAAGAGTCGTCCGGAGCGCGAGGCCCGCAGCTTGAAGGGGACGATCTCCGAGCTGGGCGGGAACGTGCTGCGGCCCGTCACCGCCGAGGCGGGCAAGCGCCTCGCCAAAGAGTTGTTCAGCCCCGACTCGGGTGGCTTTGCCGCCGCCACGGCTCGGATCCGGGCTCGACGCGAGGCGCGTAAGGCCGACGATTCGGTCGAGGCCGCCGCCGTGCCGCCGAGCGTCGGACCCGTGCGCCGCGAGAGCCGTCCGGGTCAGCACCGCAATCGGCTTCGCCCGCGCTGACCGGACACCCGGCGCTTGCTCGGGCGCCGCGTCGCGCGGTGCGAGGGGCGCCGAGCCCTGGCTGCCCCGCTAAACTCTTGGGCCACGGGCGAGTGGCGGAATGGCAGACGCGCCAGCCTTAGGAGCTGGTGCCGCGTAAGCGGCGTGCGGGTTCGACCCCCGCCTCGCCCACCAACAGCGGTTTCAAGCGCAGGGTTTCGATGCGGCCAGTCCGCGCCCCGGCGCTCCATTGCGTTGACCTGGGCCGGTGCTCAGCGGCAACGACTTGCCGCTCCCGGCTGCGATTTCTGGTCAACCTGTCCTGGCGAATCTTGTATAAATGCGTGGGGTTTCTCTTCTCGGCAGAGTCGGGGTTGAAGTGGGTACGCGACTCCGCTGAGTTGCTGTGGAAACCACTCATATGTCGCAGGCACCGTCACGTGCCTGCCGATGCGAGGAGGATCTTATGGGTCGCCGGCTGGCGAGTCTTTTCGGCGTGTTTCTGCTGCTGGGCGCAAGCGCCATCTCACCTATGGTGCCGGCGGTTGGCGCCGCGGCACCTTCGGGTGGAGCCGCTGCCGATCGGTCCAAGATGACGGTCGAGGCTGCGTGCGCTCCCGCGGAGCCGGGCTATGCCCAGTGCTACGCCCTTCGCCGGACGGACATCGCCGCCCGTGCGGCTGCGGGTGTGACGCCGATGGTTGTGCCGGATGGCTTTGGTCCGGCGGACCTGCAGAGCGCATACGCCCTGCCCGGCAGCACAGCCGGTGCGGGCATGACCGTCGCCATCGTCGATGCCTACGACCTGCCTACCGCCGAGGCGGACCTCGCGACCTATCGGACCCAGTACGGCCTGCCGGCCTGCACCGTAGCCAACGGCTGCTTCCGCAAGGTTGACCAGAACGGCGGCACGAGCTATCCGGCGGTGAATACGGGGTGGGACGGCGAGATCTCGCTGGACATAGACATGGTCTCGGCGGCCTGCCCGAGCTGCAACATCCTGCTCGTGGAGGCCACCACCTCATCCATGGCCAATTTGGGGACGGCCGTCAACACAGCCGTGTCGCTCGGTGCCGTGGCAGTTTCCAACAGTTACGGCGGTCCCGAGTCGACCAATGCGTCAACCTACGACGCCGCCTATTTCAACCATCCCGGCGTGGCCATCACCGCCAGCACCGGTGACTGCGCATATCACTGCGCGGGCAACTATGACAACGTCTCCTACCCGTCTGCCTCCCCCTATGTCGTGGCCGTAGGAGGCACCACCCTCGTCAAGGACACCAGCGCGCGAGGCTGGACCGAGTCGGCGTGGGGGAATGCGGGTGATTACTCGGGCGCCGGCAGCGGCTGCTCGAGCTACGAGTCCAAGCCCTCCTGGCAGACCGACCCGTCCTGCGCCAATCGCATGCAGGCCGACGTCTCGGCCGTTGCCGATCCGTACACCGGTGTGGCCGTCTACAGTACCGCCGACTCCGGTTGGGTCGTCTACGGCGGCACCAGCGCCTCCTCGCCGATCATCGCCTCGGTCTTCGCGATGGCTAACCACCCGGCCCCCAGCGCATATCCGGCGAGCTACCTGTACGCCGATACGTCCGACCTTTATGACGCGATCGGTGGCTCCAACAACGTCTGGGGCGACTGCGTGATCACGTACTACTGCACCGGCGTTGCCGGGTACGACGGCCCGACCGGACACGGTACCCCCAACGGCACCGCCGCATTCGGGCCGCCCTCGGCCGCGTCCCTGACCGTTGCCGGCCTGCCCAGCCCGACCGTCGCCGGCGTCGCCCACGATGTGACCGTCACCGCCAAGGACGGACACGGCGACACCGCGGCGAGCTATCTGGGCACCGTCCACTTCACCAGCACAGACACGGCGGCGGTGTTGCCATCCGACTACACGTTCATCCCAGGTGACGCAGGTACTCACACCTTCAGCGTCACCCTCAAGACCGTCGGCACCCGATCCGTNNTCCGTGACCGCCACGGATACGCTGACCCCCTCGATCACCGGTACCCAGAGCGGCATTGTCATCAATCCCGCCGCGGCAACGACCATGGTCGTCGCCGGGCTGACCACGCCTCGGACCGCCGGTGTCGCAGGCACCATCACAGTCACCGCCAAGGACGCCTACGGCAACACCGCCACCGGCTACGCCGGCACCGTCCACTTCACCAGCACCGATGGTGCCGCTGTCCTGCCGGCCAACGCGACCCTGACTGCCGGAGTCGGCACCTTCAGCGCCACGCTCAAGACGGTCGGCACGCTGTCTGTGACCGCCACGGACACGGTTACCGCCTCGATCCACGGCAGCCAGACCGGTATCGTCGTGATCGCGGCCGCTCTCTCCAAGTTCGTGGTGTCCGGCATGACCACGCCACGGACCGCCGGGACGGCCGGCAACATCCGGGTCACGGCAACCGACACCTACGGCAACCGTTCCACCGGCTATCTCGGCACGGTCCACTTCACGAGCACGGACATCCAGGCCGGCCTGCCGGCTAACTACACCTTCGTCGCCGCCGACGCCGGCACTCACGTCTTCGCCGGGAACGTGATCCTCAAGACCGCAGGAACGCAGTCGGTGACCGCCACGGACACGGTGACTGCGTCTCTCCACGGCAGCCAGACCGGGATCGTCGTGACCGCGGCGGCTCTCTCCAAGCTCGTGGTCTCGGGTATGACCACACCGCGGACCGCTGGGTCGACCGGTTCCATCAGAGTCACAGCGACCGACACCTACGGCAACCGTGTTCAGAGCTACCTCGGCACGGTCCACTTCACGAGCACGGACACCCAGGCGGGTCTACCCGCCAACTACAAGTTCACCGTTGCCGACGCCGGCACGCACGTGTTCAGCGGGAACGTGATCCTCAAGACCGTCGGCACCCAATCGGTGACCGCCACCGACACCGTGACGGCCACGATCCATGGCAGCCAGAGCGGTATCGTCGTGACCCCGGCGGCTCTCTCCAAGTTAGTGGTCTCGGGACTCACGAGCCCACG
>PMBR01000049.1 GCA_003152995.1 Chloroflexota bacterium | reverse complement strand
CTCGGCCAGAGCGCGCCCAACCCCGTTCTGACAAGCCTGCGCCACTTCCGGCACGAGTTCGAAGACCACATCCTCGCGAAGCGCTGCCGGGCCGGCGTGTGCGAGGACCTGGCGCTCTCTCCTTGCGAGAACTCCTGCCCGTTGCACATGAACATCCCACGCTTCCTGCAGCTGTACAAAGAGGGGCGGGTCGAGGACGCGTTCCTCTCAGTAATCCTCGACAACCCATTGCCGGCGTCGACGGGGCGCGTGTGCCAGCACCCCTGCGACAACCGCTGCCGCCGCGCCGCTGTGGACGAGGCAGTGAACACGCGCGACGTGCATCGCCGGATCGCCGACGAAGTGCTGCTCTCCGACAAGTTCGAGGCCATGGTTGACCGCGTGCTCGAGCGCCGGCAGGAGCCTACGGGTCACGAGGTCGCAATCGTGGGCGCAGGCCCGACGGGCCTCACCTGCGCCTACTACCTCGCGCTCCTGGGCCACGGCGTGACCGTGTATGACTCCCGCCCCGAGGCGGGCGGAATGCTGCGCTACGCGCTGCCGGAGTATCGGCTGCCTAAGGCGGTGCTCGACAAGGAGATCGAGCTGATCGAGCGCCTTGGCGTCAAGTTCCAGTTCAACGTCAACGTCGGCGAGGAATTGACGCTCAACGACGTGGGTCAGCACCATGACGCGGTCTTCCTTGCGATCGGCACCTGGAAAGAGGCCTGGGTATACCTGCCCGGTACCGAGCTCACGGGAGTGATCCCGGCGCTGCCGTTCCTGGAAGCCATGTCCCGCGGCCAGGAGGTCCCGGTCGGGAAGAACGTCGTCGTAATCGGCGGCGGCAACGCCGCCATCGACTCCGCACGCTCGGCAAGGCGGCTGGGCGCGGACGTGACGATCGTCTACCGCCGCGAGCGCAAGGACATGCCGGCGATCCCGGAGGAAGTCGAGGCGGCCGAGCACGAGGGCGCAAAGGTCGTCTATCTCGCCGCCCCGCATCGCATCGTGGGTGACAAGAACGGACAGGTGTGCGCCATCGAGGTCGTCAGGACGAAGCTCGGCGAGTTCGACACCTCCGGCCGCCGCCGGCCGGTGCCGACGGACGAAGTGATACGCATCGCGTGCGATACCGTGATCCTGGCCGTCGGCGAGAAGGTCGACCCCGACTTCTGCGCGGCCTCTGGTCTCACGATCAAGGAGGCCGGTACCCTCGAGGTGGACCGCTACTCGCTCGAGACGAGCCGCGAGCGCTTCTACGCCGGCGGCGACCTCATCACCGGGGCCTCGAACGTGTCGAACGCAATGGGCATCGGCAAGAAGGCCGCCCGCAACATAGACAAGCGGTTGATGGCGGAGGAGCGCTTCGCGAGTCTGATGCCGGACTTCGTCTACCTGATGGAGCCGCCCGAGACGCCGAGCGAGAGCGGCCGCCATGTGCCGGGCGAGATGCCCGCCGCCCAGAGGGTGCAGTCGTACGCCGAGGTTTCGCTCGGCCTCACCGCCGTGGCAGCGTTGGAAGAGACAGCCCGTTGCCTGCGCTGCGACATTCGCAGCGTCGAGAGATAGGAGCATCGTCTTGACCGAGAAGGTGAAGGTCCGCATCGACGGCGAGGTTCTCGCGGCGACGGCCGGCCAGACGATCCTCGAGGTCGCACGAGCCAACGACAAATACATCCCCGCCCTCTGCTACATGGAGGGTCTCAGCTCGGTCGGCGCCTGCCGGTTGTGCATGGTCGAGGTTGCCGGCGTCACGCGCCTGCTACCCGCCTGCACCACGCCGGTGCAAGAGGGCCTGGCAGTCAACACCAGCTCGCCGCAGCTCCAGTCCTATCGGAAGATCGCGATCGAGCTGCTGTTCGCGGAGCGCAACCACATCTGCGCCGTATGCGTTTCCTCGGGCCACTGCGAATTGCAGACTCTGGCGCAGGACCACGGCGTCACGTACGTTCGGTACCCGTACAACTACCCGCGACTCACGGTCGACGCCACGCACCCGCGTTACGTGCTGGACCACAACCGCTGCGTCTTGTGCTCGCGCTGCGTGCGCACGTGCGCCGAGGTCGAGGGCGCCCACGTGTGGGACATGGCCGGCCGCGGCATTCAGACGCGGCTCGTCTCCGAGTTGCAGCGGCCATGGGGCGAAGCCACATCCTGCACCAGCTGCGGCAAGTGCGTGCAGGCCTGCCCGACGGGCGCGATGGCGGAGAAGGGCTGGGGGGTCGAGGAGATGACCAAGAAGCGGGCCGTCGTAAGCCGCCTGAGCTCTATGCGCGAGGGCCTGTGATGGACAAGGTGAAGATCGGCACCTGCTGGCTCGACGGCTGCTCGGGCTGTCATATGTCGCTGCTCGACCTGGACGAGGGGATCGTCGGCGTGCTCGAGAAGGCGGACATAGTTTTCGGCCCTCTGGTCGATGCGCAGGAGTGGCCCGACGGTGTGGACGTCGCGTTGATCGAGGGCGCGGTCAGCAGCCAGGACGACCTCGAGCTGGCCCAGACCGCGCGGGCGCGGAGCAGGGTCGTCGTGGCACTTGGCGACTGCGCGGTGACGGGCAACGTGCCGTCGATGCGCAACGGCATCCCCACCCGCAAGCTGCTCGAACGCGTCTACGTCGAAGGCGCAACCGAGAGCCGGGGCGTGCCGACGGACGGCGTGCCCGCGCTGCTCAAGCAGGCGGGGCCGCTTCACTCGGCGATCCCGGTCGACGTCCACGTCCCCGGGTGTCCGCCGAAGCCCGACGCGATCCTGTTCGTGCTGGGTGAGCTTCTCGCAGGCCGCGAGCCGGACCTCGGCTCCAAGCTTCGGTTCGGGTAGGCGCGGCATGACCACCAGGAAGTCGACTCCGCCGAAGCTAGGTCTGCAGCCGGTGTCTTTTGCGCCCACGGCGCCGCCGGCGGAGGCCAGGAGACCAGCCTTGAAGACCCTCACGATCAACCACGTGTCGCGGATCGAGGGTCACGCCAGGATCACGATCAAGCTCGACGACGCGGGCCAGGTGAGCGACACGCAGTTCCACGTGACCCAGATCCGAGGCTTCGAGAAGTTCGTCGAGGGACGNNTGCGCGCAGTTCGTGCAGTCGCATGCACTTTCCTTCTTCCATCTGTCGGCCCCGGACCTGCTGCTCGGCATGGACTCCGATCCGGCCAAGCGCAACGTCGCGGGGCTGCTCGAGGAGCACCCCGACGCACTGCGCGACGGGATCGCGCTGCGCAAGTTCGGCCAGCAGGTGATCGAGCGGCTCGCCAAAGAGCGGGTCCACCCGTCGTGGAGCGTGCCGGGTGGCGTCAACGCCCCGCTCGACCCGCAGGCACGAGAGAAGACGCTCGCCGAGTGGCCCGCGGCCATGGCGATCGTGAAGCGCACCCTCGCCCTCTGGAAGAAGACGGTCGACAGCTTCCCCAGCGAGATCGAGTCATTCTCGAACTTCCCCACGATGTACTGNNGGCCTCGTCGGGCCGGACGGCTCGCTTCGGCTCTACGACGGCAACCTGCGCTTCGTCGGCTCCGACGGCAGCATCGTCGCCGAGCAGGTCAAGCCCGACGACTACGCCACCTACATCGGCGAGGCGACGCTCTCCGACTCCTACCTCAAGGCGCCGTACTACAAGCCAGTCGGCTATCCAGACGGCATCTATCGAGTCGGCCCGCTGGCTCGCCTCAACGTCGCCGATCGATGCGGCACGCCGGAAGCCGACGCGGAGCTCGAGGAGTATCGCGGGCGTCTCGGCCGCATCGTCCAGAGCGGCTT
>PMBR01000099.1 GCA_003152995.1 Chloroflexota bacterium | reverse complement strand
CGACCCCACTGATCGCGACCGTTGTGCCGAAGAGCTTTACGACCGAGTCGAGCTCAAGCATGTGTCGGCTCCTCTTCCAGCCGAGCGAGAGCTCCGGCGGCTTCTGCGTCGGCTAGTGCGCGCTCGACGCGGTGCGACTCCGCCCGCATGTTGCGGACGCCTATCGCGAAATACGTGGTCCCAATGGCGAGTCCCACCAGCAGTCCCCATGGAAAGTAACGCTGGCTCTCGCCGAAGAACCACAGCCACACGATGGCCGCGAACACCAATAGGACAAAGCCCCAGAAGAACCTGTCCCAGAGTGCGGAGATGGTCATCTCAGGCACCTACCCACGTACCGCGCCAAATGTCAGGCCACGGACTATGTACCGCTGCAGAATCAGGGCCATCACGATCATCGGGATGACACACACGACGGCAGCGGCCGACAGGGGGCCCCACAAGACGCCTTGCTGGGTCCAGAAATCGCCAACCCCCATCGTGATCGTCTTGGCGTTGCTACGTGTCAAGATGGAGGCGAACAGGAACTCGTTCCACGAAAAGAGAATGCAGAAGATCGTCGTGACCGCAATCCCCGGTGCCGCTAGAGGCAGGACGACTTTCCGCAGGACCTGCCAGCGACTGTATCCGTCAAGTCGTGCCGAGTCCTCGATTTCCGTCGGAATGTCCACGAAGAACGAATGCATCAGCCAGATGGCGAAAGGCAGATTGAATATCGTGTAGCACACGACGAGTGTGCCGAGCTGGTCCAGGCCGAGACCCAAGGTGCTGCCGATACCGTTGGCGCCCAGAGTCTTGAAGATCATGAAGAACGGCAGAACGACCGCGATAGGCGGCATCATCCGAGTCGTCAGGATGAAGAACATCACGTTGCCGCCGCCAACGTTGTAGCGCGCAAATCCATACGAGGCGAGCGCCGATGTCGGGATGACGATGGCAGTGGTCAGCGTCGCGACGGTGAGTGTGTTGAGAATGTAGTGAACGAAGTCGGCCTTCTGGAATGCGTCGACGTAGTTGTTGAGCGTCGGTTCGAAAAACCAGCGTGGCGGAGACACGAGGATGTCTCCGTAACTCTTGAACGACGTCATCAGCATCCAGAAGAGCGGGAACATGAAGACGACCAGGATCGCCACGACCAGCACCTGGCGCACGACATCCCAGGGCGTGAAGGCTCGTGCTCGCATCGCTTAGCCCCTCCTTGCTCTTGCGCCTTGCGCGCGCATGAGCGGTCGAAGTCCCAGGCCGGAGACCACCACGATGACGAACAGGACCAGCAGCGCCATCGCGCTCGCCTGATCGAGGCGGAAGTCCTCGAGACCCACCCTGTAGAGGTAGTAGCTGACCGTCTCGGTCGCTGAGCCCGGACCGCCCTTCGTCATGGCAGCGATGGGGTCGTAGAGCCGAGCCAGATCCATTCCTCGCAAGACCAGAATCAGCGCCAGCACCGGTGTCAGCAACGGGAGGGTCAGTCGGCGGAAGACCGTGAAACGCGACGCGCCGTCCAACTCGGCCGCCTCGAACGGTTCTCGCGGGAGCGCCTGGAGACCTGCCAGGGTGATCAGGGTTACGAACGGCGTCCATTGCCACACGTCGAAGATGATGATGCTGGCGAGCGCCGGCAGGCTCGAGCCGAGCCAGTTGATCGGGCCCAGCCCGACCATCCCGAGCAGAGCGTTGTATACACCGAAGTCTGAGTCGTATAGGTAGCGCCAGATGAGAGCTGCGGCCTCTGGTGCGCAGGCGAGGGGCAGCAAGAAGAGCGCACGGCAGATGCCCTTGTACCACTTCAAGCGATTGAGGAGCATGGCCAGGCCAACGCCGAGCAGGACCTCGGTCGTGAGCGCAATGACGAGAATGGCCAGGGTGGTCCTGATCGCCGAGCTGAATGCGGCATTGGTGAGGGCTTCGCGGAAGCTCGTCAGACCGACGTAGTCGCCGATCTGGTTGATCGACGTCAGGTCGACGAAGTGGCCGGCGAGGTAGATCGCGTACCCAAGCGGAAACAGCGCGAAGAACAGGATGATGAGCATCGCCGGGGCAACGAGGATCGAACCGAACCAATCGTGATCGGCGAGCAGCCTGGNNACCTGCAAACTGCGGTCGAAGGTGGGTTCCTTCGCGTTGGGATCTGGTTTGGTGATCCCCTGGTTGTCGATCGTACACTTGCCTCCGCAGTAGCTCACTATGTCTTTGGCAAAGGCAGCCATAGCATCGGAGATCGATTCCTGTCCGGAGGCGGCCGCAGAGAAGTACTGAGGCGCGTCGTTGTAGATCTTGGCGGCTTGCGGTACCCAGATGAAGTTGGTGTACCAGCGATTCTGAGCGTCGTTGAGGATGAACGCGAGCGTCGGGAAGGCGCCCATCGTGTCGCGATGCTGATTGACCAGCGTGCGGTTAGTCAGGATGCTCGTCCGGGGCGTGCTGCCGCCGGCGAGCGCGAACTTCATCTGAGCATCAGGGCTGGTGAGGTAGCCGAGGAAATCCTCTGCNNCCAGTGCCTGGGTGCGGGGCGACACACGCCTCAGCGCCCGGTACCTGGGTCTCGACCTTGACCATGTTGGCCCACTGGTCGAGATAGAACGGACCGGTTTCGGCGATGAGGCCGGTATTGAACTGGCTTGCGACGAAGTCGTAGCCACCGCTGAGCGAGCCGGCGGGGGCATACGGCAGCATCTTCTTGTA
>PMBR01000020.1 GCA_003152995.1 Chloroflexota bacterium | reverse complement strand
CCAAGCTGCGCCACGCCCCGACCGAATGCCCGCTGAGGGCCACGGAATGATAGCAGGGGCGCCGGGACGCGGGTAGCGATGTGGTATCGGCCCGCCACGTCGGAGAGGCGCCAGCGGCGGGCCAGCGTCCTCCTCAACACGCATCGGGGGAGTGCTGTGTAGAAGCCGCAAGCTGCGCCCGAGCGGAAAGCCGGCCGGCCGTGGGCGGAATTGGGCCGGGCGCGCCGACTCGCGCCAGACTCGACCTTGATCGGCGCTGACGACCCCCATGTAGTCCTCATGGACGGGGCGCCTGGCGGTGGCTGCTGGCGGAGGGTCCAGCGCCGCAACTTACTACTCCATGGACGCCTAATCGGGAATTGCGGGCGGCTGCCGCCCCGCCACGACCGCGCCCCGCCGCCCGCGCCCCGCCGCCCGCCGCCCCGCTGCCAAACCAAAGCTCGCCGCCGGACGAGTTCCCGGCATTGCGCCATGATCGACGCATGAACGAACCGCTTACTCTCGACCGGTTCTATTCCACCCCCCGACTCTCCGGCCTGCGGCTGTCGCCCGATGGGCGCCGCCTGGTCGTCGCCGTCTCGCGCCGCGGCCCGGAGGCCAACGAGATGCGCACGGCACTGTGGCAGGTCGACCCAACTGGAGCCGCCGCCCCGCGCCGCCTGACGCGCTCGAGCGCCGGCGAATCGGCCGCCGCCTTCGCGCACGACGGCTCGCTGCTCTTCACATCCGCGCGGCCAGATCCGGACGTCAAGGCCGATCCTGATCACAAGATCGCGGCGCTGTGGCGCCTGCCGGCCGAGGGCGGCGAGGCCGGTCTGCTGCTCGCGCCCGACGGTGGGATCGAGGGCGTAGCCGCGGCCCGGAATGCCGGCGCGATCGCCTTCGGCGCACTCCTGCACCCGGCCGCGACGAACCTGGAGGACGACGCCGCCCGAGCCAAGGCGCGCACCGAAGCCAAGGTTGGCGCGCTGCTGTTCGAGGACTATCCGATCCGCTACTGGGACCACTGGCTCGCGCCGCGGCGCCAGCGCTTCTTCGCCGCGCCGCTGCCGGCCGATCCGGAGGCTCGGCTCGAACCGGTCGACGTGACCGGCGATCCCGGCCCAGCCTTCCTCGAGTCCGACTTCGACATCTCGCCCGACGGCCGAACGATCGTGACCTCCTGGTTCGATGGGTCGAGCCTGCCGGCGACTCCGGTAGACCTGGTCGCAATCGACGTCGAAACGAAGACGCGCCGGACGATCGCGCACACCGACGGCTACTTCGCCCATCCCAGGGTCTCGCCCGACGGCCGTTTCGTCGTCTCCGTTCGAACCACCGCCGGCGCTCCCGATCAGGCCGCCGTCTCTACGGTCTGGCTCATCGACCTTGCGACCGGCGAGGGCCGCGACCTCACGCCGAAGCTCGACCTCTGGCCCGAATCTCCGGTCTGGGCGCCCGACTCGGGCGCGGTCTTCTTCGTCGCCGATCTGCTGGGCGGTGTCGCGGCCTTCCGCGTCGATCTGGTGGACGGCAAGACCACGTGCCTGGTCTCGGAAGGGGCTCTCGCGGATCTCTGCCCCTCTCCCGACGGCCGGACGCTCTACGCGCTCCGGGCCTCGATGGCCGCGCCGGCGCGGATCGTCAGCTTCGCAACCACGGGCGAGAACCAGACGCCGGTGGAGCTCCCAAAGAGCATCGACGACGGTGGCGTGGCCGGACGCGGTCGCGTCGAGCGGCTCACCGCCACGGCAGCCGACGGCACGCCGATCGGTTCGTGGCTCGCCCTCCCGCCCGACGCCTCCGCCGAACACCCGGCGCCGCTGGTCGTCTTCGCGCACGGCGGCCCGATCGGGTCGTGGAACGGCTGGAGCTGGCGCTGGAACCCGCATCTCCTCGTCGAGCGCGGATACGCGGTGCTGATGCCGGACCCGGCCATCTCCATCGGATATGGCCAGCGCATGGTCGAGCGTGGCTGGGGACGCTGGGGCGAGACGCCGTACACGGACATCCTGACCGCGCTGGACGGGGCGCTGACGCGGGCAGATCTGGATGCGTCGCGGACCGCGCTGGCGGGCGGCAGCTACGGCGGCTACATGGCGAACTGGGTCGCCGGCCACACGGACCGGTTCCGGGCGATCGTGACGCACGCGTCGCTCTGGGATCTGCGGCCGTTCCACGGCACGACGGACACCGGTGTCGACTGGGAGCACGAGATGGGCGATCCGTATCGCCAGCCCGAGTTCTACGAGCGGCAATCGCCGGCGGCTCACATCGGCTCGATCAAGACGCCGATGCTCGTCATCCACGGCGAGCAGGACTTCCGCGTCCCGGTCGGCGAGGCACTGGCGCTGTGGACGGACCTGCGCCGCCACGGCGTCCCTGCCCGCTTCCTCTACTTCCCGGACGAAAACCACTGGATCCTCAAGCCGAACAACGCCCGCCTCTGGTACGAGACGGTGCTGGCCTTCCTCGACGAGCACGTGCTCGGGAGGGAGTGGGTCCGCCCCGAGCTGCTCTAGGGCCCGACGGGCCGGCGCCGTGCCGATCGGCCTCTCGGGCCGCGCCGTCGCCCACCCCCGAAATGAAGATTGAACGCGCCGCCGTATCCGGTGCTCTTAGTGGCATGGAGGCTGCCATCATCGACACCGTGGTGGATCGAGTGCGGGACGGGGACCGTCAGGTTTCGGCAGAGCTGGTCGGGCGCGCCGCTCGCGGTGACCGGGTGGCTTTCGACCGCCTGGTGGAGCCGCATCTCGGCGTCGCGCTGGGCGCCGCGCGGCTGATCACCGGGCATGAAGCCGACGCCGCGGACGCCGTCCAGGACGCGCTCCTCACAAGCTGGCGGGCGCTCGAAAGCCTGCGCGATCCGCAGCTCTTTGCGGCCTGGTTCCGCACGATCGTGATCCGTTCGGCGACCCGGTTCGTCAGACGGCGCGGGCAGGTGTTCGAGCTGGACCTCGAAGCGCCCGGACCGAGCGACTCAATCGAACGGGAGGTCGACCGGCGGCTGCTGGCGAGGGCGTTCGCCCGCCTCGACTCCAAGGATCGCGTTCTCCTGACACTCCATCACTACTGGCAGTTGCCCGTCTCCGAGAGCGCGCAACTTCTCGGCCTGCCCGAGGGAACCGTTCGGTCTCGGGTGCACCACGCGCTCAAGCGCCTGCGTGCGAGCTATGACGCGGAGGTGCGCCGGTGAACGACGAGTTCGAAACCGCGGTTGTCGGGACGCTGGCCGATCTGGCGAAGGTCGACCGATCGACGACCGAGCAGGTCCGCGCCTCCATCTCGCTTCTTCCGGATCGCAGGTCGAGCCGGTTGTCGCGGATCGGTCGATCGATTTCCATATCGCCGGCTCGAAGGCGTCCGTTCGCGGTGGCCGCGGCCCTGGTGATCGTCGTCGCAGTGGCAGGTTTCTCGCTGCTCGGCCGCTATCAGGCGCAGCCTGTTGGGCCGGCGTCGCCCACGCCGTCGACGCCGTCGGTGGCATCGCCGTCGTCGCCCTCGATAACCGCCACTCCGCCGCCCAGCGCCCGGCCGACACCCACCTCGACCGACCGGCAGCCGCAGGCCTTCCCCGAAACCCTGCCCGTGGTCTATACGGGCGAGAGCCTGTATGTGGCCGGCTGGTCGCCCGACGGGTCGAAGTTCGCCGTCCTCGACGAACCTCGAGGATCCGCATCGGCGCCGTCCATACCGAAGGTCCACCTGTTCGACCGAACAGGCGCGGAGATCGGGGCCGTGGATGCATCTGAATTCGGCTGGCTCGACTCGAGCAGGTTCGTGATCCTGCGGTTCGAAGTGTCGCCCGACCCGAGTCAGACGGTGCAGGGAGAGCATGCGTACCTGGGCCGGATCGGATCGACCCAGCTGACGGCGCTGGGAACGTACGATTGGATCGTGGCCGGGCCTTCGGGCGCCGTGGCGCTGATCCAACCGTGGGCCTGGACGTCCACGCTTGAGCCCCAGTACGTGGTTGTTTCGGCCGGCGGCGGGCTCAGCGCGCCGCGCAGCGGATACCCTGTGGCCTGGTCGCGCGACGGCAGCATGCTCGCGGTCGTCCACATAACCGGGCCCGCCGGGCCCAGCGGCGTGGGTTCACGGCCGTACGGCTGGCTCGAGGTCGTGCGATCGACCGGGGAGAGCGTGGCCTCGGCTCGGCAGATCGCGTCGGACTTCACCGGTCCGGTAGCCTTCAGCCCGGACGGTGCGCGGGTCGCTGTTTTCGAGGGCGCAAACCTCGCAACCAAAGACCAGAAGATCGGCGTATTGGAGACCGCCTCCGGGCGTCTGACCACCATCCCGAAATCCGGTGCGTTCACCTGGGCCAGCAACGATGAGTTGCTGTTCGCCTACATGGCCCTGGCGAACGATTCCGCGAGTCCAACCGACCGCATCCTTTCCTGGTCGGCTTCGACCGGACTTCTGACGGACTACGGTCCGGGGAACCTCGTAGGCGCATCGGGCGGGGGAACTGTAGTCACCGGCTTTGGCGGCACGCCCAGCCTGGCGTGGACGACTCGTTCGGGCGGGAAGACAGCCAGTGGCACTCTGTCGCTGGGAGACGGACCCTGGATGGGCATCCCCGACGCGGCCTGGTCGCCGGATGGCAACTCGCTGGTCCTGATCGCCGGCGATGGGATGGTCGCGAATATGGACGCGCTTCTGTTCCAGCCCTGAGATCGCCTCGGGACGGGCGGCGGCGACGACAGCGGGACAAACGTTGTCGCATCCCGAAACCCCGTCGGGGGTCATGGGTTCCGCGCCGGATTCGATCGAGTGTCAATTCGGGAAGTTGGGGCGGCAGCGGCCGGGTCGCGCACACATCCGGAAGTCCGTATGAGAACATCACGTCTCCTTTGGAATCTTCTCAACCCGAGGCCTTGCCAATCCCCGCCAGCCCGGTGGCTTTCTCCTCTATCCTTGGAAGAGGGGTCTGCGGAGGCTGAATGCAGGGGATCCCGGAAGAGGCCAGGCGCGATTCACAGAAGTCGACAGGAGTCCAAATGACCGCTCGTCAGAAGGCCATCGAGGCAATCTCCAACCACAAGGTTGCCTCCACTCAGAACTATCTGGAGAACGCCGCCGAGGACATCTACGGCGAGTACGTCTTCGGCGAAGAGGCGCAACGCCAGTACCTGGCCAAGCCGGTCTTCAAGAGGCTGCGCCGCACTATCGCCGGGCTCGAGACTTTCGACCCGACCATCGCCGACGCGGTGGCCCAGGGCGTGAAGGAGTGGGCGCTCGCTCACGGCGCTTCCCATTACACCCACTGGTTCGTGCCGATGACCGGCGGAAGCGCCGAGAAGCACGACTCTTTCCTCAGCCCATCCGGCGACAGCGCCACCCTGTCCGAGTTCTCCGGCAAAGGGCTCATCCAGGGCGAGCCCGATGCCTCGTCCTTTCCGTCGGGCGGTATCCGCTCCACGTTCGAGGCCCGCGGCTACACNNTGGGACGTGACCAGCCCGATCTTCCTGCAGGTCGAGCCCAACGGCGTGACCCTGACCATCCCCACCGGCTTCGTTTCGTACACGGGCGAGGCCCTGGACCACAAGATCCCGATGCTGCGCTCGCAGGAGGCCCTGGGCAAGCAGGCTCTCCGCGTGTTGAAGTGGTTCGGCAACACCACCACCCGCCGCGTCTTCACCCAGATCGGACCCGAGCAGGAGTACTTCCTGGTCGACCGGCGCCTGGCCGAGCTTCGCCCCGACCTCATCCTGACCGGACGAACCCTCTTCGGCGCTCCCTCGCCCAAGGGCCAGGAGCTCGAGGACCAGTATTTCGGCACGATCCGCGAGCGGATGCTGGCGTTCATGATGGATCTCGACCGTGAGCTCTGGCGGCTCGGGATCCCGTCCAAGACCCGGCACAACGAAGTTGCGCCCGCCCAGTTCGAGATGGCTCCGGTCTACGAAGCCACCTCCGTCGGGTCGGACCACAACATGATCGTNNAACGCCCAGTTCCTGGCCTTCCTCGTGGCCGTGATCCGTGCCGTCAACGTACATGCGGACCTGCTCCGAGCCGGCATCGCCGACGCCGGCAACGACCATCGCCTCGGGGCCAATGAAGCGCCTCCGGCCATCGTCTCCATCTTCCTCGGCGCTCAGCTCGAAGACGTCGTCGAACAGCTGGAGAAGGGTGCCGCAGCCACGTCCAAGACCGGCGGGTCCATGGAGCTGGGCGTGACCACCCTGCCCGTCCTCCCCCGGGACGCCACCGACCGCAACCGGACNNTGGCCCCAGACCGTGCTCAACACGGCGGTGGCCGACTCCCTCGAGAAGCTCGCCGACCAGCTCGACAAGCTCGAGTCCTGCGATTTCGCCGGCCTGACCAAGATCCTCTCGGCGATCGTCAAGGACAACAAGCAGGTCCTGTTCGAAGGCAACAACTACGCTGAGGAATGGCACGCCGAGGCCGCCAGGCGCGGTCTGCCCAACAACCGGAGCACAGTCGACGCCCTCCCGGCCCTTGCGACCGCGAAGGCGAAGAAGGTGTTCTCGCACTTCGGCGTTCTCTCAGAGCGTGAACTCGCCGCGCGCGTCGAGATCAACTGGGAGCGCTACGTCAAGGTCCAGAACATCGAGGCGAATGCCACCGCCGATATCGCCAAGACCATGATCGTGCCGGCCGCGGTCAAGTACCTCGGCCAGCTCTCGGGTGCCTCGAAGTCCGCGGGCGCATCGAAGATCGCCGACCACGTCGTCGCTCTGCTCGATGAGCTCGTCGAAGCCATCCATGCCCTGGAGCACGCTCAGCACGCCGCCCACGAGGCGAGCTCTGTCCATGCCGAAGCCAAGGCGTTCCACGACGATGTCATCCCGGCCCAGCAAGCCGTGCGCGCCGCCGCGGACGAGCTCGAGACGCTGGTCTCCGATGAGCTCTGGCCGCTGCCGAAGTACCGCGAGCTCTTGTTCCAGTACTAACCCCGGAAGACTCAGCCTCTCCGGCCCCTCGGCCGGAGAGGCTCTTTGTTTCTCGGGCCGACTCCCCAGAGCCGGAAGCCGCGTCGCCTACGAAGTCGCTGCGCGAGCGGCGGCCAGGCCGAGCTCGAAGTCGGCGCGGAGATCTTCTACGTCCTCGAGCCCAACAGAGCAGCGCAGGAGGCCCGGCGCGATGCCGGCCTCTCGCAGGGCCGCCGCGTCCAACTGACGATGCGTTGTCGAGGGCGGAGCCGTCGTGATCGTCCGTACCGCTCCCAAGGAGGCGGTTCGCTCCGCGACCATCATCGCGTCGAGGAATGCACGTCCGGCTTCGCGCCCGCCGGTGAGTTCGAACGCCAGCATTCCGCCGAACACGTGCAGCTGCCGAACCGCCACCTCGTGGCTTGGATCGCTCGGGAGGCCCGGGTAGTGGACCCGCTCCACGCCGTCTTGCCCGGCCAGCCAGGCCGCGAGCTCGAGCGCCGTTTGCGTGTGCCGCTCCATCCGGATCGCCAGTGTCGGCAGGCCCCGCAGGACCAGGAACGCGGCGAGCGGAGCCAGCGCCCCGCCCACGTCGATCAGGATCGGGCGGATGGCCGCGATCCTATCGCGGCTCCCCACGACGGCCCCCGCCAGAACGTCGCCGTGCCCGGAGATGTACTTCGTGGCCGAATGCATGACCAGGTCCGCGCCCAGCTCGATCGGGCGGCACCCGTACGGCGACGCAAAGGTGTTGTCGACCAGCAGGAGCGCGCCGTGGCTATGCGCCACCGTGGCGAGCGCCGCCAGGTCCGAGACCACTATCGTCGGGTTGGAGATGGTCTCCACGTACAGGATCGGCGCGCCGGTTCGTGCCAGTGCGGCGTCGACGGCCGCGGGATCGCGCGGGTCGACGAACTCGGTCGCGATTCCGAGACCCGAGAGGATGCGGACGAGCAGATCGCGCGTCGTGCCATACACCGCCTTCGTCGCCACGATCGTCTGGCCGGCCCGGACCACCGAGACGATGGTGGCGTGAATGGCGGCCATCCCCGTCGCGAAGGCCAGACCCGCCTCCGCGCCCTCGAGCGCGGCCACGGCATCGCCCAGCGCGGCGGTGGTCGGATTGTCGATGCGGCTGTAGGCGTAGCCGGGGATCGCGCCCGTCAGCACGTCGCCGAGCTCGGCGGCGTCGGCGGTGGAGAAGGCCGCGGCCTGATAGATCGGCACGCTGGAAGGAATCTGATCCACCTTGGGCGCAGTTGTCGCCGCCTTGATCGCGCGAGTCGAGAAGCCAGACATGCCGCGATGCTACACCGTGGCCCGCGCCGCCGCGTCCGCTCGGCTGGAGCGTCGCTCGGCGAGCCCCGGCACGGACGCGGCATCCTGCGTCCCACCAGGACGGCCGGGCCCGAGGCAACCGATCGGGCCGCGGAGGGGTCGTTCGCGCTAGCATCAGCCGATGGAATTGCACTCCCATCGACTGGCCGGGCGGGCGACTGCACGCGGGCGACGCCTCGAGCGTGAACTCGTGGCCGCCTTCCCGGATGCGATGGACTCGGACGAATCCGCAATCTCACTGGTGCGCGCGCCCGGTCGCGTGAACCTGATCGGCGACCACACCGACTACAACGACGGGCTGGTCCTGCCGGCCGCAATCGGGTTGGATACGTGGATCGCCGTCCGCCGGCGGCGCGACGGGCTGGTCCGTGTCGAGTCGCTGCAATCGGGCGAGCGAACCGAGTTCTGGATCGACGAGCTGGACGCGGGCCCGGCGGGCCCGGCGGGCCCGGCCGGCGGCATCGTGAGGACGCCGCGCACCGGCTGGGGCGACCACGTTGCAGGCATGGCGTGGTCTCTCCGCGAGGCGGCACTCCCGGTCCGCGGCTTCGACGGCGTCGTCGACTCCGCCGTTCCGCGGGACGCCGGTCTGGCCTGGGCTGCCGCCCTCGAGCTGGCTTCCGCCCGGGCGCTGCTCGCCGGGGAGCGGCCGGTGGCGGCGCCGTCGCTCGCTGCACTGGCCCAGCGCGCCGAACGCGACTACCTCGGCGTGGAGGGCGGGATCGTGGATCAATTCGCCAGCGCCGCGGGCCGCGCCGGCCGGGCCATCTTGCTCGACTGCCGCTCCCTCGAGAGCCGTTACGTGGCCCTGCCGGCGGGGGTCAGCATCGTCGTCTGCGATACCGGCGCGTCGGCCGATCCGGGGGAGCACGCGGCTGTCTTCCGCGAGCGTCGCGCCGAATGTGGCCGCGCCGTCGCCCTGCTGGCTGAGGAGATGCCTGCGGTCGCGTCGCTGCGGGACCTGGACGCGGCGACCCTTCTCAGGAACCGTCACCTGCTATCGGAGACGGAAGCGCGCCGAGCCGAACATGTCGTCTCGGAGAACGAGCGGGTCGTGGCGGCGGTGGCCGCCCTGGACGCGGGCGACCTCGATGAGCTCGGCCGCCTCTTCGCCGCCTCCCACGAGTCTCTCCGCACCCTGTACGAGGTGAGTTCCCGGGCCCTCGACGCGATGGTCGCGCTGGCGCGTGCCGTCCCCGGCGTCGTGGCCGCGCGCATGACCGGAGCCGGATTCGGCGGCTGCACGGTCAACCTCGTTCGTGACGCCGCGGTGCCCGCGTTCGAGCGTGCCATCGTGACGAAGTACCCACGTCGGACCGGTCTTACGCCCCGCGTCTACGTCGTCTCGACCGTCGACGGCGCCGGCCCCGCCTGAGGCCGGTTGACGCCCGCGAAGCCGGCCAGGATCGAGGCGAGTCGCTCGTACTGGCCCAGATAGTTGTAGACCTGCGCCGAGACCCTGATCAGGAGGTCGAATTCGGTCGCTGGCGGAAGGTCGCCTGAGTCCACGAGCCACGGGCACGGCCACATCATCAGTGGGACCTCGAAGCGGCGGCCTCGCAGGGCCTCCTCGATCACGGCCATTCGCCGGGTCGCCTCAGCCCGAGGCCACGGCCCGCCCGGCAGCCGAATCGAGGCCATCGAGCCGATCATCTCGGTGGGTGCCTGGACGTCCGTGTGGAGCGCCTCGGCCAGCATCTCGCCGGCTGCCACCGCCAGGCGGTGATCGAAGGAGATGATCGAGGCCCAGCCGCCCGGGAGGATCTCGGCCAGGCCGTCGATCGCGGCGGGCCAGGTCAACCAGGCGCTCGGATCGAGTGTTCCCTGCCAGTCGAACTCCAGCCGGAAGCGCGATCGATCCATGCGAGTGTCGTTGGCGCCGTGAGAGATCGAGAGCGGTTTGATGAGCGCTTGGCGGTCGCGGCGGACGTGCAGGAACGCGCTCCCCTTCGGGGCGCACATCCACTTGTGGCCGTTGCCGGCGTAGTACGCGGCGCCGAGTTCGCCCAGCCGGAGGCGGAGCATACCGGGACCGTGAGCGCCGTCGACGAGAACATCGACTCCCCGTTCGGCAAGGGCTGGCACCAGCCGCTCGAGGGGCACGATGAGCGCCGTGACGCTCGTCACGTGGTCCAGGACCGCAAGCTTCGTACGCGGCGTGACCGCCGCCATGATCGCTTCGAAGGCTTCGTCGGGCGAGGAGATGGGGAAGGGGATCCGCGCCAGCACGACCTTCGCCCCGTCCTTCGCGGCGCCGTAGCGGACGGCATTCAGGGTGGCGTTGTAGGCGTGGTCGGTCGCCAGCAGCTCGTCGCCCTTGTCGAAGCGCAGAGAGCGCAGCACGGTGTTGATGCCGGCGGTGGCGTTGGGGATAAGCGCCAGGTCGTCGGCGTCGGCTCCCACGTACGCTCCGATCTCGGAGCGGGACCAGTCCAGCAAGTCCTCCAGCTCGCGCCCGAGAAACCGCACCGGCTGAGCTTCCAGCCTGTCTTGCCAGCGCCTCTGGACATCGAGGATCGCCTTCGGGCATGCGCCGAACGAACCGTGATTGAGGAATGTCACCGTCGGGTCGAGAGCCCAGTCGGCCGCGGGCGACGGGGCTTTCGAAAGGGTGGACTCCTTCTCTGCCACTGCGCTGCGGGCTCCTTCTGGCGGCGTCTCCGGCCTCTGAGAGGCGATCCGGGCGCGCCTCGGACTCGGTGCGTGAGACGCGCTCGCTTTAGAAATCGGTCGTGGACGTGTTTCCCATCATGGGCCATCCGATTGGGTATTGCGTCTGCCCTGGACCAGGCGTAGGTTGACCTCAATCTCCTACGTGCCCCGGTATGCAAGGAGTCCAGATGCGGGCATCGATGGCGGCCAGAGATACGCGACTCAATCGCGATGGCGGTGGGACTACCACCCCGACGGCCGATCCGGATTGCGACGCGTCGAACCCCTTGTTCAGACCCAGGGCCGGCAACCTCAGTGGCGACACTCGAGCGGGCCTCAGCCGGCGGTAGAGGTCAGTGGCCTCTTCCGCAAACGACCGCCGGGACCGGTGCTACCAGCGCCGGTCTTGTGCTATCTGGGCCCGGCGCGGAACGGCCGTCCGCCGGCCAACTTCGCGGCCCTGACTCGATCGTTCCTACGTCGGCAGCAGAAGACGGTTTGCCCGAGCGATCTCGCCGAGGAAGCGACCCGATGGCTTGACGGTTCGTTCCTGGATCGTGCGGTCGACCGCGATGAGCCCGAATTGCATGGCGTAGCCGCTGGCCCACTCGAAGTTGTCGAAGGCGCTCCAGTGGATGTAGCCCTGGAGGGGGATCCCGTCCGCGATGACCTGGTGGAGCGAGCGGAGCCCTTCGGTGATGAACTCGATTCGCTCCGCATCGTCGGCGGTGGCGATGCCGTGCTCGGTGACGATGATCGGCTTGCCGGGCAGGAGTTGTGCGGCGCGCCGCACGGTCGCGGCTACCGCCTGCGGGCGAAACTCGTAGCCCATCTGAGTTGTCCGAACGCCCGGCTCCGAGCTGACGCCTGATGCGACATCGAGCTGCCAGGAGGTGAAGCGTTCGACGACGAGCTTCTCGATCTGCGGAATACCCAGCGCAAGATTGGCGAAAAGACCGGCCGCGCGCGCCAACTCGAGCCGGATGCGGGTGTAGGTCTGAACGCCGATGAAATCGTCGTCGACGGCCGCCTCGATGAACGCGTCCTCCATCAGCCGGCGGGCATATTTCATCACCGGTGCGCCGCCCGCATTCGACTCCCATTCCTGCATGGCGTTCGTCAGGCCGACCTTCGCGTCGGGTCGCAGTTCCTTGATGGCGGCGCGGGAGAGCTTGTGCGCCTTCACCAGAGCGGCCGTCGCCGCCTTCCAGTTCTGGACGCCGCGCAGTGCGGGCGGGAATGGGAACCCGCCACCGTAGCCGCCGAAAGCGACCATGCCGGGCTCGTTGAGCGTGCAGTACCAATCCACCTCGTCGCCGAGCGCAGCGACGACGCGTCGGGTGAAGCGTTCGAAGAGAACCGCGATGGACGCCGACAGCCAGCCCCCGCGATCCGCCAGCCACTGGGGCAGCGTGAAGTGGTTGAGCGTGACCATCGGCGTGAGCCCGCTCTTGCCGCAGAGGTCGACCATGCGGCGGTAGTGATCGAGCTGGACCTCATCGAACCGACCTTCGTCCGGCTCGATCCGAGCCCACTCCACCGAGAAGCGATAGGTGTTGAAACCGAGGCCGGCCAGAAGCGCGATGTCTCGCGGATAGCGTTTGTAATGCTCGATGGCCGTGCCGCTCGGCTCCTTGCACGGGCTGCCGGGCTCATGCTCGAAGGTCCACCAGTCGCTGTTGGTGTTGTCACCTTCGACCTGGTGCGCCGCGGTGGCCGTGCCCCAGAGAAATCCTTTTGGAAATTCGATCTCGCTCACCCGATGAGGATAACAACCGGTCCAACGGGCTGTGGGGCCGGGCAGGCCAATGACACCGCGCCGGACGGCTTCTCCAGCCTCGAAACCGGCGATACAGATTCGGATCGAAGCAGCGTTTGTGCGCGCCGCCGCCGATACTTGGCGCCATGGACGACAAGCCCAGGGTCCAGCCTGCCGGCCGCGCCGAGTGGCGAGCCTGGCTCGAGGCAAATCATCGAGCCTCGGGCGGCGTGTGGCTCATCACCTGGAAGAGGCGCGCCGGCGAGCCGACTGTCGGCTATGAAGAAGCGGTCGAGGAGGCTCTCTGCTTCGGCTGGATCGATGGCGTGATCCGTCGAGTCGATGACGATCGGTTGATGGAGTGGTTCGCGCCCCGCCGGCCCAAGAGCACCTGGGCCAGAACCAACAAGGAGCGAGTGGCTCGATTGGAGGCTGCGGGACTGATGACCGAGGCCGGCCGCCGGGCCGTGGAGATCGCCCGCGCGAACGGGTCGTGGGAGTCGCTGGATGTCATAGACGCTCTTGTCGTGCCCGACGACCTCGCCGTTGCGCTCGCCGAAAGGCCGGAGGCGCGGGAGCGTTTCGATGCCAGCTCCGTTTCGGTCCGCCGGAGCGCCCTGGCGTGGGTCTACCAGGCCAGGCGGCCGCAGACCCGCGCAGCCCGCGTCGAACAGATTGCCGCTACAGCAGGACGCGGCGATCCGATCGCGAGCCTCTGGCAACGCGGCGACTGACCGCGCCGGTGCCGCGCCGGGGCCGCGGACGCGCCGGCCCGCGATCCACTGCGCCCGCCCGGCGGGACGAGGCTTCCACTGCCGTCGAATTCGCCGGACACTCCGTGCCCCGGGTCGCGAGCCAGGGACGCTGGGCCCGCCGAGGCGCAGATACGGGCACGTCGGCAAGCACAGTTTCGATGGTCGGCGTGCGGCACCGGCATGTGGAAGGAGCCGGCGTGCGTCTCATGTATTCGACGGTCGAGCGGATCGGCCCCGACGAACGCGACCCCTCCACGTTCGAGATCAAGCTCGCCCCAACTCCCGGGCTGGCCGATCCGAGCCTCCGCATCGCGGCCGATCAGGTCGACGGCTTCCTGGCCATCGTCGGCGTCGCCAGCCAGGGGGATCTCGTCGGACGTCCGATCCGGGTCACGGTCGACGATGAGCAAGGGATAGAGCGGATCTCCTTCCTCACGGTCGCGAAACAGGCCGAGGCGGCCGCGCCCGTCGCGATCTCGTCGACCGGGCCGACCGGGCCGACCGAGCCGGCCGGCGCAGCCGAGCCGGTCGCCGCTTCCGTGGCAGAGCCGGCCGACGTGACCCGTGGCATCCCGGTCATGACGGCGGCCTCGACGTCCGACAACGTCACGGTGTACGACGGCGCGGGCCGGGACTGGGCTCTATCGGCCGACTCAGACGGCGACTGCGTGGAGAGCGCGGCGTTGCTCACGCCGGCCGAGCAAACGGTCGAAGCCCAGGCGAGAGTCGACCTCGCCGCTGCCTCGGCGGCTCCGCTGGAGCGGCGCTACTTCCTGTACCGGGAGACTTACCGCCGGGGCGCGCGCCAGGGCGTGATCGAACTGACCCCGGAGGAGTTCCTGCTGCTGGGCGGGGCGGGGGCATACCTCCACGTCGACGACTGCGCCGCGATCGAAAGTCGGGCGGTACCACCCGACACGGTCCAGGGCATCGAGCGTCTGCTGGCGCGCGCGACATCGCGGCCCGAGGCGAGTCTGCCCCGCCCTGAGCTCGAACAACTCGTCGCGGCCGGCCACGTCGTCAGCTGCGCCGTCTACTGAGCAGGCCGGCCGCGTTTCCGGCCTTGGTGTCCGCGTTTCCGGCCTTGGCGGCCGCGTAGGAGCCTTGTGGCTCCGGCGCCGGGGCGGCGGCGGGCGGCGGCG
>PMBR01000007.1 GCA_003152995.1 Chloroflexota bacterium | reverse complement strand
CTGGCCAACATGAACCTCGCCATCCGCGGCATCGGCGCCAACATCGCTCAGGGCGACAGCTTCCACGCCGACGCCTTCCCGGACCTCAAGGCGGACTACGTCCTGGCCAATCCGCCCTTCAACGACAGCGACTGGCGCGGCGAGCTGCTGCGCAACGACAAGCGCTGGGTCTACGGCACGCCGCCCGCGGGCAACGCCAACTTCGCCTGGGTCCAGCANNACCACCTGGCGCCCACCGGCATTGCCGGCTTCGTGCTGGCGAACGGCTCGATGAGCACCAACCAGTCGGGCGAAGGCGAGATCCGCAAGTCGATCGTCGAGGCGGACCTGGTCGACTGCATGGTGGCCCTGCCCGGCCAGCTCTTCTACTCGACCCAGATCCCGGTCTGCCTGTGGTTCCTCGCCCGCGACAAGCGCAACAGCGGCTTCCGCGACCGGCGCGGCGAGACGCTCTTCATCGACGCCCGAAAGCTCGGCTCGATGACCGATCGAACCCATCGCGAACTGACCGACGCCGACATCGCCAGGGTCGCCGGCACCTACCACGCCTGGCGCGGCGATCCCGACGCGGCCGAATACGCGGACGTCCCCGGTTTCTGCAAGGTCGCCAAGCTCGACGAGATCCGCGGCCNNGCCAACCTGCGGGAGCTCGGGTATGGCGAGTGAAGGAAGCCGAGTCCTCGGCGACTGGTTCACACTCCAGCGAGGGACGACCTACAAGAGCCGTCTTCTCGATGCGCCGGGGCCAGTCCTTCTTGGGCTGGCCACCATCCAGCGAAACGGCGGATTCCGAGCCGACTCGCTGCGCACGTACGGAGGTGAGTCACCGGCCAAGCTGCTGGTTCAGCCAGGCGAGCTCTACCTCTCGCTGAAGGATGTGACGCAGTCAGCGGATCTCCTAGGCGCCGTGGCGAGGCTACCGGTCGACCATGCGCCAGGGCGCTTGACCCAGGACACGGTGAAGCTCGAGCCCAGGAGCCGGGGCGTGCCGCTCGACTACCTCTACTGGCTACTCCGCACGCCGCAGTACCGGAGCTACTGCCGAGCGCACGCGACCGGGACCACGAATCTTGGCTTGGCGCGGGACGACTTCCTCGCGTTTCCCGCTCCAGAGCCGACCCGGGCTCAGCGGAGAATTGTGGAGACGCTCGGCGCGCTCGAGGACAAGATCGAGCTGAACCGCCGCATGAGCCGGACTCTCGAGTCGATGGCCCGCATATACGTCGACCGAGCCGTAGCCGATCGACCGATGGTCCCGTATGGCTCGGCCCTTGAAGTTCGCATGGGCGCTCCATTCAAAGGGGCAGGTTTCAGTGCGCCCGGGAATGGTCGCCCACTGCTGAGAATTCGCGATCTCAAGACGTTCGCGTCAGGCACTTGGACTACGGAGATTCGCGGCGATGAGACGACCATTGACCGCGGAGACATCGTGGCCGGGATGGACGCCGAGTTTCGGGCAACTCTGTGGCTGGGAGAAGAATCGGTTCTCAACCAGCGGGTCTGTTCGTTTCGTGGCATCGATGGCGTCGGTCGCGCGTTTGTCATCGCTGCCGTCGGGCCGGACCTGGAGTTTCAGGAGCAGGCGAAGACTGGTACAACGGTGATCCACCTCAATAGGGCGGACATCGATACCTTCACAGTGCCTGAGTTGAGTGCGAGTGAGCACCGGCACCTCACCGCGGCGACCGAGCCTTTGATCGAACTCGTCGTGGCCAATTCAATTCAGAATCGCTCCCTGATAGCGATCCGCGACGCTCTGATCGCAAGGCTGCTCTCCAACCGCATTCGGGTTCCGCAGGAGGTCTCCGCATGAACGGCGTGAATTCTGACTGGGCGACCGCGGAACTGAACAAGTTCATTGAGTCGACCATGATGCGCAACGGCAGCGGCGGCGGTTTCATCACGACGCGAGACGTGACCGCCTCGTCGGATGACTTCATAACCATGCAGGCGCCGGTTGTTGAGAAGATATTGGATCGGGTACTCCCGGACTGGCGCACGGAAGTGCCGGACACCTCGGCCAACAATCGGTGGAGCCGTCACCGGGAGGCGGCGCTTCGGGCCCGAGAGGTGCTTAGCCGAGACAAGGAACTCAGCGAGAATCTGGGCGAGAACGCGCCTCAGATATCGGCCGCGGATCTTCACCCCTGGGCGTGGAGCGGCGCGCGGTCGCTCTGGCAGTCCGCTCACTACCGCTCGGCAGTGGAGGATGCAGCGAAGAAATTGAACGCCGAAACACAGAACAAGGTCGGACGTCGCGATGTGGCTGAGACCGACCTGTTCAAACAGGCGTTCAGCCTGGATGCTGCGGCTCCCGGTAAGGCTCGGCTGCGTCGAATGAAACCAGACGACAGCGACACATACAGATCTCTCCAGCGCGGGGCAATGGCGCTAGCGGAGGGCATTTTCGCCGGGATTCGTAACCCATTGACGCACGAGGCAGGGATCGAGCTGGACGAGCAGGTGGCCCTTGAATACCTAGCGGCGCTCAGCATCTTGGCTCGCTGGGTTGATGACTCTACTGTCGAGCGAGCCTCGTGAAGGAGGCGGCAGGTTCTGGCTCTGGGTTGCGTCTCATGACATTGGCGGACACAGCCAGACTGACGAAGAAACTCGATGAACAGCTGCAGTTCATTCGGCGTTCGTCTGAAGCTTACGATCAGGGTGCCGAAGAAGAAGCTCTCCGGATCGCGACCTCGCTGAGAGTGCTGTTCCACCAAACCGGGGCGAGCACATCGCTAATTACTCACCTCGGATTCGGCGGGAAGAAGATGCTTTCATCTTCACGTGGACACGGCGATTGGAAAGACCACCTTTCGCATGAAATCAACCTCAGTTCGCCCGTTCCAATCAGGATGAGACCGATCCTCAGCGATGAGTTCCATGAACTTGCTATTGACGATTGGTGGCAACACGAGGCTGTGTTTGTTCACAACGGAACTAACCACAGCCGGCGCAAACTCATCTTGAGCGCCGCGAACAGAGACGGCGGTGCACACGTTGACGCCGACCTCGAGACTTATTACGAGTTTCTCTGCGCCGGCAAGTACTTGTTCGGTATTACCGGCAACTTGCAGTACAACGGTCCTGCACCTTTTCCCCAGGGCGTAACTATCTACCCGACAAATGCTCACTTTGCATTGATCAGGCAGTTTGCTCACGAGGTGCTGACGTCGGTAGCGCATTTTCGCTGGCTTGCCTGAGATGAGACCGGGGCGCCTCAATGAGCAGCACGTCGAGGAAGCCGCGCTTTTGTGGCTCGAGGCCTCGAGGTTCTCCGTCGCTCATGGTCCCGCCATTGCCGTCGGCCAGCCCGGCGCCGAACGCAGCAACCCCACATACCGCGACGTGGTCCTGGAGCGCCGCCTCCGCGAGGCCCTCGTCCGCCTGAACCCGGATCTCCCGCAGGAAGCCCTCGACGACGCCTTCCGCAAGATCGTTCGGGCGGACGGCCCATCGCTGATGGAGCGGAACCGGGCGGTGCATCGGATGCTCGTCAACGGCGTAACCGTCGAATATCACCGGCGGGGCGAGCCGATCAGGGGCGCGCAGGCGCGGGTGGTCGACTTCGAGCGTCCGGACAACAACGACTGGTTGGCGGTCAACCAGTTCACGGTGGTCGGGCCGGAAGGGCACAACCGGCGGGCGGACATAGTGGTCTTCGTCAACGGGCTGCCGCTCGGCGTAATCGAGCTGAAGAACCCGGCCGACGAGAAGGCCACGATCGGCGGGGCGCTGAATCAGCTCCAGACATACCAGTCGCAGATCCCGGCGCTCTTCGACTACAACTGCGCGCTCGTCGTCTCGGACGGCACGGAGGCGCGGATCGGCGCCCTGGGCGCGGGCAAGGAGTGGTTCAAGCCCTGGCGCACGATCGATGGGCGCGGCGATGCGCCCAAAGGGATGCCGGAGCTGCAGGTGGTCCT
>PMBR01000057.1 GCA_003152995.1 Chloroflexota bacterium | reverse complement strand
GCCACGGCGCGCCACCGCCCCGCGCCGCGCCACTGCCCCGCGCCGCGCCACTGCCCGGCCCCAAAACCGCCCCACGTTGACAGCCGAACCAGGCGCGGATAGCGTGCCGGACGCTGGCGCCGCGCATCGACACATCGAGGCCCGGCGAACACGCCGCAAGCCGGGCGCCGGCGCCTCCGGCCCGGCGAACCGCCGCAACTCCGGCGCCACCCGCACAAACGCCGGGGACGCGGAACCGTGGAGGAAGCCGTGGTGGCCAGGACGAAACGAGCTCGCATCGCCGACGTGGCGAGGGAAGCCGGCGTCTCCAAGACCTCGGTCTCGTTCGCCTTCAACAGTCCGGAGCGCCTGAGCGTGGCAACCGCCGCTCGTGTCCGCGAAGTGGCCGACGCGCTGGGCTACCGCCCGCATCCCGTAGCTCGGATGCTGACCCAGAAGAGCACCATGACCATCGGCCTCCTGACGCCGCAGGTCCTCTCCGCGGTCTTCGCCAACCCCTTCTTCGCCACGCTGTGTGGCGGAGTGGCAGCCGTCACCGATCAGGCCGGCTACGGGCTCCTCTTTGTGTCACCTCTCCACGGTTCACTGGTGCGGGCCCTGGGTCGTGCCACCGTGGACGGCTTCGTGGCCGTCGGCCTCTCGGAAGACCACCCCGAGATCGAGCAGATTCGCCGCGCCGGGATCCCGATGGTCCTGGTCGATGGAGACGCCTTTCCGGAGCACGGATCCGTCGAATCCAGCGATGAGCTGGGCGCCCGAGCCGCTGCGCGACACCTGGTCGGGCTCGGCCATCGCGAATTCGTCGTTGTCGGCATCGAGCCGCCGAACATGCCCGGCCTTTTCGAGCACTCCCCGGGTCCGACCGAGACGGTCACGTCGCGACGCCTGACAGGCTACCGTCAGGGCCTCGAACTGGGCGGCATCGCTCTTGCGGACGAGCGCATCGTCGTCGGGCCGGCGACCTTCGACGGCGGAGTGGCCGCTTTCCGCCGCGTCTGGGAGGACGAACTCCGGCCCACGGCCGTCCTGGCGATGAGCGACGTCATGGCGATCGGAGTGATCTGGGCCGCGCGCGAGGCCGGCCTGCGCGTGCCCGAGGACCTGAGCATCGTCGGCTTCGACGACCTCGACATCGCGCCCCACGCGAACCCGCCGCTAACGACGGTGCATCAGCCGATCCGTCAGAAAGGCGAGGAGTCGGCGAAGCTGCTGCTGCGGATGATCGCCAGCCCGGATCTGGAGCGGCCGGAACACAGGGTTCTCGAGACGCGATTGATCATCCGGGCCTCGACCGCTGCCGCGCCGGCCAAGTCCAAGGCCGCCGCGCTTTGACGGGCTCGGCGAACGAGGGCGAGCCGGTCCACGCCGCCGGCCCCGAGCGGGCCCAGGACGCAAGGGGTAGCCGCGACGCCGCGGGCGGCCGCCGCAACGCCGCCGCGGGTAGCCGTGCCAGCGCCGACGTCAGCCGCCGCGCCGCCGGCCCCGATTGGGTCCGCGATGCCGTGTTCTATCAGATCTTCCCGGACCGTTTCGCGGCCAGCGCCCGGGTTCGCAAGCCGGGCGAACTGGAGCCGTGGGACGCCCCGCCCACGATCCACGGCTTCAAGGGCGGCGATCTCCTCGGCATCGCCGAGCACCTGGACGACCTCCGGGCGCTCGGCGTCACCGCGCTGTACCTGACCCCGGTCTTCGCGTCGGCCTCGAACCACCGCTACCACACCTTCGACTACGAGACCGTGGATCCGCTCCTCGGCGGCGACGCGGCCCTGCGCGAACTCCTGGACGAGGCTCACGCGCGCGACATGCGCGTGATCCTCGACGGCGTCTTCAATCACGCCAGCCGTGGCTTCTGGCCTTTCCACCACATCCTGGAGAACGGCATCCACTCGCCATACCGCGACTGGTTCCACCTGGACCCCGACGTCCTCGCCGGCCGCCGCGGCCTCACGGCTTACCCGGGCCACGCCGACACGGACGCCGGTCTGGGCTATCGGGCCTGGTGGGACCTGCCGGCGCTGCCCACGCTGAACCACTCGAACCCGGCCGTGCGCGACTACATCTACGGCATCGCCGAGCGCTGGCTCCGCTTCGGTATAGACGGCTGGCGCCTGGACGTGCCCGAGGAAATCGACGAGCCCGGCTTCTGGGAGGAGTTCCGGCGCCGCTCTCTGGCGGTGAACCCCGATGCGTATCTCGTCGGGGAGATCTGGAACCCCGCCCCCGAGTGGCTGGCCGCCGACCCCGCGACCGGCCGCTTCCACGGCTTGATGAACTACCCGCTGGCCGAGGCGATCCTCTCGTTCGTCGGCGCGGGCCGACTCGACGAGGAGCTGGTCGCGAAGACCTATGAGTACGCGCGAAACGTCCGCCCGATCGACGGCCCCGAATTCGGCCGCCAGCTCCAGCGGATCATGACGACCTACGAACCGGCGGTTAGCCAGCTGCAGCTGAACCTGCTCGACAGCCACGACACGCCGCGCTTTCTCTCTCTGGCGGGCGGCGATCGGTCGGCGCTGCGGCTGGCGACACTCATCCAGATGACGCTTCCCGGCGCGCCGTGCATCTACTACGGCGACGAGATCGGCCTCGAAGGCCGCGAGGATCCCGACTGCCGCCGCTCGTACCCCTGGGATCCGGCCCGCCAGGACGCGGCCCTTCGGTCCTTCGTCGCCGGCCTGATCGCTCTTCGCAAGTCGGAACCGGCGCTGCGGCGCGGCCGATTCAGATTGCTGCAGGCCGAAGGTTCGGCCGCTGATTCGGCCGCCGGATCGACCATCGCATACGCGCTCGACTTCGAAGGCGCCGACGACTTCGAAGGCCAGACGGAAGATGAAAGCTCGCGCGGTGCCCGGGGTTCGGCCGGCAGCCGCCCCGACGCCGGCCGTCCGACCGAAAGGCTCTCGGTCGAGAGTCGCCCGGCCGGCCATTCGATCGTGGTCGCAGTCAACGCCGCCGACGTACCAAATCGAATCTGTTTTCAGGTTCCGCGCCTCGCAGGCCACCGGGTGGAGCAGGTAAGCTGGCCGGGGAGCGATTGGACCGCCGCCTTCGCCCCGACCACCCTTCGCGAGGGAACTCTCGCGCTGGAAATGGAGGCTCGAGCGGGCATGGTGCTCAAGGCCCGCCCGGACTTCTAGGAGGCTCGATGCCCGACCTGTCGATCCCGCTTCCGTCGCCGAAACTGGAGGAAGACCTCCTCCGTGTGGTGGATCCCGACGGCAAGCTGCCCGCGGCGCTCGAGGCCCTCGGTCCGATCGCCGATCGTGACGTCGTCGTTCTGGATTGCGGCAACGGCTTCCGTGCCCGGCAGCTGTCCGAGATCGGCGCGCGAGTGGCCTCGTTCGCCTTTCCGCTGTCGGAGGCCGCCATGGCTGAACTGGCCGGCTGGGTCGGTCGGGCGGATGCGGTCGTCGTCCCGTGGTCCGAGATGGCCACTCCGGGCTCGCGGTTCCTCGCCGAAGCGAACGCGCTGCTGCGTCCATGTGGCCGGCTGCTCGTCATCCACGACTACGGTCGCGACGACGTCTGGAGTCTGCGGCCCGAAAACCAGGAGCGCGCGGTGGCGTGGAGCCACCGTTACGGACCGTTCCTGGGCGCGGGATTCCGGATCAGGGTCATCCACTGCTGGTGGACCTTCGAGTCGGTCGAACACGCGCGCGAGCTGCTCGGCACGGTCTTCGGCTCGGTTGGCGAGGAGACGGCCGAAAAGATGAAGCGGCCGCGCCTCGAGTACTCGATCGCGATCTACCACCGCTCCGCGCCGGCAGTCACGCCCGGGGAGGGCGACGCGGAAGCCGATTCTGCCGATGCCGGGGCCGGGCTGGTACGCTCTCCCGCACGATGACTGAGGATGGGGTTCGGGCCGGCGACTCTCCGGCGGTCCCCGAGCCGGCCGGCTCGCACGAATCCGGCGCCGACTCGCCGGTCGCGCCGCCTGCCGGTGAGGCGCCCGAGGCTGAGCCGCCCGCCAGTGAGCCGCCTGCCAGTGAGGCGCCCGCCAGTGAGCCGCCCGCCAGTGAGCCGCCCGTCGTGTCGCCTGCGGCTGAGCCGCCCGCCGGTGAGCCGCCGGTCGCGCCCGACGAGCGCGTCGTCTCGCCCCCGACCGATTGGCTCGCGCCCCCACCGCTCCCGACCGATTGGCTCGCGCCTGTTGCCCCGGCACGGCCTCCCGTTGCGCCGCGCGCATTGGTGCCGCCCGTCGTGGCGCCTCTTCCCGTTGCGTCGCCCGTTGTCGCGCCGCTTCCCGTCGCGCCGCTTTCTGTTGCGCCGCCCCACGTTGCGCCGCCCCACGTTGCGCCCGTCCCTGTGGCGCCCCCCCACGTTGCGCCGGCCCCTGTGGCGCCGCCATCACCCCAGGCTCCAGTCGCCCAAGAGCCGCCCGAGGATGAGGCGCTCGCCGACGACTCCCTCGGCGATGACCTGCTCGACGACGAACCCGAGGAGTCCGCGCGACCCAAGCTCTCACTCTCCGAGCGCCTGAAGAGGACGTCGCCCGCGCTCGTCATCCTGACCCTCGCGGCGGTGGGATCGAGCGGATTCCTGGCCTACGAGCTGTCGACCCGTGTGGCGCCGATCGCCGTCCTGAGTTCTGCCGCAATGGTTACGGGCATCTGCTACCTGCTGATCTCCATCGTCTGCGCCGTCACCACGTACCGGGCCGCCTCGGACGGCCGAACCAGGCTGGCCTTCCTCCTGGCATTCGTCGGCGGCATCGCGGCCATCGTCGCGGCCATGTCCTTCGCCGGCGGCCTGCTGCTCGTCCTCGCCCTGGGCTTCTGAACCGTCCTCGGTCCACCGCTCGCCCCGCGCCGCGCTCGCCCCGTCCCCTGCTACACTCCCGTTCGCGCCTCGCCCCCATCGTCTAGAGGCCCAGGACACGGCCCTTTCAAGGCTGAGATCAGCGGTTCGAATCCGCTTGGGGGTACCAAGCTGTTCTTCGAAGAACGGCCTTGCGGGTGGCGTCCACACGTCCGTAGAGGCCGGCTGAGTCGTCGGCGCCCAGGGTCCCTGTCCTGCCGCTCCGACAGACAATCGGGTCGGGACGCCTGGGGCAGCCGCCTCGCTGGCTCGCTCACCGTCGTCCGGCATCGGCCCGGTCACAGCGCGGAGCGCGACCCGTCCTGTCCTTGTCGGGCTCAACCTCCCTAGGGGTCGTGACGGCATGAGTCAGCGGCGCGGTGACTGACGACTCATACTTGCGCGGTCACCCTGAGACCTCGCGCAAGGCGAAAAGCTAGGACTTTCCGTGGGCCAGCTGGTCGGGGTTGAGCGGTCGAAACGGATCATTGGGCTGGAAGGGGAAGAGCAGGGCAATGAAGCGCATAGCTCGTGTGTGTGTCGGACTTTCGTTTGTGTTATCGCTGCTGGCTGCCATGCCAAACGGCGCCGCTGCCTCTGGCTCGGCACCTGCGCCGTCTGTCGCGGCGCCGGCCCCCAATGCGGCGGTTGCGTGCTCGTGCCTCGTGTACGTACAGAACTACATCGGGTATACCGGCGCCACGTACGCGAAGGACGCGGGTCCGGCAATAGAGAACATGGGACACGCCCGCTACTACCCGAGCTACTCCGGTGCTCACCCAACGAGCGGTGACATCGTGATCATGCAGCCCAACTTTGCCGGAGCCGACGCCACCGCCGGGCACATCGGCTTCATATCGAACTGGCAGATCAATTCGGATGGCTCAATGAGTCTGCAGCTCGAGAGCGCCAACTGGGAGGTCGGGACTCCGTTCACCGACAACGGCTGCAACAACGTCACCTACGCTCAGATCCCATCAAGCGGATCATTCAGCGCCAGCGCGTCGGGCATTGCGTTCTACCGACGGGCGGTCACCCAAACCCTGCCCGCGGCGCCCTCGAACCTATCGGCCACGGCGCTCTCGTCGTCGTCGATCCAGGTGAAGTGGCACGACAACTCGAACAACGAGACCTCGTTCGTCGTCGAATGGTGGAACGGCTCCTCGTGGGTCACGATTGCCTATGCGGGCGCCAACGTGACCAGTTGGACCATTTCGAACCTGGCCCCCTCGCACCTCTACAACTTCGAGATCTGCGCTCACAACAGTGCCGGGACGAACTGTGCCGCGAACTACACCTGGGCGACGACACTGACGCCGCCGGTCACCCTGCCCGCGGCGCCCTCGAACCTGTCGGCCACGGCGCTCTCCTCGTCGTCGATCCAGGTGAAGTGGCAAGACAACTCGAACAACGAGACGTCGTTCGTCGTCGAATGGTGGAACGGCTCCTCGTGGGTCACGATTGGCTACCTTGGGGCCAACGTCACCAGCGCAACCGTTGTCGGCCTCCTGCCCTCGCACACCTACTACTTCACCATCTACGCCCACAACAGTGCCGGGGATAGCTGGGCGGTGAACTACACCGGGGCGACAACCCTCGCGTCAGCGCCTGCGGCACCATCGAACCTGTCCGCGACTGCGACGAGCCCGACGAACATCCACGTAGCCTGGCACGACAACGCGACCAACGAGACCGGCTACCGGATCACCGACGGGGTCTCCACGGTATTGCTGGGAGCGAACGCCACCTCGTTCGACTGGGGCGTGGACCCTTCGACTTACAAGTGCTTCTCCACCCAGGCGTATAACAGCGCGGGCAGCTCGGCCTGGACGTCGTGGGGCTGTACCACGAGCTGGGCAACTGCTCCCGGTGGCATGTGGATCAGTCCGGCGGGCGGCGCTTCGCTCAGCGGCACCGTCACATTCTCCGCTCACGCCTACCCGACCAACAGTGGCGACCCGGCCATCAGCTACGTTAACTTCACCGCCGACATCGGCGGCTGGAAGACCCTCTGCACGCAGTCCTCGCACAGCGGGGACGTCTACTCGTGCGACGTGAACCTGGCTTCCTTCGGCGCCGGCAATGGCTCCTACACCGTCAGCTTCGACGTTTACGACAGCGCCGGGCGCGTCCATCAAGCGCCCAACGGCACGCGCTCAGTTACCTACAGCGTCCCGGTCTCCCATGGCGATGTCATCGTCGACGACCAGTCGAGCGGCTTTGCCCAGGCCGGCACCCTGGCGAACTGGAATCAGTACTCCGGCGGCTACAACAGCCACTTCTGGTGGACCAACACGAGGACCAGCGGCGTCGACAACCGCGCAATGTGGACCCCGAACCTGCCGGCAGCCGGCAACTGGCAGGTGTTTGTCTTCGTCCCGGCTCCTGACGGGACGACCACGAATGCCCGGTATCGGGTTGACCACAACGGTTCCCAGTCCACGGTCCAGGTAAACCAGAACGCCTACTCCAACGTGTGGGTTGGCATCGGCACCTACTACTTCCCGTCAGGCGGAGGGACGAACGGAGAGGTCTTCTTGGGCAACGAGACATACGAGACATCGACCCATCAGATCGCTTTTGATGCCGTCAAGTGGGTGTGGGTCGGGCCGTAGGGAGCAAGCATCGAGCACCAGCCCGGTCAGGAACAGAACCTCGGACCGAACCGGCCGGATCGTGGGGCGAGGTTGCGGCCGCTGACTCGGCACGATGGCTTGTTCGTGAGCTCCTGGTGGCCGTGTCTGCAGTTCCTATTCCGAAGTCCCCTGTAGAGTGGTCGCACGGTCGACGACACAGGGGAGGGAAGTACCGTGAAGAGTGCGCTGAGGCTGGGGCTTGGATTGGCACTCGCCGGAACCATGGTGGCCTGCGGCAACTCGTCCGCTACACCGACCCTCGCGCCGCAAGCTTCCCGGAGCGCATCTCCTGCCCCCACCATCAGCGGGCCGTCTATCGGCGGTCATGTTCGTGATGCGGGGGGCTCGGGTATCACGGGTATCTCCGTTACCGCGTCGCCGGTTGGTGGAGGGTCGGGCGCCGGCGGATCTTCGGGCGCAGACGGCTCTTACCTGATTCCGAACCTGAGCGCCGGCGACTAGACCGTCCAGTTCAGCGACCAGCTGAGCGTCTATGCCGGCGGCTCCTACGCGACTTCCGGCGTTACGCTGGATAGCAGCCTCGCCAAGAAGGTTACCGCCGCGACTTCGCCGGTCACGGGCATCGATGCCGTGCTGATGGTTGGCCATTCGCTGTCTGGTTCCGTCCATCGAGCGGATGGTTCGCCGGTTGACGCCAGCTCCTTGCCAGCATCGGCGAGCGTTGTGCAGATGGCCTCGTAGGCGGGGTGGGGGAGTTCTCGTCGACCTCGCTTGCCGCCCTTGCCCCGATAGGCGTAGAAGACCGTCTCGCCTTCGGGACCCAGGTCGCCTGCGCGCAGGCCGATCACCTCGGCCCGACGGCGCCCGGTTAGCACCAGCGTCAGCAGGATGGCCCTGTCGCGCCGGCCGGCGACCGAGTCGGGGACGACAGCGAGAAGCCTGCGAACCTCGTCGGCGGAATAGCCGCGGGCCACGGACTGGATCGGTCGGGGCCGCTCGACCGCGTCGGTAGGGTTCGAGACGACCAAGCCCATCCTGATCAGGAACCGGAAGTAGCTCGATAGACAAGCGATCCGGGCACCGACCGTCGTCGCCGAAGGGGTCCGGCCCGACTTCCCGATGCCGTGTACCCAGGCCAGCACGTCGGCCGATTTCACTCGATCAGGGGTCTTGACAAGGTCGGCGAAGAACGGGCAGAGCATCCTGGAGTACGACTCGACGGTGCGGCGGGACCCTGAGCGGTTGCCCTTCTCGATGAGGAACGCGTAGAGCGCCTGGTCCCACGCGGAGGGGTCCCCACTGGTCAGGGCGGGGAAGGGTTGAGCGGTCATGGTGGGCGCCTCGGGCGCGGGATGGACGCCCACATGACTCACTCAGACCGCTGCCGAAAGCAACACCATGACCAAATGGTGGGCCGTTCGAGGGCGTCGGATCGGACTGTCGGTACGTGCGGCGACTGTTCCGAGTCGAGTGAGTCGAACAACCCATCATGCACCGCTAGACTTGTGCGGTGAGATCCTGGAGCCGGCCCGTGGTTCCACGGCTGCCAGGGCATGGCGCCGTTCCCCGCATCTACGATACGGCGACGAGACAACTCGTTGAGGCGCGGCCGATCGCTGTCGCCGGCCTGTATGTGTGCGGCATAACGCCATACGACGCCACCCACATCGGCCACGCCGCAACCTACCTCGCCTACGACATCCTCATCCGTCTCTGGCTCGACGCCGGCTACGACGTGCGCTACGTGCAGAACACGACGGATGTCGACGACCCTCTCCTCGAGCGCGCGGCGGCGACCGGCGTCGACTGGCGAACCCTCGCCGCCGAGCAGACCGAACTGTTCCGTCGCGACATGGAGAGCCTCGGCGTCATCCCGCCCGACCACTACGTCGCGGCGACCGAGATGATCGCGCAGGTTTCGGATGCCGTGCGCCGCCTTCTCGACCGCGGCACCGCATACCGCGTCGATGAAGACATCTACTTCGACATTGCCGCGGCCGCGGCCTCCTCGCCGTGGCACCTCGGCCAGGAAAGCAACCTCGACCGCCCGACTATGCTCGAGCTCTTCGCAGAGGGCGGCGGCGACCCAGAGCGGCCAGGCAAGCGCGACGCCCTCGACCCGCTGCTTTGGCGCGGCGCGCGCGACGGTGAGCCGAGCTGGGAGACCGCGCTCGGCGCAGGCCGGCCGGGCTGGCACATCGAGTGCTCGGTCATCGCGCAGGAGTTCCTCGACGTGCCGCTCACGGTGAACGGCGGTGGTTCCGACCTCGTGTTCCCGCACCACGAGTTCAGCGCGGGCCATACGGCTGCGCTGACCGGGAGCCCGCTCGCGAACCTGTACTCGCACACTGGGCTCGTGGCCTACCGCGGCGAGAAGATGAGCAAGTCCCTCGGCAACCTCGTGCTCGTGTCCTCGCTCGTCGACTCCGGCGTCGACGCGCGGGCGATCCGGCTCGCTGTGCTCTCCCAGCGCTACCGCGACGACTGGGAGTGGACGGACGATCTCCTCGCCGAAGCGCAGCGGCGTCTGGCAAGCTGGATTGCCTGGGCCTCCCGCGGACGCTCAGCGGGAACCACCGGCATCCTCGATGGGCTGCGCGCCGCACTCATGCACGACCTCGACACGCCGACCGCCGTCGCCGCTGTCGACGCCCTAGCGGCACGCGGGTCCGCTCCGGCCGAAGGGGATCTCGCCGCGATCCACGCACTCCTCGGCATCCGCCTCTGAACCTCGCGCGCACGTGGACGTCTTCGATGCGGCTTTCGAGTCGGCGAATTCATGCATTGGGGCAGTTTAGCAATCCGGACGAAGCCCTAACCGGTGAGCTTCGAGTGCAACACGATCGCGGCATCGTCACGCTGCGCTCTGTCTGCTGTCGCTCATCGAACCCAAGTCGAGGGCGGGACTCTCTGGCAGCGCACGGCTGCCCGCGCCGCCGAGTGCTTCGGTGGTCGCTTCCGATTGCGCTCGTGCAAATCGGGTTCAGTCGAACGCGCGAAGTTCGGGGCGCTCCCGCAAGAATGTCGTGACCTGCGTAGCGCGCTTCACTA
>PMBR01000003.1 GCA_003152995.1 Chloroflexota bacterium | reverse complement strand
GCCTTGCCGATCTGGGCGATCCCGAAAGGAAGCTTCTTGCGGCTCGTCTCGCGGACGTTGCGGAAGTTCACGTAGATGCCCTGCGCGGTCTCGGGGCGCAGGTAGACCTCGTTGCCCTCTTCCTCGACCGGGCCCATGTGGGTCTTGAACATGAGGTTGAACTGCCGCGGGGCCGAAAGCGGACCGGCGTCCACCGGGCACTTGAGGCCGAGGCGCTCAACGATCGTGGGGTCCCGGAGTTCCGTGGCGGTCAGGTTCTCGCAACCGGGCAGCTCGTCCAGGCGGAACCGCCGCCGGCATGTGGAGCACTCGACGAGCGGATCGCTGAAGTTGGCGACGTGGCCGGACGTGACCCAGACCTGTGGCGCCATGATGATGCCGGCGTCGAGGCCGACAATGTCGTCGCGCTCCTGGACCATGGCCCGCCACCACGCCCGCTTGACGTTNNAGCTCGACGCCGAGTGGCCCGTAATCCCAGACGGCGTTGATACCGCCGTAGATCTCGGAGCTTGGGAAGATGAAGCCGCGCCGCTTGGACAGCGAGACGATCGTTTCGAGGCTGGCGACGGACGGTCCTGGGTCGTCGGCAGGCGGTGTCGGCTGAGCGGCGGTCACGGCTGTCTCCTCGGGCACAGGCGGTCGAACCTCCTGCGGGCTGATCTAGGAAAGCGGCGGTCGAAGCTCGAACGCTCAAGAACTCGAACGCTCGGGCCGCAATTCTCGCACGCTCGGCGGCCAGGGCGCGCGAAGGGCGTCGACCCGTCATCATGGCGGGGCTCGTGCATGAGCGCGAGTCGTAGATAGCGAGGAAACCAGTGCCGTCCGACAAGCCCATCGAGGCCAAGATGAGTCACCCCGTCCTCGGGCCGGCCGTGGCCATCTATGACGACCGAAGCAGGACCCGGCTGAGACTTGTGTTCGAGATCGCGATGGTCCCACTCGGCATCTTCGGCATCTTCCTCGGGATGGGCGATCTCGCTGCTGGAAACACACTCCTGGGAGTGGGACAGATCGCCGGCGCCATCATCGTCGCCCTGTACGGGACAAGGAGCGCGCTTATCGACGTGCGGCGGATGAGGAATCCGATACGGCTGGTGATAGCGCGGGACGGGTTCGAGTTGGTCCCCGGTGGGAGCCCGATCTCCTGGGCCGAGATCGCGAGCGTGGGCGATCCTCGGAATCCGGCGGGCGACCCGCGGACTCTGAGGGCCCAGCTCGACGATCCGAGCGGTTTTGCGGGTCGCAAAGCCCTCTCGCCGTACGACAGAATCATGATCAGGATCAATCGGGGCGACCTGAACCTGGGCAGCGGCCTGGCCATGCCGATCGTGAATGTGGAAGACTTGATGCGCAAGCAGCTGGCCGAGTTCCGCCGCCTCGAGTCATCGCCGGCGAGCGAGCATGCGCACATTCCGGCACGTCCTCGCGGGCGGAGGGCCAGGCCGGCCCGAAGACGCTAGCCGCAGCCGCCGGAACATCCGCGGAGTTCGCGCGACGGGGTGGGGGCCGGGCTCCACGCACGGCTGTCGAACGCTACCGGGCGCCTGTCCGATTCGCCGGTTGCAAGTCCGTCGCGGTCCGCCAGGCCCGAGGGTTTTCATCCTCGCGCCGCCGGCCGGATAGGGGCAACCTGAAAACAGAAAGAAGGTCCCCCATGGAACTCTTGCTAATCATCGTGGTCCTAATCCTCCTCTTCGGCGGCGGGTTCTCCCTCTACCGTCGCTAACAGCTGGGGCCATCTCAAGGCCCACACCCCTCACGCTGAGCGAGATCGCGTCCCAAAGAAGCGGACGCGATTTCGTCGCGGCGAACGAATTCGTCTGCTACGCAGCCCTATCCCGGCCTGACTTCACAAGTCGGATCTCGCGGCTCGACGGACCTCGTCCAGGAACTCCAGGGAGCGGGCGTCGCGCTCCAGCGAGACGCGCAGGAAATCGCGCATCGCGGCCTCGACTTCGCGCTCGACCGCGGGCGGGAGTCGGAGAGCGGCCAGCGCCTCGACATCCAGGCGCTGATAGGCCTTGAGCAGCTTCAACGCGTCGACCGACAGGCCCGCCCGATCCGCCGGCGGGCCCGGGCAGCGAGAGCACAGAACGCCGCCGAGCGGAGGCACCCATCGGAAGCTTTCGTCCGCCTCGAGCATTCGATCGCATTCGACGCAGCGGTCCACCTCCGGGCGCACGCCCATCTCGTCGGCCAGGTTCATCTCGTACCAGCGGGCGACCCGGCCCGTGTCCATGCCCGCATCCAACAGCTCGTAGGCGTGGCGCAGCAGCGCATAGAGGCCCTCGGCCTCGTGTCGCTCCTCCAGAGAGCGGTCCGCCAGTTCGGCGAGGTACCAGGCCGTCGCCGTCGACTCCAGCGAGTCGCGCAAACGCAGCCAGGGGTGGCTCACCTGCACCTGGGTCACGACATCGAAGGTTCGGCCTCTTGCCAGCGCCACCCGAAGCTCGGCCAGTGGCTCGAGGCTGCCTCCGAGCCGGCTCTTCGTCCGCCGGACACCCTTGGCTATCGCCTTGAGCTTGCCGTGGGACGGCGTGAAAAGCGTCATTATCCGGTCCGCCTCGCCGTAGTCGAAGCGGGTCAGGACTATGGCGTCGGTCACATACAGGCGCGAGCTGGGCACGCGATCACGCTACCACGGCAGCCCCGTTCCACGTCTCTAGACTCTCGCGTCTCGTGGTCCGTGATAGATGCGATCGGGCCCGATCGACCAGCCGGATCGCGGCTCGTTGGTGAACGCGATCGACGCCGCCAGCTGGTACGCCTCGCCGACGGGGCGGCCGGAAATTCGGGCGGCAGCCGCGGCAGCTGAGAGCAACGCCGACTCAGCCGGGCCGAGGCCGTGAGAGAGCCCGGCCAGGAACCCGGCGGCCGCGGCATCGCCGGCGCCGGTCGTAGAAAGCGCGTTCGTTGCGAGCGACGGCGCCCAGAGCTCGCGGTCGGCCCAGTCCGATAGCGCGGCTCGAAGAGGGCGCGCTGCGGCGCGAATCCGGGCCGCAGCCCCGGTCCGAACGAACAGTCCGTCCGCTCCGGCGGTCACGACCGCGACGGCGGCGCCGAGCCCGACGAGAGCGTCGGCCCAGGCGATCGGCCCCATGCCGGCGCGGTCCGGCAGCAACGTGTCAAGGTCGTCGACGCTCGCCTTCATCACGTCGACGGCCGGGAGAGTCCGCGCCATAAGACTCGCCCAATGGACCGCCCTCGCCTCCGACGCGGGGTCGACATCCGCAATGTCCAACGAGACCGTTGCGCCGGCGGCGCCGGCGGCATCCACGAGGCGGATGAGAGCCTTGCCGCCGTCTGCATAGAGCGCCGGCAGATGGGTCGGATAGCCCAGGTGAAGGATGGCGTCCCTCGCGCCCGTCCCCTCGGACGCGGCCACCGTGCCAGAAGATCGCGCCGCTGCCTCGATCCTGTCGATCACGCCGGTCCCGTCGAATGCCGCATTCGCGCCGAGGTGGTGCCAGAAGGTCCGATCGCGACCCGGGACGTCCACGACGATGGTGTAGGAGGTGCCTCGACCGTCCAGCCGGCTGACGCCCGACGTGTCGGCCGACGTTGCCGCCAGCAACGCGATCAGAACTCGGCCCAACTCGTCTGAGCCTGCACTCGCCACGAGGTGCGTTGGGACACCGAGCGCCGCGAGAGCCGCCCCGGTGTTGCCGACGCATCCGCCCGCCGACATGGCGAGAGGACCGACCTGAATGAGCCGACCCGGCTCCATGCCGGGGGGCGCGTCGAGGGCGGGCGTGAGGTCCACGCACACGTGACCTGCGACGATGACGGGTCTCACGACGACTCCCGAACTCGCTTCGTGGCGTGGCGTATCCGACGCCGGCGACCTTCGCGGCGACCTCGCGGCGACCTCGCGGCGAGAATGGGCGCCGGCTGAGCGGATTCTAGGGCATCGGCGTCTCTCGGCTGTCAGCTCGGATCGCGCTTGACCCTGTGCAGTTCACGGGTCACGTTCTAAGCTGCCGTAATGGACGACAAGAAGCCTTACCACGACTACACCGTTCCCGAGCCACGCACCGATCGGACACTCATCCGCAGGCATCCCGAGCGGGCGGCGCCGGACCGGATCGAGGAGTTCCTTGCGGCCGGCCTCATCGCTCACGTCGCCTTTGTGGACGGCGGCGAGCCGCGCACGATCCCGTTCTTCTACCACTACGAGGCCGGGCACATCTACGTCCATGGGTCCCCCGGCAACGGCTCGCTACGAAACCTGGAGGACGGCCGCCCCGTCGCCGTTTCGATTGCCATGCTCGACGCGCTGGTCGCCTCGAAGACAGCCGCCAACCACTCGGGCAACTTCCGGAGCGTCGTCGTCTTCGGTCGCTGTCACCGAGTGTCCGACGTGGCCAAGAAGCGCCGCGTCCTCGAGGCCGCGACGGAACGCTACTTCCCCGGCCGGCACGCCGGACCGGACTACGTTCCGGCGAGCGACGACGACCTGACCCGCATGGAGCTGATCGCCATAGAGATCGACGAGGCTCAGGCGAAGGCTCGATCCGGCGGCCCGATGGGGCCGGGCGACGACGACCCCAACGCCAGCGGTTCGGCCTTCGTGCGCCCGATCTAGCGGACGCGCGACCGGGGCGCGGCCGGCGCGACGCCGGCAGAGGACCGCCTGACGGGCTGGTCGGCCTCAATGCGCGTTGACGCCGGGTTTCTGAAAGGGGGTTGTTATGATTCGCCCGTGCAAAGCCCCGCCACCCTGCCTGATCTGATCGCGGACACCGAGCAGGAGATCTTGCGCCTGCTCTCCGTGCACGACGGCCCCACCGCCGGGTTGTACGACATGATGCGCTACCACCTCGGGCTCGATGGCAGCGGTTCGCCCGGAAAGCGGCTGCGCCCGCTCCTCGGCCTGCTCGCCTATTCCTCGATCAAGGGCGACTACCACGCCGCGCTGCCCGGAGCCGCGGCCGTCGAGCTGGGCCACAACTTCAGCCTCGTCCACGACGACATCGAGGACGCCGATCGGGAGCGACGCCACCGCGCCACTCTGTGGGCGGTCCACGGCATCCCGCAGGCGATCAACGCCGGCGACATGCTCTTCACCCTGAGCCGCGTCGCCCTGCATCGCCTGTCCGACCTCGGCTTCTCGGACGCCAAGGTCCTGAGGCTGATGCGCCTGTACGACATGACCTGCCTGGCGCTGTGCGAGGGCCAGTACCTCGACATGTGGGCCAGCGGGCGCTCGGAGCCGATGTCCGTCGAGCTGTACTTCGACATGATCGGCCGCAAGACGGCCGCGCTCATCGCCGCGTCGGTCGAGGCCGGGGCGTTGCTCGCGACCGACGACGAGGAGATCATCGCCCGCTACCGCGCCTTTGGTTGGGCGCTGGGAGTGGCCTTCCAGCTCAACGACGACCTGCTCGGAATATGGGGCGAGCAGGCGAAGACGGGCAAGGAACCATCCGACGTGGCCCGACACAAGATGACGCTGCCCGTGATCTACGCCTTCGAGCATGCCGACCTCGACGATCGAGCGCGGTTGGAGGCCGTCTGGCGGACGGACGCGCCGCAGGACGGTCAGGTCGCCGAAGCGGTCGCTCTGATCGAACGGCTGGGGGGACGCGAATACACCCGCGATCAGGCTCGCCAGAATCGCGACCGGGCTCTGGTCGAGCTCGAGGCGGCGGGCGTCGTCGACGCCGAGGCGCTGGAGTCGCTCCGGGGGGTCATCCTCGGCGTGATCAAGGCGTAGCCGCGCGCCGCGACGGGGCGCGAGTCGGCGCCGCGACGGGGCGCGAGTCGGCGCCGCGCCGCGGGCGCAAGTCGGCACCGCGACGGGCGTAAGTCCGCGGCACAGAGATGTCGGACCTGTTCAGGGGCGGAATCCCTCAGGACTTCGCCTTCCTCGAAGGTTTCGACTTGCCAAAGCTGTTGAGGGCGACCGCCTGGAGAACGAGCGCCTTGAAGGCAGACTCGTCAACTTCTTCGCCTTCGTGGATGTCGATCGCGCGGCGTGCGTTTCCCTCGAGACTCGAGTTGAAGAGACGGGCCGGATCGTCCAGAGATGCCCCCTTGGCGAAGGTAAGCTTCACGACGCTCTTATAGGACTCGCCCGTGCAGATGATGCCGTCGTGCGAAAAAATCGGAGTGCCCATCCACTTCCACTCCTCGACGACGTCTGGGTCGGCTTCGTGAATGAGCTTTCGCATTCGGCTCAAGGTTTTCCCGCGCCAGTCACCAAGCTCGG
>PMBR01000096.1 GCA_003152995.1 Chloroflexota bacterium | reverse complement strand
GGGGTCGCCGGGGTCGCCGGGGTCGCATCGAGGGGAATCGGAGTGTCGTGCAGCCTCGGCGCATTCACGCCCGGATCATCGCAGGCTTCGGTTCACATGGTCGGGGCCCGACGTAGCGTTTCGACGCCCGACCGGCGAAAGCGCTACATGTAGCTCGGCAGGTACCAGCAGATACCGACGACGACCGATCCTATGCTGGCCAGCACGAGGAGCCTCTCCGGCCAGCCTTTCCAGCGCGGCGACCCAATCGCCATGAGAGCCACGAGAAAGGGCGTGAAATCGAGGGAATACCGGAAGCCGTATTGGACGAAGCCTCCGCCGTAATAGAGGAACACGGGGACGGCCACCAGCACCGTGGCGATCCACAGCAAGCTTGCCGTGCGATCCCGAAAGCCGGCCCACAGGGAAGTGATCAGCGCCGGCGAGACGAGCGCCATCGACATGCCATCCGGGTTGGCCGAGAAGAACGGGAATCGACTTATCCGATCCGGAAGCGCGAAGAGCGCCAGCCGGACGTTGTCCGGGATCTGCACGACGGAGAACAACCCCTGATCCCGCCGATCCTGGAGACTCTGAATCATCATGAGCGAGATCCCATAGCCCGATTCGAGCGGCGAGCCGAAGCGAACCCAGTTGAACCAGCCGTAGAGCGCGATCGCCCCGGCCAGCGGCAGCCCGAAAGCCACGGCGCCGCGCGCCATCGCCTGGAGCTCGCTGCGCCTGGTCCACAGCAGGTAGAGACCGAACGGAATGGCCGCCAGGACGGTGGTGGGGCGCGCGAGGAACGACAGGCCCAGACACGTGCCCAGCAGGACCGGTCGTCGCCTGCCTGCCCACTCGATCAGGAAGAGGGTCAGAGCCAGGAACGACTCGGCGTGAGCCAGGTAGTACACGTTGCCAAATACCGAAGCCCAGAACAGCAGCGATCCGAAGGCGGCGAATGCGGCGACCCAGTACGCGGCGGCGCCCCGGGCTCCGTAGGCGCGGGCGAGCGGCAGGGCCAGCCAGGCTGCCGGAACGCCGAACAGGAGCCCGGTCATGTACCCACCGACGCTCTGGAGCGCCGGTACGGCGGCGAACGGGATGTAGGCAAGAAGTTGTAGCGGGCCGAGGGCCATGTAGTAGCGGCCGCTCACCTCGACGCTATCGATCGTGCCCCTGAGCGCGTTCGAGTCGAGGTGCCCGCCGAGCGCCCGTTCGGCCACGATCATCATCCGGTCGGGGAACAGGTGGCGAAAGTAGATCGCCATCAACGTGGCGACGAGATACGCCCCGACCACGGCAAGCGCGAACAGGGCATCGCCCCGCGATAGCCGTCTCCAGGGTGCGAGCCGTCTATCCGGCGGGGCGGCGGGCGTCATAGAGGCCGAGTATACCGAGCGACTTGCGCCCGAATTGCGACTGCCGTTCGGGCGAACCGTTCCGAAGCCGGTCTACGTACCGTGGAAGTCCGGGGCGCGCTTCTCGAGGAAGGCCCGGATCCCTTCCTGGTAGTCGTCGCTGTCGTAGACCTCACGGCGGAGCGCCTGGATGCGTTCATATGCCTCGGGCGTGAGCGGATGGGCGTTCGCCAGGACCCGCAACTCTTCTTTCATGATGCGGTGGACGAGCGGCGACAACGAGGCGATGTCGGCGGCCAGCGCGGTCGTCGTCCGCTCGAGCTCATCGGTCGGGACGACGGCGTTCACGACCCCGTACGCGGCCATCCGATCAGCTCGGATTGGCCGGGCCGCAAACAACATCTCCTTCACGAAGTGCATGTCCGCGACCTTCATGAGATTGAGCGTGCCCGATAGGTTGTACGGAACCCCCAGGCGTGCCGGAGTGAGGGCGAACGTCGCCTCGCTGCCGGCAACCACGAGGTCGCACGAAAGGACAAGCTCGCAGGCGCCGCCCCAGACTGAGCCCTCGACCATGGCGATGATCGGCGCGGGGTGGTTCTCGACGTTGCGGATTACTTTGCGCAGCGGATCGTTGTAGGTGAGAGGGTCGCGCCCATTCGTGGGCAGTTCACGGACGTCGTGGCCCGCCGAGAAGACCCTCGCGCCGGGCGCGGCGCGGACTACGACTACCCGCACCTCGGGTGGCCGATGCTCGACGAGGGCGGCGGATAGCTCGTCGATCAGGGTCATGCTCAGGGCGTTGACCGGCGGACTGGCCAGCGTGATCCAGGCGACCGAGTCTCGGATCTCGACGCCGATTGAGCTCACGGCAACATCACTCCTCGTACGTCATGCGCGAAGAACCGGCGCACACAGGTTCGGTGTTCTCGGTCGGCGTGCCCAGAGCATCCATCCTAGCGCGTTCGGCTCGAGGTCCGAGCACATGGCAGCAAGAAGGGCCCTGGTCGGCCGCGCCGCCCAGGGCCCTTCTCCACTGCCTGCTATCGATAGTCACTCTGCTTGAGGGCCAAGTGGTAGGCCACGTGGATGCCGACCGGCCAGACGGCCGATGCGCCGGCGTTGTTCGTCGCAACGACATAGGTAACTGCGGCGTTGCCGCTGCCGACCGTGGACGACACCCACGTCCCCAGGCCCAACCTGATGGCGGCGTTGGCCGCCGGACCATTGGGAGCCCAGCCGACAACGGTTATCGAGCCGTCGCTTGCGGAGGCAATGTGAGGAACGCAGGTAGAGCCGCACGATCCCAGGGTGGTAGGCGCCCCCCATGAGGAACCGGCTGGGCGCGTGGCGGCACGGACAGAGGTCACTCCGGTCGTGGCGTCGCGCATCATCCAGGTCGCCGTTGCGTTGCCGGCTGAGTCGGTGGCGACCGCGGCCTGACCGGCGACGGCCACGTTGTTGGACGTCTCGATTTCCGTCGGGTTGCTCCATGCTCCACCGGCGGACCGTGTCGCCGCATAGATGCCGTAGGTCGTGCCTTGCTGCCAGACGACCGTCGCGTCGCCGGAGCCATCGAGTGCGACTCGCGCCGATGACGTGAACGGCAGGATCGGCGAGACCGCCGTCATCGCGCCCCAGTTGCCGCCCGAGGGTCGTGTCGTCGACTCGATCTGAGTGGAGGTGCTGCCCGGAGCGGCCGCCGTCCAGACAACCACGGCGGTCCCGGCGTCGTTGACCGCCAGATCAGGCGCGAACTGGCCGACTTGCGGTTGCGAAAGCTGTACGACGGTGCCGAATGCGCCTGCGGCGTTCCAGGTGACCGCCTTGACCACGGACGCCGTGCCCGTCATCTCGGACCACACGGCAACCCCATTCCCTTGAGCGTCGAGCTTCACCAGGAGGCTGGACGGACTGCCTGCCGTGCTGACACTCACCGGTGCCTGCCAGACGCCGGAGGCCGAGCGGAATGAGATCTGTATCCCGCCCACCACCCAGGCGGCGACTTCACTGCCGTTCGCGCTGATCGAAGCGGAAAGACTCTGCGGCGTGGTGAGAAAACCCGTGTGAACAGACACGACGGTCGCCAGGGGGCTCCACGCGCCGCCGAACGAACGCTGGGCGGCCTCCACCATATAGCCGCCTACCACGCCGGGTGCCATTACCCACAACTCGTTCCCGGCTGGGTTGATCACAAAGGCGTTGGGCGCCGGCGATGGCTGGGACGGCGAGATGACGACCTCTGGTGACCAGCCTGCAGCCGCAGATGCTGCCAGGGGGTTTGCCAGTAAGGCCAGGCTGACGATGATGCCGCCCAATGCGGACATGCGTAACCGACCGTAGGTGAACATGATTCGACTACCTCAGGACAGCGCATAACGACCCAGCCGTCGATTGGCGCCGCGTCTCTTTGCCAATCGGGCAATGCGGTGGGGTCGGGGCTGCGTCCGGTTCCACCGACGTGTCGTACGTAGTGGAGTTCTCGCCGCGAGAGAGCAGGGATCATCCCCTTGGTCGCACGACACGGATGTCTCGGCGCCCGGAACGAGGATCGTCATGAGGACGCACGAAACAGCAGGCGGGACAGAACACGCCCGAGTCACCCCGCTGGCTCACCCTCCGGGACTTGGCTATCTAGCACGCCGGGTGGCGCCCATGCTCGGCCGACACGGCAGGTAGGCGCGGGAGCCTTTCGGGTTCCCACCAGCGCGGCGTCCCCATGCGGTCGCCCAAAGCCATCGCCGAAGGCAATGGCTCACCGTCGCGCTGGGCCAATGGCGAGACCGAGCTGTCCGGGCGGGCGTGTCGTGCGCCCAGAAAGGTCACGGGATGCACTGAGATGTCAACGGATCATGCAGCCACGGCGCGACGCCTGTACGAGTTGATCAACGCCGGAGACGTAGGCGGGTTCAGCGACCATCTGGCAGCCGATTTCGTCGAGCACGAGGTGACACCGGGCCTGGAGCCGACGAAAGAGGGAGTCAAGCAGTTCTTCCAAATGCAGATCGCAGCGTTCCCCGACCTGCGCATGATCGTTGAAGACGCATTCGGGAGCGGTTCCAAGGTCGTCACTCGCGTGAGGTACACGGGAACCCACAAGGGTGAGTTCATGGGCATGCCCGCAACGGGCAAGAAGTTCAACGTGCAGCTGATCGACGTATTCAACTTCGGCGACGACGGTCTCGTGCGCGAGCATTGGGGCGTCCTGGATGCGCTGGCGATGATGCAGCAGCTCGGCGCCGTGCCGGCGGGCTCTCCCGCCTAGATCCGACCATCGCGATCCTGGGTCCGACGTTGGAGCGACGCCGCGCAATCGCGCCAGAACGATGGCTGTGCGGCGCAGCCGGCGCCAATGTCTGAACTGCCGCTCCGCTCATGACTGAGGTGACAAGATGCTTGCCGATTCGCTGGCCGTCACGACGCTGGTGGTGACGGACCTCGACCAGGCCAAGCGGTTCTACCAGGAACAGCTCGGCCTGAAGCTCCTCGACGAGAACCCGTTCAGCTTCCGGTTCGGTGCCGGCAAGGGATCACAACTGACTGTCCGGCGCGGGCAACCACCCGCTGGAGGTCAGACCGTGGCGCATTTCGAGGTCGATGACATCGAGGCGGTCATCCGCGACCTGACCTCGCGAGGGGTCGTCTTCGAGGAATACGAGACGCCCAAGACCGTCAACTTCATTGCTCAGGTTGGCCCGGCGCGCGGTGCATGGTTCAAGGATCCCGCCGGCAACGTGCTCGGCGTGCGCGAAGGGCCGGTACCCACCGCCGGGTAGCATCCTCTCGGGCTTCTCCATACTGCGGGACTCCCGCAGAGGTTGCGCGTATCCTCCGGTCGATGAGCCGTTCACAGGGACAAGTAGTGACAACCTCGGCCGGCGACCCATCCGGCGGTCGTCTTGCCTCGCTCGCCGTTCCCTGGCCAGTGCTCGCAGTCGCCGGCGTCATGTTCGCCGGGCTGATGGCTGTGTCGAGCGCCTACGGCTTCCACGGCGACGAGATGTATTTCGTCGTCGCGGGCCAGCATCCGGCCTTTGGCTACGTCGACCAACCGCCCCTTACGCCACTGCTCTCTGCCGCGTCGGTAGCGCTGTTCGGTGTCTCGCCGACGACCATCCGGCTCCTGCCCGCGCTCGAGATGGCGATCGTCGTGATCCTCGTAGCGCTCATCGCGCGTGACCTCGGCGGCTCGCGGCGGGCGCAGGTCCTCGCGGCGATCACAGCGGCTCTGTCCGGCTATCTTGGCGCCGGCCATCTCGACACCACGACCGAGCCCGACCTGCTCGCCTGGGCGATTGTCCTCTGGCTGCTCGTAAAGCTGCTCGCGGGCAGGGATCGGCGCCTCTGGCTGGCCGTTGGCGTGGTGACCGGGGTCGGCCTGGAGAACAAGGACACGCTGCTGTTTCTGGGAGCTGGGCTGGCAGTCGGGCTGGTCCTCGCCCGGCGCTGGGACGTGGTGCGCTCGCCGTGGGCGTGGGCGGCGATCGGGATCGCGCTCCTGCTGTGGGCGCCGAACCTCGTCTGGCAGGCGACGAACGGCTGGCCGCAGCTCACGATGGCGCGTGCCATCTCCCAATACGCCGCCGACAACCGGGCCCAGATCGTGCCGCTGCTCTGGCTCTTCACCGGCCCGCTCCTCTTTCCGGTGAGCGCCGCGGGTATGCTCTGGGTCCTGCGGTCGAAGGCAGCGGCTCCGTGGCGCCCGATCGGGATCGCCGCCTTGATCGCCCTCGCCCTCGTCGTCGTCAGTGGCGGCAAGGCCTACTACTCGATCGGGATCGCCTCTGTGCTCATGGCGGCCGGTGCGATCCTCCTCGACCGCTGGCTGGCCCGTGGCCACTTCCGTTTCAAAGCCGCGAGCTTCACGACGGCCGCCGTGCTCTCTGGTGCCCTCATCGCCTACCTGACGCTGCCGATCCTGCCCCTCGCCACCTACGCCACGACCTCGCTTCCGGCCACGGTCCCCGACACGGCGAACGAGGTCGGCTGGCCGCAGTTCGTCTCCACAGTGGAGGGCGTGGTGGCCGGGCTGCCCGCCGACGAGCGGGCCCACGCGGTGATCCTGACCAACGATTACAGCGAGGCCAGCCCGCTCGAGCTACTCGGCACGGGACTCCCGCCGGTCTACTCGGGCCACAACTCGTTCTGGTCGTGGGGACCCCCGCCGGCCGACCGCACCATCGTCGTGCACGTGGGGGATTGGAGACCGGTCGACTGGAGCCAGTTCTTCGCCGGTTGTCACGTCGTCGCCTATGTCGACAACGGGCTCGGCATCACCAACGGCGAGCAGGGAACGGCGGTCTCGGTGTGCACCGGCCTACGGGCGCCGTGGACCACGCTCTGGCCAGACCTTCGGACGATCAGCTAAGCGAGCCGAACTGGGGGCCGGATCACCGCCAGGCGGATCTCGGACCCTGCCTGGCCTTCCGACCCTGCCCATTGCACCAGGCCCCCGCCAGGACGATGATCCACTCGGCGGTGCGGCCGCATGCGTCCAGCGAAGCTCGCGCCGTCTGGAGGGTCTCCCGATGGCTATCGAACCGCTGACCGAGCCGATCGTCTCGTCCGATCCGAGGGCGGACGCGCAGCCGCCCGAGCCGAACCGCTCGCGGCGCTCGATCCTCGGGGCCGGGCTCGCAGGCCTGGCCGGTCTGGTCCTGGGCTCGCTCGGTAGACCGCAAGGGGCCGAGGCTGCCGCGGGTGGCTCGCTCGTCATGGGTGCCTCCAACAACGCCGGAACCACGAACACGGACCTCGCCACCAACTCGACCGGCACAGCCCTCTATGTCCACCAGAACGGGACCGGCACGGCCGTGCGGGGAATCGCCAACAACGGCATCGCCGGCTTCTTCACGAGCTCGAACGGCTCGGGCGTGAGCGGTGTCGTGGCCAACAACACCAAGTACGGCGTGTACGGCGCTAACGATGCTCTGACCTACGGCGGCGGGGCCGCCATCCGGGCCGCGGGCGAGCAGAACCACGGCCTCGTGGCCACCACCGCGAGCAACAGCGCCTACGCCATCAAAGCCACCAACACCAACCCCGGCACCGACTCTTTGGCCGGAGCAGGCATCCGCGTCCTCTCCGGTGGCGGCACCGACGCCGACATCGATGGGCTGGCGCAGTGGCCCGCCGCCGGCGCGTTCTGCGGGGTGACCGGCGTGGTGGGCGTGGCCAGTGCGGGTGGCAAGGGCGTTTACGGCTCCAGTGGGACGGGGATCGGCGTTTGTGGTTCCAGCCACTCGTATATCGGCGTCTCCGGTTCCAGCGACTCGTATACCGGCATCTACGGTTCCAGCACGTCGGGGTACAGCATTTACGGCGATGGCAACGTCTACGTGGCTGGCAACATCCAAGTCACCGGCACCCTGTCCAAGGGCGGCGGCTCGTTCAAGATCGACCATCCCCTCGATCCGGCGAACAAGTTCCTGTACCACAGCTTCGTCGAATCGCCCGACATGAAGAACGTCTACGACGGGGTCGTGACACTCGATGCCAAGGGCGAGGCCACGGTAACCCTGCCCGATTGGTTCGAGGCCCTCAACCGGGACACTCGGATCCAGCTGACGGCGGTTGGCGAGTTCAGCCCGCTGTACGTCAAGTCGGAAATGGAGGGAAACGCCTTCTCGATCGCCGGCGGTAAGGTCAGCCAGCGGGTGTACTGGCAGCTCACCGGCATTCGAAAGGACGCCTGGGCCGACGCTCACCGCATCCCGGTCGAAGAGGAGAAGCCGGCCGCCGAACGCGGGCTCTACCTCCACCCGGCCGAGCACGGCCAGCCAGCCGCCAAGGGCATCGACGCCGTCCGCAACGCCGCAATCAAACCGCACAAGAGCAAGTAGCGGGCCGAACGGAGGAGCCAGGACATCCGCCAGGCTGATCTCGGTGCTCCTGCTGCTGACTGAGCTGCCGCGGCTCTAGGCCTCGGGTGGGACGTCGTATTCACGGTGGGCCGAGGCCAGATACGTGCTCACTGCCCCGGCCTTCTCGGCCGCCGACCAGGCCAATTCTGCCCCCATCAACTCCGCCACTCGCGGAGCGACGACCGCGCCACGGTCGGCGAGTTCGTGAGCGAGCCGCGTCCGCCGCGAGAGGAAGTCGTCGACTGAGAGGGCGCTCTCATTTCGAACGGACCAGGTCACCTCGGCTTCGAGCTGCGCGATGTCGGGTGCGAGCGGCCGGAGCAGGCCGAGCTCACGGCCGAGCCCGACGACGTCCGATGCCTGAGTTCCGAAGCGAGCCACGAGCCGCTCCGTTCGATAGGAATCCAGCCCCGACTCGGCGGCGATTGTCGCGGCGAGAGTATGGAGTTCTGGCAGCGAGGCGGCTCCGGAGATTGGGAGTTCAGCCGTCCGGGACGGGCGGGTCCTGGCTGCCACGCGCCCGAGGGCGGCGTCGACGGTCTGGGCGGCCATGAGGCGATAGGTCGTGAACTTGCCGCCACTGATCCGCACGAGGCCGTTTGGCTCAGTGCGAATCCTGTGCTCACGCGACGCCTTGACGGTCGAGCCTGCTGCCCCGCCCGGGTCGGTGGCCAGCGGTCGGAGACCCGCGAAAGCCCCGACCACGTCTCGGCGAGTCAGGCTCACGTCCAGGGTGCCGTTGACGTTCGCCAGGATCTCGTCCACCTCGGCCAGCGTGGGTGCCGGTCGGTCGGGGGCGTCGTTGTCCTCGTGGTCCGTAGTCCCGATCACCCATCGATCCGGCCACGGCACCAGGAAGCAGACACGGTGCGGTATCCGCAGTGTCAGCCCGTACTGACTCGGGATTCGATCTCGCCGCACGACGATGTGGGTGCCCCGGCTGGGCAGAGTGAGCCTGACGTTCCCCGCCGGGAACGGGCCATCGGCGCGACCCGTCCAGACGCCGGTGGCGTCGATGACGGACGCGGCATGGACGTCGATCTCGGAGCCGGTTAGCCCGTCGCGGACGGCGCATCCGACGATTCGGCCGCCCTCTTCGATCCCGCGCAGGGCCCTCACCCGCGTGACGGCGACGGCTCCCTGCGCCCGAGCGGTCCGGACGACGCTTATGGCATATCGTGCGTCGTCTTCTTGGCCGTCGTGGTACAGGAATGCTCCGCGCAGGCCCTTGCGCCGCAAGCCCGGGACCGTGGCGAGGGTGTCGCCGACGGAGAGGTGCTTGTGGAATCCGCCGTCGGCTGAGGCGCCCAGCAGGTCGTACAGGGTGAGCCCCGCGCCGAAGAACGGACGGGCCCACGGGCCGCCGTACACCGGAAACAAGAACGGTTCCAGCCGGACCAGGTGAGGCGCGATCCTCAGCAGCGTGGCCCGTTCTCGAAGGGCCTCGCGGACCAGGCCTATCTGGAATTGCTCGAGGTAGCGGAGCCCGCCGTGTATGAGACCCGACGAGCGACTGCTCGTCCCGGCCGCAATGTCGTCACCTTCTATCAGCGCGGCCCTGAGCCCTCGGCTCACGGCATCCAGCAGGACCCCGCAGCCGGTGATCCCGCCGCCCACGACGAGAACGTCCCAACGCTCACCGGCCAGCGCGTCGAAATCTTGCTGGCGAGCATCGAGCACCGCCGAAGACGGGTTTGTCATGACGTGATCCTCTTTTGGGTGTCGCGGAACCAATGATCGCAAGCAGGTTCGGAACGGCTCGCTAGACTCGCGCTCGGATCATCGGCCGTCCTGGGTCGGGAGGCGGCCGAGGCGGGCCAGATCCAGCACCACGTTGTTCGGGTTTGTCGGATCGACTATCACCCCTATCTTCGCCCCGGGCACGATCTGCGGGGTGTAGATACGCGGGATGAAGGTCGTGATTTCGACCTGGTAGGGCGAGGTGAACTGGTCGACCGGGGTCACCTGCAACCCGAGCCTGTAACGTGGCGAGTTCGCGCCGATCCCCGGGGCGCTCGCCGTGAAGCCGGTATCGGCGATGGTCTCGATGATCGCGTCCGCGGGGACGCCGTTCGCGATCGGCCTGGTGGTCGCTCCCATCTTCCGAAGGAGGTAGCGGATCGCGAGCAGCACGACGACGAACGAGAGGACAATGGAGCCGAAGATGAGGGCGAGCAGAGTTATCACGAACGGCGCGACCTGGGCCGGGTCTGCGGGGTTGTAGCAGCCTGCCACGCCCAAGGCGACGGCGGCGAGGAGAGCCGGGCCGGCCAGGCGGCCGGGAGTTGTCCGCGAGAGCGTCGCGCGCGGCATCCTGGCGGGGGAAGTCCTCTTGTCTGAGTCGTTCATCCTGTCGTCCCTCTCTTCCCCGCCGGACGTGCCGACGGCCGGGCCGGCCTTGAATGCCAAAGGTAATCGATGTCGGTAGGAGGGCGAGCCACGGCCTGACGGGTCCGTCGGTTCATCCTGTGGTTCGGCAGACCTTGTGTGGGACAAGGAAGTTGGCGTTCGCGCATACTCCCGCCCTCGCACTGGGTCGGGCGTCCCCGCCATCAGGCTTCGAGGCACCCTCCCGAAGGAGATTGCATGCCGAAGATCGTGGTCACTGCGGCGGTCAAGGATGTCGAGGCGTGGCTGAAGTTCAAGCCCGAGATGATCGCCCAGCTGTCCGCCGTCGCGTCGGACGGGAGCAGCTACGTCGCCGCGGATGGCAGTAACCACGTCGCCAGCACCTGGGACGTACCCGACATGGACGCCTTCCAGGCGGCGCAGACAGCGGCCTCGCCCGAGATGGCGGCGGCCATGGAGCGGTACGGGATGATCCCGCCGGTCACGGTCTACATCAAGAAGTAGCCCTACCCGACGAGCTGAGCGCCGCAGGCGCTACGAGGCTGTCGAGGGACACTAGGGGTGACGGACGCCGACCGAGCCAAGAGGTTCTACACGTAGCAGCTTGGCTTCACGCTCCCTCGTGCGGAACGACACAGCTTATGATGCCCATCGCGGCCACTTGCCTCGGCCGCGAAACGACCGAACCATGTCGTTCCTGCAGGAGGGGAGTTACATGTCCGGACGGCCCGATGTTAGCCCGCGACTCCCTCCGCGCTGGTTTGTCCGCTCCGCTTGGGCACTTCACCGTGCCGTCTATCGCCTTACCGGCGGCCGACGTGGCCTGTGGCGTCCGAAGAGCGACAAGTGGGGCACGATGCGCCTCAAGACGATCGGGCGCCGCACGGGCCGGGAGCGCATTGCGATCCTCGGTTACTACGAGGACGGGCCGAACCTGGTCACCATGGCCATGAACGGCTGGGCAGAAGGCGAGCCGGCCTGGTGGCTCAACCTCCAGGCGCAGTCCGAGGCTCGCGTCGACCTTGTCGATGGATCGCGCGCGGTGCGCGCCCGCGCGGCGGTGGGGGACGAAAGATCACGCCTGTGGGCCCGGTGGCGCGACATGGGGACCGACGTCGACGCGTACGCCACCCGGCGGTCCTCCACCGCGGTCGTGATCTTGGAGCCGCTGCCCGAAGCTCAGTGAAGTTCCCTGCGGGGACAGCGCCGGGGAGGGTCGGCTGCGGAGCTGTCTCGACTACGGCGACGTGGTCATCGAGTTCGCCAGCCGTCATCCTTCCGCTCAGGCGTCGCGTACTGTATTGCACAGGCAGCGACCAGGCGAGCCAAACAGGGGATGATGTTCGACCAGGCTGACGCGACCACGACCAGGCCGAAACGAGACCGAATTCGCTATCGACTCGGGTGCGCCAGCGCCGTGCTGGCCAGCCTCGCGCTCGCTCTCATCGTTGCGATTTCGGCCGCTCTACTACTGCCCGTGAACTCCTGCGCCTGTGCTATGCCATTGGATCTCGTCGTCCAGAACTACAGCCATCAGGACGCTTCTGTGAGCTGGAGTCAGCCCGGGCTGTTCGGCACGCCCGTTCAGGGGCTGTCGGGGGGCGCAGTGGCCGCCGGCTGCAGGACACTATCGGCCGGGCTGCGGAGTGGTGTAGTCGAGGTGTCCGTCACCGCGGACGGGGTGAGCAGCAGTTTCTATCTGCACATTCGGGATGCAGTTGCAGACGGTCCTGCGACGATCGTCATTGGCCCTGACGGGCAAATCGGACATCCGATATACGGAGATGCCCCGGGAGGGCTCCGGCAGCAGGATGCGCTCTGCTGAGCTTTCGCCGTCTGGCATCGTCGGGTGCCGACCCGCATCTCCGCCGGCATGGTGCGGTGGCTGAGCGCGATTGCTTTCACGTTGAAGACGACTGCGAGCGACGCAAGCCGCGCGCCGCGAGCACTCCCGGTCCCTGTGCGGTTCGGCGGCCGACCATAAGGCGCAAGATTGGTCCCCCAGGAAATGGACCTCGAGACGGAGAGGGTTCGAAGACGAGATGACCACGTATAGGGTCGGGCGCATGGAGAAGGCCGCCAACCTGGCAGCAAAGTTCTTCGTCCGCGCGGGTATCGGACCCGACAAGACCTATCTGCTGACTGTGGTCGGCCGGAACACCGGCCGGCCGCACACCACGCCTGTGACCGTCCTGGCCTGCGATGGAGAGCGCTGGCTGGTCGGCCCGTACGGCAACGTCGCGTGGGCCAAGAACGCTCGGGCATGCGGTCGCGTAACCCTGAGCCGGCGAGGCTACCGCGAGACCATGATCGTGCGGGAGGTCGACGCGGCTACGGCGGCGCCGATCCTCAAGGCCTATGTTGCGATTGAGCCGATCACCCGCCGGGCCTTTCGGGTCGATCCCGAAGCTCCCGTCGCCGACTGGGAGGAAATCGCGCCGAACCACCCTGTGTTCAGGCTGGAGCCGTTATCGGCGGAGGGATGAAGGTTCGCAGCGGCCAGGGATGCGGCCGATCTCCATACGAGAGATCGTTCGGCTCTTCGGTGTCTACTTCGTCCTATCCCCCGGACGTGTCGATCGCCGGCCTGACGTGCTCCCGAATACGCCGCAAGACCTGTTCACTGCTGTACGGCTTGGGCAGGTAGCTGATGCCCGGCTCGAGCACCCCGCGAGCGATCACTATCTCCTGGTTGTAGCCCGAGGCGTATAGCACCGGCATGCCAGGCCGGCGGGTAGTGAGCACTCCGGCCAGTTCCCGGCCGCTCATCCCAGGCAGGATCACGTCCGTGAACAGCAGGTCGATCGGTCCCTCGTGCCCGGCTTCGACGTCGAGAGCCTGCTCTCCGGTCGCCGCAGCGAGGACGACGTAGCCGGCCTTCTCGAGGAGACGGCAGACCAGCGCGCGGACCGGCTCTTCGTCCTCCACGACGAGGATCGTTCCGACGCCCGGCCTTCCAGCATCGGGATCCGGCCGGGAGGGCGCGGCGGCAGCGGCCAACGTGGCGCCGGGAAGGTACAGCCGGAATGTGGTGCCCTGGCCGGGCTCGCTGTCGACATCCACATACCCATTCGACTGTTCCATGATCCCGAACACCGTGGACAGACCAAGGCCCGTGCCCTTGCCGGGCCCCTTTGTCGTGTAGAACGGCTCGAACGCGTGGGCTCGTACCTCGGGGGTCATCCCGACGCCGGTGTCCATGACCCGGAACACGACATGCCGTCCGACGTGAGCACCGACGTGAGCCTCGACAAATGACCCGTCGAGTTCGATTTCGTCGATCTCGATCTCGAGCCGGCCGCCCGTGGGCATGGCGTCGCGGGCATTGAGGGCCAGGTTCACGAGCACCTGGTCGAGCTGGCTTGGGTCGGCCATCACCGCGCCCAGTCCCGGCCTGGCCCTCGTCACGACTTCGACGTCTTCTCCGATGAGCCGGCGGAGCATTGGCGTGATCCCGGAAAGGATCGACTGGGGGTCGAGCGGCCTGGGTCGGAGGATCTGGCGTCGCGAGAAGGCCAGGAGCTGGGCGGTCAGCTGGGTCGCCCGGGTGGCGGCTCGCTGGATCTCGACGACGTCCTCGGCCCGCGGGTCGTCGGACTCGAGTTCCGACTTGAGGATTTCCGCGTAGCCGGAGATGGCCGTCAGCAGATTGTTGAAGTC